>CALEAW010000014.1 GCA_937943605.1 uncultured Sutterella sp. | reverse complement strand
AAAATATTCACGCTAGTTCTGAGCGCCGAGTGTACCCGTTTGAGAGAAATTCACGATGAGAGTGACTCTTTTTGAGTGCGTATAATTCGACCATTCAAATTTTGAGCGGATTCTTTCGATGAGAGATTCTCTACTATCAGGACTCCTGGCTACATTGCTGATGACCACAAGCGTGACGGCAATGGCTGCACAAACGCACCGCGTTGATACGTTGATGCGTAGTATTGACCAGGTCAATCGTTTTTATGTGCCAGGCAAGACAACGCACGGCGAGATCCTCACGCGTTTAAAGGGCATGGGGTGCCACTATCGATCCAATAATCGTCTTTTACAGGACCCGACCGCCTCGATGACCAATACCTATGGTTGGTTCTATCGCTTGCTCCCTGAAGATCAGGGGATGGCTAACTGTTTCCCGGTGACGGTCTTCTTTCAAAATAAAGACGGACAAGATGTGATCGAGATTGACGCAGGCTCTAATCTTGATAAGGACGGTTTACTTTCAGCGATGCGCCATCGTTGGGGCGAGCCTTATGTTGCTGCGGGGCGCGGTAAAGAGCATCAATGGCTTTTTAAAGCGCACGATCGTACGATCATTCTGAAAGCCATGGGCTTTTTGCGTAGCTACGAAATCGAAATTCGACCGGCCGACTATTACGATCAAGTTAAAAGCCGTGCTGAAGGCGAAAAAGCTCGTTTAGCGGCCATTGAAGCTGAAGACGAACGTCGTGCTCAAGAGGCGGAGGCAAAGCGTGAACTTGAAGCCGCGCAAAAGCATGAACATGAAGCACGTCTAGCGCAAGCTCACGAAGATGCGGCGCAGCACATCGGTCGACTCTTTGGTATTTTGACGCCGGGCGAGACTTATATGGAACTTGCCGAGGTCGAAGCTGAAGAACTTGGCTGCCGCATTGAAGACGATGGTGAACTTGTACGTATGGCTAAAGACGGTCACCCTAAGCCTTGCATTATGTTGCCTGGTCACCCACGTTTGTCTGTTGAGCAGTTTAGAGGGAGTTTAGGCCTCATGGTGAGCTACCCCAAAGAGGGGCCTGGCGTCGCACTCATGCGCGATAAGCTCTCTAAAACCCTGGGTCCCATTGGTGCTGTTGAAAACCGTGGCATGGTGAAGCACTATTGGCATGACACGCAGATGAGTGTGGTTGAAACGGGTCACCACCAAGATGATGCACCTATCACGTTTTTCTTTGTGGGTAAACAAGTCTTTGATCAAGAGCTCGCTCGCATGATGGAAGAAAAGCACGAAGAAGAAGCGCAACGCAAAAAGGAACTCGAACACCTCAATCAGATGTTCTAAAGCTTGGCCATAGTAGCTAGCTTCTTTGCCGGATAATCCAAAAGACGCCTCGTGGAAACACGGGGCGTTTGCTTTTGGGTGACAAAAAAAAACAAAAAAAAGGCTACTCGGAGGAGGACCGAGTAGCCAGAAAAAAAGAAATCATAGGAACAAACAACATCTATGACTTCGTTACGTGATTGACCTGGGGATAGCAGTCGATGGGCATAGACTGCAAAGGGCAACCACGCAGTCTTTCGCTACTCATGAGAAAGTGGAATGGGAGAAGCGGCGAAAGACATAGCGATTATACGCATTGTTGAAGTGTTTTGCCAACAGGCGTTTGTCCATTGCGGCGTATCAGGTTAACAATAAGCTGTTTGGTACATTAATTGACGCATTAAAATGATAGGTTTAGATACTTTGCCAGTACCGCGGACCATAGCCGCATACTTCAAAAAGCTTTGCCACGCGGTCGTCAATCTTTAAAAAACCAAAGTCGTCATAACTGACATCATAATGACGAAGCCCTTTGTGGCCCATATTGTTAACCATAAAGCCCGCCAAAACGGCCGCTGCTTTACTCGAAAGCTGATTGCTTGCGAGCGTTTCTTTGATCTTGTTATTCAATTTCGTTCGGTCAGATGTGATCTTACGCTGAAATAGGTCGTTGCCTGTGTTGAACGATCCGATCAAATTGGCAGCCGTCAAGTCTTTGACGAGCTGATCATAAAAGTCTTCACCCGTAGGCATCTGATGGTACGAGATAGCATTCATATAGCGATCTAATCTATCCATCGAGAGGCCAAAAATTTGGCTACCTGCATTATTGGCTTTGACGGGCGACGTGATGCGCGATAAGCACTGCCAGTATTGATAGCGAAGCCAGAAGTTGTGGGCATCATCAAAGTGAGCAGGCACAATATAGGTCGGGCGGTCTACGAGCGTACGAATCAAAATCCATGCTAGCAACGTGCAGAGGTTGTCAGGCAAAGGCACCATCTCCTCATCGATATGCAAAGCCCATTTTGAGCGTGTAGGTTTGAGTACGACCTGTGGCTTGATGACCAGAGATCCGTACGTAAACGCAAAATAGAGATCGTTGGTATAGGCCTTCTTGAGGTGACTATATATTGCGTATTCTTCGATGAACCTGGGAAACTCTGGCTGATAGTCGAGGTATTCATCGCCAACAAAGGTCGCCTCCTTGAGGTCGATCACGTCAGGCAGCTCACTCCCTAAATAGTGCGCGGGCTTGTGGTAGTGGAGCGTACGAATACCGGTCGGGTGCCATGTGTTGATGATAAATAGGTCTGTGTGGCTTGTCCCGCAAAGCAAGATGGCACGACGAATAATGTCTTCGTACCGGGCACCAACCCCCATCATCATGATCTGAAGTGGGGCCTTCTTGTCATCACTTGCCGCTCGAACAAAGCGTTCTAAGCTCTCTTTGACTGCGTCAAGGTCGGTCTCCGTATTCACGGACTCGATGAGCGTGCCGTCTTTTCGAATGGGCGTCAGACGGGTGAGAGAATCAAATACGGCTTTGTGTTCACCAAGCCGAGTTCCCAACTTCGGTTTAACGACTTGAAGATAGCGTTGCTGCTCGTGATAGACCGTGACCTTATGTGGCACGTGCATCAGCTGACGATCAAAAAGCGCAGAGAGTGTCGTCGGTAAATAACGGACATCTTCGCCAAAGATTAAAAGCCAATGGCTTTTCTTTAGGTTTGTTTTTTCAGCTACTTTCGTCATGGTGTGCTCTTC
Source organism: uncultured Sutterella sp. (assembly GCA_937943605.1). Classification (GTDB taxonomy): domain Bacteria; phylum Pseudomonadota; class Gammaproteobacteria; order Burkholderiales; family Burkholderiaceae_F; genus Sutterella. The sequence goes on along the minus strand of CALEAW010000014.1, from coordinate 6,256 downwards.
AATAAGACGCTTTTAGAAGACAAAAAGGTCACATGGTCTATCAAGGTTACCTGATCTTTGTATGGCTGTTGCTCTAAATCAGCGTGACTTAAAAGTTTCGTAAATAGGTCGGAATCTCAAAGTGTTTAAACGTGGTCGTGGTAGCCGAGGCTTGCGCAGCGGGTTTAGGCGTTTCGGTGGGTGTCGTCTTGGGCTCTGCTTGCGTAGCTTGGGGCTTCGGCGCGTTGTTTGTCTGCGTTTCGGTTGCTGTTGAGGTGGGTGTCAGGGTCGGCGCTTCGGCTGGCGTTTCAGCAGGCGTTGTAGCAGCGGCGCTTGGCGTTGAACTCAAGGTCGGGATCGTTGGCATGACCACGGGGTTCACGATTTGTTGACCGGCCTCCGCCATCGAGAGCGCCTCATTGGCTTCGCTAGGTTCTTGTAGGCCAGTTGCCAAAAGCGTGACACGCACTTCGTCACCCATTGAAGGGTCAATGGCAGTGCCTAAAATGATTTCAGCGTTCGGGTGTTGAAAAGCTTTGAGTTGATCCATAGCTTGACGCACTTCGGTGAGCGTTAACGACTCATCACTCGTAAAGTACACCAAGAGGCCGCGTGCGTTTTGTAGGCGAGCGCCTTCTAATAATGGACAAGAGAGCGCATTCAGCATGGCGTTTGTCACGCGGTTTTCGCCCGAAGCACTCGCTAAACCAAAGATCGCGGGGCCTCGTTGACTCATGATCGTACGAAGGTCTTCGAAATCAACCGAGATGACGCCGGGCGTATGAATAATGGCCGGGATGCCGACACACGCCTTATAAAGAATGTCGTCGGTCATCTTGAAGCATTCTTGCATCGTTGCAGTGTCTGGCATGGTTGTTTCAAGTTTTTCGTTCAGAATCACGAGTAACGCATCGACATGCTCTTCTAAACCTTTGATACCGGCTTCAGCGAGCAACATACGACGACCGCCTTCAAAACTAAAAGGCTTTGTCACAACTGCAACCGTCAAGATTCCCATATCTTTAGCAATCTGTGCAATCACAGGCGCAGCACCCGTACCAGTGCCACCACCCATGCCGGCCGTAATAAAGAGAAGGTCGGTGCCTTCTAACGTTGCACGGATTTCGCCTTCTTTTTCAATGGCCGTCGTACGACCGATTTCAGGACGAGATCCTGCGCCCAAGCCCGTGGTACCGAGTTGAATCTTTGCTGGAGCTTCACATTTGATTAATGCCTTGTGGTCTGTGTTCACTGCAATAAATTCAATTGGTTCTGCGCCCGTTCGGATCATATGGTTAACGGCATTATTGCCACCGCCGCCCACACCAATGACTTTGATCGAAATGTCGTGAAGTGCTTTATTGGAAAGGATTTCGAAACCCATGGAGGAACCTATGAACCTATTAAAAAGAAGACTTGTGATCTTTCACTCTAACGACAAAATCAATAGGCATTAAAAACGGCAATATTGCGAGATTTGGGTGAATGGCGGGGGTGAGGCGAAAACTGGGTGATAGAGGAATCAACTAAAGCGCTTAAAAAGCAGGGCGCGGTTCCTGCGAGAGCCGCGCCCGACGGATTCGCCCGGGCCTCAAATCCCGGTTTGATAACGAGTGTCAGAAGTGATGGACAAGGCCTGTGCCCACGTCCCAGGCCTTGGTCGGATCGGCCTGAAAACTGCGGGACTTCTTGTAGAGGCCGCCGCTCTGGGTGGTGCTCGCCGCCGCCCAGACGTGCGTGCGCTTGCTTAAGTAGTAACGATAGATCGCGGCCGGATTGACGCGCCAGCCGTCCTTGTCGCCGTCAACATGGCTGTCGCCCTTGTATTCGACCTTGTTGCCCATGAGTACGACGGAGATCTTCTGAGAGCCGAAGCGCTTGGAAAGTCCGATCGAGAGTGCGTGGGTGTCGACGCCGCGTTCGGATTTGGCGATGCTGGGGCCGCCGGCAGCGGCGGGCGTGAAGTAGTTGAAATAGCTTCCGCCGAGTGCACGGCCGTCTCTCACGTACTGGTATCCAAAGTGCAGGCCCATTGTCGGATCGGGCCAGTAGCTTCCGAGTAGCGCGATGCCGTATTCGTCGTTGAGCTTCACGTCCTTTGTATTGAGCGAGTCGTTGTCGATATAGGTCGGTAGGACGGCGAACTTGAACTGCTTTCCGATGTAGGTAAGCGCCACGGCGGCGAATTGGTCACTCTTCGAGCGGCCGACGGAGTCGTCGTCCCGTCCGTTGGAATATAAGGTGGTGATGTGGAAGCCGTTGATGCGCGGCGAGTTGTAGACGACGGTATTGTTGAACGAGTAGCCGGAGGAGAAGATCGGCACCAAGGCCGCATTCGGGAAGTTCGTGCCCATGGGCGACGGATTAATTTGCGGGCAAATCCCGTAGTCGCCGCTTCCCGAGAAGATGTTGGAGATGCGGCCGGCGGCGAGCTCGCCCCAGTCGCCGCCAACTGCGACGAAGGCTTCGTTGAAGAGAACAGGTTGGTTCGAGGAGGTTTTGTTGTTGAATTCGCCGCTGTCGGGTTTAAACGGCGCCGAGAGCTTCATGCGAACGTAGTTGCCGTTGCGAAGATTTTCTCTGGCGCGAATGTGAACGGCGGAGGTTTCGTCGCCGTTGGGCATCATGCGGGTGCTGGTGGTCCCGCCAGCGTGGTGGATCTGAATGCCCGTATCGATGAGGCCGTGAATGGAGATGCCTTCCTGATAGGCGGCGGGCGCGAACTGAATGCCGGGGCCACCGGCAAAGGCCGAGCCGGCGAAGGCCATGGCAATGGCCGCGGCCAGAGCGCTTCGGGTGAGGGAAGTAGAATGCATGTTGTCTAATCCTTTGGATTGGTCTTGGGAGGACGAAGGTGCCGGCTGCGTCCCGATGTTTGGCGGCACAAGCCGGGTCGGTTGGATTGCCTTCGCATCAAGTCAAAGATTAGAGAACGGCGTTCGTCATGTCTCTTCAGACGAATCCCGCCGCGATTACCGAATTTCGATGATGTTTTTTTCGATTATCGGGAGAGATTAGGGTAACTACGTGAGCGGAAACGAGAAGGTCGGCGCGCTCTTTTCTTCATGGAAGACGTGCACGAAAATGGCTCGAATCCAGCCCAAAAGCGTGTCGCCATCGTTTCGTTCGTGCCAGAAGAGATGCGGCTTGTGCGTCAGGCCTGTGAAGACGGGCGAGAGCGCGGTAATGCGGATGCCGGCATCCTGGGCTCCTCGAATGAGGAGTTCGGGCATGATGCCCACAAGGTCGGTGGCGGCGATCAGTGCAGGCTGCGGCAGGATGTAGGCAGAGTGAATCTGCGTGCGGCCGGGAAGGTTGCGGTTCGTGATTTCTGTATGCGTGGAGATGTCGATGCCTGCGCCGGGTGGAATCAACGCGTTGATGTGGCGCCAGCGGGCAAGGTCTTCTTCTGTGAGTTTTTTCTGCGCGTGATAGATCGCTTCGAGCGGGTGGCCCGTCCTGACGACGTAGCGGTAGGGCGATTCGAAGAGCTTGACGCAGTGAACGCCCGGCGCGTGCTTTTCTGCGGGAAAAATGCCGAAATCGATTTCGCCCGAGGTTAGCTTTGAGACTAGGTCGGACTCGATCGGAAGAATATGAAAGTCCAGGTCGGGCGCCTTCTCAAGGATGACGGGAATGACCTTGGTGAGAATCGAAACGGCGCCCATGTCGGCGGTGGCGATTCGAATGACGCGCAGTGCCAGAGCTGGATCGAAGACTTCGGGCTCGAAGAGCTTGTCATAGCAGTCGAGAAGGCGTAGCGCTCTAGGCAGAAGCGCCAGGGCGGTCGCCGTCGGGATGAGGCCGCCCTTGTTGCGGACGAAAAGCTGTTCGCCGAAAACCTCGCGAAGATGCGTCAGAATGCGGCTCGCTGACGAAACGCTGAGCCCGAGCTTCTGTGAGCAGACGGTGAGCGACTGAAGCCGGCAGAGCGTGACGAAGAAGAGAAGATCCTGCTGGCTGAGGGGGGATTGGATCATGTGTGATGCCTTTGAAATGCTAGTTTTATCGGAGAATTCGCGTGGTTCCGATTCTCTGAAGGTCCCGAAACAAGGTTATCACGACGGCGTTCTTTCGGGAGCATGGAACGGGCAGGCGATACCCCCTTACGAATGTCGGAAAGTGACGAAACATATTTTCCGATAATCGCAAAATGGTGGAGGAATCAGCTCATGGAAGACGAGGGAGCTCCTCGGTAACATGAAAACCCATGGGACGGCGGCCGCTTCGGGCCGCGTCTTTTCTGACCGGAGCTTAGGACCTTCGTGTGAGCGGGCGTCCGAGCCGAATTCCAAAAAAAGGACTGAAAAATGAACCGCAGAAAGTTTCTGAGTTGTGCCGTGATGGCGGCGACCGCGGGCGCCGCGAACGGCGTCATGGCCATGGGCACGGCCTCTGGCTACAACGTTGTGGGCTTTGCCGCCCTGTACGGCCCGCTCGGCGAAGTGATCGTCAATCCGTACGGCATTGCGCCGCTCACCGCCATCATTAAGAACGGCGGTTATGAGCTCCTTGACGCAGACGTTCGCGTCGTGCCGAAAAAGGGCGGTCAGGAAATCGCCTACAAGGTCTCCCGCGCGCAGCTTCTTACGCACGGCGGTGTGCCGGTCTTCGGTCTCTATCCCGACTACCAGAACCAGGTGGAAGTGACCGCCAAGAAGCGCTTCAAGGGCAAGGTCGATACGGTCAAGTTCACCTACACCATCTACGCGGGTCCCATAACCGGCATTCCGTCAGGCAGCCCCAAGGAAAAGAGCCTTCTCTTCTCGATCACGGTCAAGAAGGTTGACAAGAAGTTTGCAGACCGCCTCTACTTCGTCAACAATCTCGGCACGCCGAATGCGCAGACCATGCGCACTGTCTGGAACAATCCGATGGGCGGCGCCATGACCTGGCAATTCCCGCCGAAGACGGTCATCATCGACACAAAGGGCGAAGTCCGCTGGTTCCTCGACTATCGCGATCTGTGGAAGCCCGAGGATCCGTATTCTAACGGCGTCATGATGGGCTTCCATCAGAATCCGGACGGCTGCCTCACTTTCGGCTTCGGCCAGCGCTACGCCAAGTACGACCTTCTCGGCCGCAAGATCTGGAACCGCCGTTTGCCCAATGCCTACAGCGACTTCAGCCATGCTATGGATCCGGCCCAGAACGGCCACTACTTCCTGCGAGTCGCCTCAGCCGATCTTCGCCGCGCCGATGAAAAGCGCGTCCGCACCGTCCGTGACATCGTGATCGAAGTCGATCAGAACGGCACGGTGGTTGACGAATGGCGTCTCTTCGACATTCTCGACCCGTATCGCTCCGACGTGATCAAGGCGCTTGACCAGGGTGCTGTGTGCCTCAACATCGATCCGGCCAAATCCGGCCAGACGCTCTCCGCCGAAGAGCTCGCGAAGCAGGAGGCCGACGGTGAATTTGGCGACATCGCCGGCGTAGGCCCTGGACGCAACTGGGCGCATGTCAACTCCGTCGACTACGATCCGACCGACGATTCGATCATCATTTCGTCCCGCCATCAGTCGGCCTGCATCAAGATCGGACGCGACAAGAAAGTCAAGTGGATTCTGGGCGCTCCGAAGGGATGGCGCTCTCCCTGGAAGGAGGCGCTCCTGACGCCGGTGTCCGCCAAGGGCGACAAGCTCAACTGCACGGACGTCGAGTGCATGGACACCGATTTCGACTGGACCTATACGCAGCATACGGCCTTCCGCGTCGACGAAAAGTCCGACAAGCGCTACTGTATGATCTCCGTCTTCGACAACGGCGACGCCCGCAACATGGATCAGCCGGCAATGTCCTCGATGAAATACAGCCGCGCCGTCATCTACAAGATCGACCAGAAGAACATGACCGTTCAGCAGGTTTGGGAATACGGCAAGGAACGAGGCTATGACTGGTACAGTCCGGTGACGTCGCTCACCCGCTACGAAGCCGATAAGGACTCCGTCATGGTCTACTCCGCCACGGCCGGCATGGACTTCAGCCTCAAGGGCGGCCACGGCAGCCGACCCCCGCGTCCGATCCTTAATGAATTCGAGTGGGGCGCCAAGGAGCCTTCCGTCGAAATTCAGATGGGGGCGGGTAGCGGCTACCGCGCCTTCCCGGTCAGCGTGAAGAAGGCCTTCACGGACAATTGATCCCAGTAAATTCGCACAGGCCTCGTGCGGATGAGTGAAAGAGAGCCTCCGGTGACGCTATCGCCGGAGGTTTTCTTTCAGACCTGAACTCCCGGTTAGCTGATCCTTATCAGCTACCGGAGTACTCTCGGGGGCAT
>CALEAW010000013.1 GCA_937943605.1 uncultured Sutterella sp. | reverse complement strand
TTCTTTTGGATGGGTGCCATCGCCTACGCGATTTTGTTGCCCCTTATGATCTACCGCCTTTTCTTCTTGCCTGAAGTGCCTAATGGCGCTAAGCCTACGTTTGCGATTTTGGCTGCACCGGCGAGCCTTTTGTTGGCTGGCTATTTGACGGTTTATTCGCAGCCTTCGTTGTTACTCTGCGGTCTTTTATTTGGTATCGCGATTTTAATGACGGTGGTGATCTACTTTGCGTTTTGGCATTTGCTTCGTTTGCAGTTTAGCCCTGGTTACGCGGCCTTTACCTTCCCGATGGCGATTGGTGCAACGGCACTCTACAAACTGTCGAATTTGGCTGGCTCCTTTGATGCTGGGGCAGAATACGCCATGCAGTTACGCTTCCTGGCTAACTTTGAATTGATTGTGGCCACGATTGTGATTACGTATGTTGCGATCCTTTATGCCAAGAATCTGCGAAACATGCTTCCAGCTTAAAGGGTTGTTTTGATTAGGGGGCTACAAAACAGGTCAACCCTTGGAGCGGCGTTTGAGGTTAAGTCTTCAAGCGCCGCTTTTTTTATTGGTCTCAACAGGAGCTAAGACTGTTAAATATTGACGCTGTGGCTGTGATCCCTGATAATCAAAAGATTGTGTATGTTTTGTCGCTGGTAAACATGCGACATGATTTAACTGAGAATGAATATGGCTGAAGATAACAATTACGTCACCCTTGAAGTCGCCATTGACGAAACCCTCTATGACCGCATTATTCAGGCCGCCGCGAACCGTGGTCAGTCCGTGAGTGAATTTGTGGAGTCTGTGCTTGATCGTGAGGTCGATACGGCTTTGCATGAAACCCCTGTCAAGATGGTTGATCCTCAGGACGAAGAATAAGGAGTTACGGCAATGACGGCACAGGCACGTAAAAAGGTCCTTTTGATGATTTTGGACGGCTGGGGCATCGGTGCAGGTAATCGCGCTGACGTGATCGGATCGGTCGCACCTCAGCGTTTGGGTGAATTCATGAAAGCCTATCCGCACGCCCAGTTGCGTACCGATGGTGAAAACGTGGGTTTGCCTGACGGCCAAATGGGCAATAGCGAAGTCGGTCACTTAAATATTGGCGCTGGCCGCGTGCTCTATCAGGATCTCGTGAAGATTAACCGTGCCGTTGCCGATGGCTCCATTGCTGAAAATCCTGAAGTCAAGGCTCTGATCAATCATTGCCAGACGACGGGCGCTGCGCTTCATATCATGGGGCTTTTGTCTGACGGGGGTGTGCATAGCCTCAATCGTCATATGTATGCGTTCTTACGTCTTGCAAAGACCGCTGGGCTCTCCAAGGTCTATGTGCATGGCTTTATGGACGGTCGTGATACGGACCCCAAGAGCGGCGAAGGCTTCATTGATGAGATGCTCGCCGAAATGGCAAAGCCCGAATGTACTGGCCAACTCGTGAGTATCGTGGGTCGCTATTGGGCGATGGATCGCGATAAGCGCTGGGAACGTGTGCGCCGCGCGTACGACATGTTAGTGAATGGCATTGGTAACCCCGTCACCGACATGGCCGATGCGATTCGTGTGTCTTATCGTCAGAGCATTACCGACGAATTTTTAGAGCCGCAATATTTGGCAGACGAACATGGTCGTCCCGTGGGTCGCATTCAGCCTAACGACGCCGTCGTCTTTGTGAATTTCCGCAATGACCGCGCCAAAGAACTGACCTACGTCTTGACGCAGGCCGCGTTGCCAGACTTTGAAATGGCACCCTTGCCGCTTTACTTCTGCACGATGACGCCTTATGACCCGACTTATCAGGGTCTGCATGTGCTCTTCCCCAAAGAAAACGTTGTCAATACGATCGGAGAATGGGTGGCTTCTTTAGGTTTGAAGCAGCTTCGCATTGCCGAAACCGAAAAGTATGCCCATGTGACCTTCTTCTTAAATGGCGGCCGTGAAGCGCCTTATGAAGGTGAAGACCGTATTTTGGTGCCTAGCCCCTCGGTCGCAACCTATGACCTTCAGCCCGAAATGAGCGCGCCTGAAGTTGCCAAGCAGTTGGTGGATGCGATTGAAAGCGAAAAGTACGACTTTATTTGCTTGAATTTCGCCAATGGTGACATGGTGGGTCACACCGGCATTTATGAGGCTATCGAAAAGGCTGTCGTGACGGTGGACGCTTGTGCTGGCGAAGTGATTGACGCTGCCTTGGCGCACGGCTACGAAGTCGTTCAGATTGCTGACCATGGCAATGCCGACAATGCAGTCAATGCCGACGGTACACCTAATACCGCCCACTCTTTGAATCCGGTCCCGCTTTTGGTGGTCTCTGACCGTGTGGCCAAGGTTGAAGACGGTGTTTTAGCAGACGTCGCCCCGACGGTTTTGACGTTGATGGGGCTTCCGATCCCTGACGAAATGACTGGTAAGGTGCTCGTTACAATGCGCTAAAACTGTGTCAACGACACGTATTTGACGCGACAAAAAGCCCAGGTGCTCGCCTGGGTTTTTTGTTGTCTGAGTTCTGTCATATGGACTTTTTGACCGATGGTGCGTCGAGATTTAGTAAACGAGTGGACAAGTGGCAAAGCGCAACCTAGGTTCAATACCTTATAGGGCCCGAAAAAACGATTTTTTCTTGTAAGATAAGCAAAAGCGCTTTGACCTAAGCGCGACCGAAATTTTGTAGGAGAAAAAACACATGACCGCCCTCAATGTCGTAGACGTTTGGAAAGATTTACATAAAACGCCAGAACTTGGCTTTCAAGAAGTGCAAACGTCAGCTTACTTAGCCAACGCCTTGAGGACGTTAGGGTTTGAAGTCACGACGGGTGTCGGGCAAACAGGCATGATCGGTGTGATTCGTGGTGAGGCGCCTGGTCCCGTCTTAATGCTTCGTGCTGATATGGATGCCCTCCCCTTTAAGAATGAGGACGGTGAGGTTGTGGCAGTTCACGCTTGTGGTCATGATGCGCATTGCGCGATGGTGCTCTCTGCTGCTTCACAACTCGTTGGAAAAGTTAAAAAAGGTACGCTCAAGATTCTTTTTCAGCCGGGCGAAGAAACGCTTCGTGGCGCAACGTCGGTGATTGAAACGGGGCTAGTCGATGACGTTGACATCGCCTTAGGATGCCACGTGCGCCCTATTCAAGATATTCCGGCTGGTACTTGTGCCGCGGCCGTGCGACATACGTCGTGTACGTTTGTTGAAGTGCATATTGAAGGTCAAGCCGCTCACGCGTCGCGCCCACACTTGGGTGTCAACGCTGCTGAAGCCGCAGCCTTGGTGACACAAGCCATCTGTGGCATTCGTTGTAATCCACTCAAGAGCTGGTCTTGTACGGTTACGGGCATTCAGGCTGGTGGCTCGGTCTATAACATCATCCCAGATCGTGCGGTCTTAAAGTTAGACCTGCGCGCACAAACAAACGAAATCATGGATGAGTTACTCGAAAAACTCCGTCGTGCCGTCGAAAACACAGCTGCTTCGATGGGCGCTAAGGCCAAGGTCGTGGTGCCAGGCATCGTGATTCCGGCCGCGGTCTATGACGAAGATTTTGTCGCAGACGTTGCTCAGACGATTCGCGAAACCTTGGGCGACGATAAGCTCGCACACGATTGTGGTGGCGGTGGTGAAGACTTCCATTTCTTTAAAAAATTGCGTCCATCGATTCGTGCAGCTTATTTTGGCGTGGGTGCGGGCTGTACGCCTGGCCTCCATGCACGCAACATGACCTTTGATCCACAGCATCTCCAAATGGGTGTGGACGTGCTGACGGCGCAAACACTCAAGATTTTAGGCTGAGTTTCATCAAACACATCGCTTGATGCTGAAAAAACCGCTTTCTGGTCAACAGAAGCGGTTTTTTTTGTTTATCGGTATTGTGGGATAAGCCTAATGAGGCGCATAAGCGCTTTTGGTCGAAGGTATGAAGCTCGAAAATCCCTTGCGTTCTAGGGTTATACGAAATGACTTGTTGTAAAATGAAGACGTTTTAGTTATAGAACGGGAATCGTTCGGGAAAAAAAGATTTTATGGTTCTTCAGGTTGCCATCATCGCGTTGCTGATTATTGGCGCGGCTTACTTTGCTATGTCTGAAATTGCTTTAGCAGGGTCGCGACGCTTGAGATTGACACGCATGGCTGAGGATGGCGATGCTCGCGCACAGCTTGTCCTCAACCTCAAAGACAATCCTGGTTACTTCTTTTCAGTTGTTCAAGTGGGTAGTAATGCCGTCGCGATTTTAGGCGGTGTGGTCGGTGAATCGGTCTTTAAGGGCTTTTTTGCTTCGCTACTTGCTTATGTCTTGCCGGCCGAATTTATTGATCCGGTCGCCTTTATTTGTTCGTTTTTATTTATTACCGCGCTCTTTGTGATGTTCGCGGACTTGTTGCCTAAGCGTGTGGCGATGAGTTGCCCTGAAGCGGTCGCCGTACGATGCATTCGTCCGATGATGCTTCTCATCATGATGCTCAAACCCTTGGTGTGGATTTTGACGACCGTGGTCAACGGCATCATGCGCGTCCTACAGGTCCCCTTACACACCGAAGACGAAATCACCAACGAAGACGTGATGGCCACCGTTGAAGCGGGTGCCAAGGCGGGTGTCATTGCCCCACTTCCGCACACGGCTATTACCAATATGATGGGACTCGATAACCATCTGGTGCCTAGTGCCATGACGACGCGCGATAGCGTGATCTTCTTTTCGTTTGATGAAGATAGCGAAAGCATTCGCGAAAAAGTGAGCCAAACCCCGCACAACAAATTCTTGGTGGTCGATGGCGATATTGACCATGTCGCGGGGCTCGTTGACGGCAAGCAGCTTTTGAAGATCTACGCCGATGGCGAGACGCCTAACTTGCGTGAGCCTGGGCTTGTGACCCCGGTCGTAACGATTCCGGATTCGTTGACGCTCACTGAAACACTGGATCTCTTTAAAAATGGCGGTAACGACTTTGCCGTTGTGATTAACGAATATGGCCTCACTGTCGGGATTATTACCCTCAAAGACATCTTGTGGCCTGTGATGGGTAAATATGAAGTGTGGCCTGATGAGCAACTCTTGGTGAAACGCTCTGACGGCTCTTGGTTGGTGGACGGCGCGACGCCGATTGACGATATTGAACGGCAGTTTGATATCGACAGCATGCCTGACGAAGAGACTTATGAGACGGTGGCAGGCTTCATGATGTATATGCTTCGCCGTATGCCAAAGCGCGGTGACCATGTTGATTTTGCGGGCTACCGTTTTGAAGTTACCAATGTGGATCGTTATCGCGTCGATCAGGTGTTGATGTATCGCCCGGATTGCCATTGTCATCCAACCAAGCCTGTCAAGAAGGATGCTCAAAAGGACGGCATCAATGAGAGTCACAAGGATGATAGGTCGAACGATCAGCCGACCGTCAAATAAGAAGGACAGGTTCTGAAGACAAAAAAATACCCAGAAGGCACCGGGCTTTCTGGGTATTTTAGTTAGGTCTCTGTATCGACGAATTATTTGGACTGGTCTTCAATTTGATCGCGCTTCATCTCAGCGACATCCATCATATAGAGAATGGCCGAGAAGAAGATCAAGGTGTAGCCCACGAGTTCCATCGATTCTTCAGAGAAACTCTTGATGCCAGGCCACGAGCTGCAGCTTCCCATGGCATAGAGTTCCCAAAGGCCCTTCATGCCATAAAGACGCGAATATACGAGCACGATCACGACGCCAGCGAGCATCAAGTACCAGGCACGGCTACGAATGAAGTGTGCGAGCCCCGAGAAAATCGTATCGCGAGCGCGCGTTGCAATGATCCAAGTAAGGATCACTAACCAAATGATGAACACGTACTTCCAAGCGCCGTGACGAATATAGTCAAACCAGCAGTCCAACTCACGAATAAAGAGCGACATTAAAAAGCCAGCAATAAGCCACAAGCCGCCTGACGCTTCACGCACGCGCACGGCAGCCACCATAAAGGCAATGGACGCAAAAAGCAAAATGGCTTCTTGAACCACTTCAACCCAGGCTTCAGGCGAAATGGGGTGCATCGCACTCCAGACATAAAGCTTGAAGGCGCCAAAACTGACAAGCGCACCGATCAGGAACTGAAGGAAACCGCGCACTATTACACGAAGATCGTTGGACATAGGACCTCTTTAAAACGAATCAACCATTGTATAGGATTAGTCCATTTTGTCTAGACAAAAGTCCTCATAGTGAATCGTATGAATCCCTTCTGCGATCGTTCATTTGCCTTTATAGTAATCTTTGATTTCACATAAAAAGTGGTTTTTCAGCGCTTCGCATAAAAAAAAGACGCGCAATCAAGGCTTTTGAGTGCGCGTCCTGATAACTATTCTCAGAATAAAGAATTGTGATGATTTTGTTGTTTCTACGCCACAGCGTAGATATGCCTTATGCGTGCTGAGTTTTGGGCTTTCTTGCGACCTTCGAGGGCTTTAGGCCTTCTGGGCAGGGGCTTCTTCGTTCGGGCGACCCTGGCGGCGTAACCAACGACGAGAACTCCCTGACATATTCCACCCAATCTGACGACCGATGCTTTCAATACGGGCCTCAAGCGAACGCGCACATTGTTCAGGCGTGTCGTTAAGGTTGGGCTTACCGTCATAGAGCTGATAACCCGTGCGATATTGCAAGGGTGAGAGATTCGGCATGACGACATTAGCACCATAGGCCACGCCCAGTTCACGGCCGTTATCTTTAATGGCTTGTAAGGCCGTGGCGGCGGCAATATTGATCGAACCCAACACAAGACGCGTGACAGCAATCATGTTGAGTGCAAGCTGCAACAAGGGTTCAGGGGCCATTTGGCCAAAGTTTTGGAGTTCCCCACCCTCACTCAAAAGGTAAGGCCCCATACCGATCATGTCGATATCGAACTTTTGGAACGTACGAATATCACGGCAGAGGTCTTCAAGGCTTTGACCAGGAATCCCGATCATGACACCGGTGCCGACTTGGTAACCAGCGGTACGCAAGTCACGCAACATCTGGAAGCGGTTTTCGAGTTCTTTTTCGTGGTCACCACGTGCGCCATGAAGGACTTTGAAGGCGGCGCGCCATGGTCGGGCAGCGCGGATCAGATTCATACCGTCGTACTCACCGGC
>CALEAW010000012.1 GCA_937943605.1 uncultured Sutterella sp. | reverse complement strand
ACGGCAGAAATAGCCATCACAGATCTCTAAAACAAGACCCCCTGGCCTCAGGTAAGGATCCAGGGGGAGCTTTTCATAGTTCCACAAAATCGATCACAATTTCGGAATAAGACATTTTTTGCAATGCCTTTTTTAGTTCGATAGATGCAAAAAAAGCGGTCTGCCACACAAGCAGACCGCTTTTCTTCCAACCAAGGAAACTTCAGCGGACCAGGCCGAAGTTTCATTTTGAGGATACATCCGATACCTGACCAGGGTGATCGGATTGCGACATAAGCTACAGGGGACCAGCCTGCCTTCACAAAGAAGACGCTCACGTCATTTGTTTCTTGTCCGGGGGACTTGAAACTTCGAAAGTCGTCGGGAGGAGAGAAAAAACCGACGCTTTCTTCATTTGGTACCGGCCAAAGGAGTAAATGCCGATACCCTGTGGAACCTGTAGGTGAACCCTTAAGGGTTACCCCGTTGCTCAACACAGGATGAAGTATATACGGTTTTTCCTTAGATGGAAACCCCTACGTGCAAATTTTTCTTAATTCAAATGTAATAATTTGTATCCGTCAAGAGCTGTTTTACTAGGAGTTTCACTAATCATTTTGGGTTAGTCCATTCAAAATAAACTGTACGAGAGTTGTTTTATCGTGTTTGTAAAACCACTCGATATTAGAATTTCACTCTTTTCCTCTCCACTTACGTATCCTTACGCAAGAAATCTCAACATCAAAATTGATCTTCCGTTTTAGAAGTAACCGCAAACACATTTATAAAAACAGTCCACTACCTTGTAGTATGTGGACCGTTTTCTAAGCGCCTTTCTAGATGGGCAAGCTTACGCCTACCCATCTGGTTGAACCATCTACTCTAGCGTGAAATCTTTGGCGACGGAACAATGACCAAAGCTGGCTTAGTCTTTGTTGGATCAGGCAACGGTGGAGTCTGCGCGCACTGCCCGTAAGTTTTACGCAACTCAGACAGCTCACCAAAATGAAGCGCACGCTGAGTGCATGCTTCGACACAAATCGGTTGTCCGCCCTTTTCCAAGCGATCGACACACGCGTCACACTTCGTCATCTTGTGGACTTTGACATCCAACTGTGGTGCACCGTAGGGACATGCATTTGCACACATACCGCAACCAATACATTTGGCCTGATCTATCAACACAAGACCGTCTTTGTCACGTTTATAGTGCGCTTTCGTTGGACAAACTTTCACGCAAGCAGGATCCTCGCAATGATTACATGCGATGGATACATACCACGCATGAACATCCTGATGCCAGGCACCCGTCATGCGATCTTGACGCCAACCACCGCCAACTTCTTCAAGAACATGTCGGAAGTTCATGCCCACAGGAAGGTTATGCGCATCTTTACAAGCAACAACACAAGTCTTGCAGCCCGTGCAGCGCGAGACGTCAACGACGAAACCGTATTGCTTTGTCATGTTTAGTTCTCCTTATGCTCAGGCTTTAACGAGTTCAACAAGGTTTGTATGCTGAGGATTGCCTTTTGCGAGCGGACTTGGACGTAGCGACGTCAGCGTATTGATATTGGCACCTACATCAATCTTTCGTCCATCCCTCTGTGTCGGGCTATACCACGCACCCTGCGGAATTGAGACTACGCCCGGAATAATTCGCGGCGTCACTTTAGCTGTTAATTCCACCGTGCCACGATCATTGAACACCCTGACTTTGTCGCCGGAATGAATACCGCGACTTTCAGCATCGAGTACATTGACGAGTACTTCATCAGGGAATTGCTCACGAATGGATGGTAAGTTGTGGAAGGTTGAGTGAATACGCCCATGGCCGTGATAGCCATAGCATTGCAACGGATATTTCTTCTGAAGTGGATCGCCAGGCATTTCCCATGTACGAACAAACATCGGGATAGGCGAAATCACATCACCCTTTGGCAACACCCAATGTTTTGCAATATTCGCAAGACGTTCAGAATAGATTTCGATCTTGCCTGATGGTGTCTTTAAAGGATGAGCCTTAGGATCCTTACGGAAAGCCTCTAGGGCAATACCCGCATTGGGCAAGTCATGAATATGGACCGGCCCAGTCTTCCAGAAGGTCGCAAAGTCAGGCAACGACGGAACTTTGCGGCGCGTTTCGTTATAGCACCACTCAATCCATTCAAGTTGCGTTTTGCCTTCGGTGAATTCTTGTTCCTTGCCTAGATACTTTGCGATACCACGACAAATTTCCCAACTTGGTCTTTGTTCCCATTGCGGTTCAACAGCCTTGTGAAGTGGAAGAATAGCCGCTGAATCACCGTTCGAACCACCAGATGCCGTCACATCGTCAGCTTCAGGTCCAAGCGTATCTGGCAACAGGATATCTGCGTAGCGAGCTGACGGCGTCATCATATTGTCGCAAACGACTATAAATTCGCACTTCGTCGTATCGCGAAGAATTTCATCAGTACGATTCGAGTCACTATGCTGATTGATCAAGGTATTGCCGCCTGAGTTGACAATCATCTTGATGTTGTGACCTAACTTTTGGACGCCACGCATGCCGTCATGGATATTATCCATTTCATTTCCGCGGACAATAGCATCCGTCCAAAGGAAGCAAGGAATCGTTGCCTTAACAGGATTGTTACCCGTTGGCAAATAGACCGCTGGGACAGACGTATTACCTTCTTGCTGACCAGTACTCGTACCTGCAAGGCCAACATTGCCAGTTAAAATTGGAAGCATCGCGATCGCACGGCTTGTTTGCTCACCGTTCGCCTGACGCTGTGGCCCCCATCCTTGAGAGAAGAAAACAGGTTTCGTCGTACCGATTTCCTTCGCCAAATTCATAATAGTCTCAACAGGAATACCAGTGATCCGCGATGCCCATTCAGGTGTTTTTTCAACGCCATCAGCTCCACGCCCCAGAATGTGAGACTTGTAATCAGACCCCTTTAGTGCCGTCACAGGCAAAGTCTTTTCATCGTAGCCAACACAATATTCATCAAGGAACTTCTGATCAACCCAATTGTTCACAATGAGTTCATGAGCTATAGCCTCGATAAGCGCAGCATCGGTACCTGGACGAATCGGAATCCATTCATCGGCATGCGCCACAGCAGTGTCGGTGTAGATAGGATCGATAACAATCATCTTTGGCTTTTTCACACCATCACGCTCACGTGTACATGTCATCTGCCAAGACTTACCATGCCCCGATCCGCGAGTCACGGCTGGGTTGTGACCAAACGTCACATACAACTCGGCGTTAGCAATCTGCGAGATATCGGACGACGGACTTGCACCATAGGTCATTGGAAAAGCTGCCGAAATCTGAGCCGTTGAATACGATCCGTAGTACTTGAGATAACCACCGACAAGATTTAGCAAACGCCACCACGCACGACGCGAATTAACTAGTGACTGCTGACCAGAACAATATTGCCAATAGAGCGATTCATTACCATACTTTTCGACGGTTTCTTTGAGTTTATCTGCGACGGTCTTCAACGCCTCATCCCAAGAAATCCGTTCAAATTTTCCTTCTCCACGCTCACCGACTCGCTTCATCGGATACTTGAGTCTATCTGGACTATAAAGACGTTCGCGCATATCGCGACCTTTAAGGCAAGCACGAAGCTGACGTACGCGACAACCGTCCTTCACAGTATTGTCGGTTTCAATACGAATGACCTGGCCATTTTTTGTATAAGCACGAAGAGGACAACGTTGGCCGCAATTAATGACACAAGCAGTCCATTCATAGAAGCCAAAATCTGCCACAGCATCTGCTACTGCCGCAGCTAGCGGGGTCGATGCAAAACCAGCAACAGCAAGCAAGCCCGAGGCCGTCAGCATAGAACGGCGTGAAACGGGATGCTCGAAAACGGTTCCTTCTCTCATTTGAATTACTCACTTTAGTGCACTAACGATCGTCATTAGTGCAAGTCGTCGAGGGTCACATGAAGCTCGATAAAGAGCCTCATACTTTCAAGCCTAGTAAGCAAACGATATTTTGAAAATACCGTTATTCCATAGAAGAACAGCGCTTTCGTCTGTTTCACCATGCTTATTGACTGCCATCAAGCTAGTCTCTATACATTTACTCAACCGCAAAAAAACAATGACTCAGATACTGCTTCTTTTGCGTCAAAAGACTTGCTGAGCATCATGCCCACCTCATGAGCAATCGGGAAAAGTCTAGTGGCTGAAAAACACCAACTCATCCATAATGACTCTTTTGCCATCTTCTCGTTTCAATTACTGCGTTTCATGTCCTGGCTCACTTCGCTCTTTACCGACACCCAAGCCATTGCTCACATCATTTTGGTGTATGCACTCATTATTGCTGTGGGTACCTTGCTCGGACGTATTCGTATTGCCGGCATTTCTTTAGGCGTCACTTTTATCTTGTTCGCTGGGCTCGCAGCAGGGCATTTAGGTCTGAGCGTACCAGCGCCCGTCCTCTACTTTGTCCGAGATTTTGGCCTAACACTCTTTGTGTATTTCATTGGTCTACAGGTAGGCCCCTCTTTCTTCTCGTCCTTTAAGAGTGGTGGCATGCTACTCAACTTGCTCACCTTATTGCTCGTCGTTCTTGGACTACTACTCACGATCGGCCTCTACTTTGTTTTCGCCGACCAAGTTACACTTGCGCAAATGTTAGGTGTGCACTACGGGGCCGTGACGAATACACCAGGGCTTGGCGCTACGCAAGAAGCTTTGGACATGTTGAACTATCACGGCGAAAATATTGCTGTGGCTTATGCCTGCGCCTATCCGTTAGGCGTGGTCGGCACCATTTTGTGCGCCGTGATTCTGCGTAAGCTTTTCAAAATCAAACTCTCTGAAGAAGATGCGCTTTGGGACTATGAAGAAAAGACCCTCCACCACGAACCGATCTTCTTTCATGTTGAAGTCACGAACGCCGCCATCGAAGGGCGTAGCATCGGACAAATTCGTGACTTTATTGCTCGCCCCTTTATTTGTAGTCGAATCTTGAGCGAAGGCCGTATTGAGTCTCCGACGAGCCACACATACACCCGCTTAGGTGACGTGATTCGCATTGTTTGCGCGCCTGAAGACAAAAACGCTATTGTCGCCTTCTTTGGCGGAGAACGAACAAATATTGACTTGGCATGTGAAAAGTCACCCGTCACCACTCGCACTATTTTGATTACGCGTAGCGCCGTCAACGGAATGACGGTACGCGACCTTTCACTCAACCTCATGGACGGCGTTAACATCACGCGCGTCTTCCGAGCTGGTATGACGTTGTTCCCGCACCCAGGGATGCACTTACAGGTCGGTGACCAAGTCTATTGTGTGGGTCCCGAACACGCTGTCCATCGACTCGAAGACTATCTCGGTAACAAGGTTAAAAAGCTCGATAACCCAAACATCCTGACGATCTTCGTTGGGTTGGCGCTAGGCATCATTATTGGTAGCATGCCGATTGTGCTACCAGGATTGCCTGTCCCCATTAAATTAGGTTTAGCAGGTGGCCCTTTGATCGTTGCTATTCTCATTGGTCGCTTTGGTAGCTTCATGAAGCTTGTCAGTTTTACAACGCCATCGGCCAACATGATGATGCGTGAAACGGGAATCGCGCTCTTTTTGGCAAGTGTCGGTTTGGCTGCAGGTGAAGGCTTTGTTAATGCACTCACGCAAGGTAACGGCTACCTCTATGTTCTGCTCGGCCTCATCATCACGATGATTCCGCTTCTCATTGTGGGCTTTATTGCGCGCCGCTTCTTCAACGTGAATTACCACAGCATTGTAGGCTTGATGGCTGGCGCCACGACCGATCCTCCTGCACTGGCTTATGCTGCGACACTTTCAGAACGGAATTCGTCCGCTGTGGCCTATTCGACAGTCTATCCATTAGCAATGTTCCTTCGTATTTTGTCTGGACAATTAATCTTGGTTTTGATGTGGTCCTTTATCAGTTAAGAAGCAAATCTATGATATTCATGCGCTAACACAAATGTTGCGCAAATATAGTTACTTTTGCCTTGCTTTTAGGCCTACAATGGAATTGGGCGAAGGAGTTTTGACTCCAACATAAACATGGGATATCCCATCGGCCCGACTTCTCGCGCGTCATGTCGACGCCCATCATGACGACGCCGATAGTAGCTTCATTGCTTTCGGTCTATGGTTGTGTATCCCGCAATCAGCAGGAGGTTTGCCATGACAACCACGACATGCGCCAGCGGATGGAAATCCTATCGAGTAGCCCTTCGTCAAGAAGAAGGCCGAGGCATCATCAGTCTCTTTCTGAAGCCATCGGACGATAATTTCCCGCCCATATTCACAGCCGGTCAATATGTCAATCTGCGTTTGCCAGACATGACCTCTCGCGCCTATTTCTTGACGGGTCCAAGCGAAGACCGTATGCTTCGCATCACTGTTGAAATTGGTGACGAACCTCATTTGGGCACCCTTGGCTATTTGGCCAAACTACACATTGACGACGAAGTTTTCTTGTCCGCTCCTTATGGTAACTTCACGCTCGAACCCGGCGAAACCCCGATCGTGATCATCACAGAAGGCATCGGCAGTATTGCCGCCACAGCTTTCTTGAGTGAGATGGCCGTTGCTTCTCCGCTACGAAAAGTGAGCGTCTTGTGTCAGGTGATGAATGGCAAACGCTTTGCCTTAGCAAACGAAATTCGTAAACTTGTCACATTGCTACCCAACGCTGGATTGGCCTGCTTCTTTACTCGTCCGTTAATGAGTGAAACGGCCGGAAAGGACTACGACGTCGCAGGTCCCATCACTGTTGCCAATGTTCGCTCGGTTTGTATCGTCCCTGACGCTGACTTCTACATCACAGGTAATCAGGCCTTTGTCGACGGACTCAAACAGGACCTTGAAGCGTTGGGGTTGATCCATTCGCGCATCCATACGCAGACTTTAACGGCCGATAAACCCTAAGGGGTTTACCAAATAGATGACAAAATCACTCAGAGCGAATACAATTGCGCAAACTAAGTGACTTAAACGCCGTCATAGAGAATGATCTTGGCGGCGTTATGAACCTTTACGAAACAAAAACAAGTTTTATTAGGGCAGTTCATCGGTATCTTTTCTGTTCTAATCTAGCCCTCAACCAAGGACGCACATAATATGCACATCACCCGATTCACAGACTTAAGCCTTCGCGTGCTGATGTATTTAACGTACACACCTCGCAGAACGTTAGTGACCGTGACCGAACTCTCTGAGCGCTTCGAATGGTCTCGTAACCACATGGTTAAAGTGGTTCACTTCCTTAGTCTCAAAGGTTGGATCTGCACGTTGCGTGGTCGTTCTGGCGGCATCGCCTTAGCGAAACGCCCTTCCGAATATCGCATGGGGGATATCGTTCGAACCCTTGAAGCACAATCTCCGCTGATTGACTGCTTTGAACCCAAGTGCCCGCTCGCGCCAGAATGTAGCCTTCGCGTTACACTCAATGACGCTTTGGAAGCTTTCTATGCCAAACTCAACGAAAAGACACTTGAAGATTTGGCTGCTGATCAAAACACGCGCAACAAGATCAATAACCTTAATGAAATTCCCATCGTCGACGCTAATACGTTGAATCGTCGCGCTGGCGTGCCGAGTAGCGCACTTATTCGTCAAATGCAGGAACGTGTCACGCGTGATGCTGATAGCCTCGAAGAGACGGACGAAGACGCCAATAACCATAAGCGTGGTATCCGTGGCCGTCGCCACTAATTCATTGGCTACCGAAAAAAAGCACCTCGACCATCAACATCGAGGTGCTTTTTTTGTTGCCTGCAACCTAGACCCTCAAAAAGGGATTTTGGGACTTCGTTTATAATCTCTCGACAAAATACATTAAAAATAATTAAATCTGGTTTACTTTTGGAGCACGTGATGATCAATTCCCTACAATCTCAATGCCTGATTCGTGTCGTGGATGACGATCCCGACGTTTGCCGTTCTTGGCAATTTGTGATTGAAGGGGAAGGTTGGAACGTCATTACTTACACCAATCCGTTGGACTTTCTAGAAAAAGACAGTCATTTCATACCGGGTTGCTTGGTGCTTGACGTTCGTATGCCTGAAATGAGCGGGTTAGAATTACAAAACGAAATGAAACGTCAAGGCAATCCACTCCCCATCATCTTTATTTCGGCGCACGGTGATATTGATATGGCTGTTCAAACAGTCAAAAATGGCGCTAATGACTTTCTCTCGAAACCTGTCACTGCCGAACGACTTCTTGAAGCGATCGAAAAAGCCGTTCAACGAGATATCGACAACCGTGACAGTACGATCATGCTTGAGCGAGCAAAATCCGCTCATCGTCGTTTATCAACCCGTGAACAAGAAGTCGCACTTTGGGTGGCTCGTGGACTACTCAACAAAGAAATCGCCACCAAACTCGACATTACTGAAAAAACTGTGATTGCGCATCGTGGTTCTTTATCTAAAAAACTAAACGCCCGTACCGCTGCGGACATCACGCGTTTTATGATGTTGATCGACCCTGAAGCGGTGACGAATTTCAATAAAGTCGAATAACTAACCACACACTACGACAAAACATAAAGGCTCCCTTGCCAAACACAAGAGAGCCCTTTTTTCGTCTTTGGGCGTCCATGCAATGGACCATCTATTTATATCAACAGCCGCTTCGAAGCCTGTACTCGAAGCGGCTGTTGCTTCTTAGGCTACCCTAAGCAGTGCTTTGCTTAGTTCGACCTTCTCTAAGGGGGAATTAGAGAAGAATCGGTTCGTAGTAGCCTGCGAAGAGCACCGAGGCGCGAAGGAGAAGCGCACCAGTGATGCCAAGGATAGCCCCGACAGCCACAATCTTCTGATTGCGCGTAAAGAGGTTAATGGCCAGCGGAATCAAGGACCCGCAAAGGATCACACCAACCCAGAACATCAGGGACTGAGGACCGCTAAGCAAAGCTTCAGCACCAGCACGGGCAGCAGCGGACGTGGAGCTCGTCGCGACATGCACGAAGGCAAAGATCGTGAAGAGTTCGACCGTTTCAACCCAGAGAGCCGTACGATGGGTCCAGAAAACCTTGTCGTGGGAGAGCTTGCCGAACACCGTCAAGAGTTCGATCGTACCCAAGGCGCATGCCAAACCAGACATGATCCAGAGGAGCGGAATCAAAGACGTGTTCCAGAGGGTCACACCAACGGCCTGCGTAAGCAGGAAGCCGGAATAGATCGTAGCAGCCACACCAATCGCGGCGCAGAAGCGGTTGAAGCAATCGCCCTGGATGATCTTCTTGCAACCTTCGCCCTTAAAAAGGACGCCGGCAAAGACCATCGAGTAAAAGAGCGTAATGCAACACTGCACAACGAGAAGGCAGATACCGATAAACATCCAGCTACCGAAATTGAAGCTCATTTCAAGCAGCGCGTTGATACCAGCGAACGGCAGGTTGAGAATACGCGTCAAGTGGCTGACCACGAGGAGCGTACCCACGATACCCGCAACGGTGCAGACATAGACCAAAGCCTTTTCTCGCACCCAGTTGTTCAAGAACATCCCCATGCCCGACAAACCGACGAACCAGAGGAATAATGCAATCGTCCAACCCCAGTGAGCGGCCTGGACCTGCGCGGTGAAATCATTCAGATCGATCATTTGTGCACCACTACGTAGAAGTTCGGTTTCGTCCCATGGCTTTCAAGAAGCGTCTGGGTTCTGGAGGAAGCAATCTTCTTGGAGATGTCCGACGTCGGATCGAGCGTGTCACCGAAGAGGCGAGCGCTGGCCGGGCAGGCCGTCACACAAGCCGGGAGGCTACCGTTTTCGATCAACTGCAGACAGCCTTCACCCATACACTTGGAGGGCAGACCCGTGACCGGGTTAGACCAACGAGCATCGTACGGGCACGAAGCAATGCAGTAGTTGCAACCGATGCAACGATCCGGATCGTTACGAACAAGA
The DNA here is from genome assembly GCA_937943605.1 of uncultured Sutterella sp. GTDB lineage: Bacteria > Pseudomonadota > Gammaproteobacteria > Burkholderiales > Burkholderiaceae_F > Sutterella. The sequence goes on along the minus strand of CALEAW010000012.1, from coordinate 32,093 downwards.
CCATTGTCGTCATAGTAGTTCGCACCGAACGGACAGGTCGTCACACAAGGTGCTTCCGAACACTGCTGACACTGGATCAACAATTGCATCGGACGGTTCTTTTCAACCTTGACCTGACGGATGTTGTTGCAAATCGTATTCCAAGCCGGAATGTACTCGTTGAGCAGATCCGGATAGTTCGTCTGTGCACAAGCCGTGACACAAGCACCACAGTTAATGCACTGAGTGGCATCAAAAAGATGTGCCAGCTGTTTTTTCACTTTTTTCATGACTTATCCCTTGATGCGTTTGACACGGATGCAGCTGTTGTTCGCAAGGTTACCAACGACGGGCTGAGCGTAACCCGTGGCGTACCAGTGCGAGTTGATGCCTTCCTTCACAAAGTCAAAGCGAGGATCGTTGACGAGTTCCTTCGTGCGAACGCCGCCCGAGAAACCGAAGGCAAAGACAGCACCCTGAACAACCTTCTTCGTCACAGTCACGGTCACCTTGGCCTGATAGTCGCGGTCAACACCTTCGACAATGACTTCTTCCTTGTTCTGAATACCAAGACGCTGAGCGTCATACGGATTCATCCAAAGCGTACGGTCACCCGTGAAGCGAGTGGTCTGTACAAAGAGGTTCAAACCAGAGCTCGACGTGCAGTTCTTACCAGAGACAAGCACAAATTCGTTGCTATTGGGCTTCGGAGCGCTATAAGCCGGTGCGGGCACATAGTCGCTGATCGGCTTGATCGCATCGTAACCCTTCTTAGCGAAGGACTTGAAGCCGTAGATTTCGATCTTGCCAGAAGGCGTACCGAACGGCTTCTTGTACGGATATTCACCATACTTCTTCTTCTTGACCGTGGTCCAACCCTTGGTCTTAAGATCGTTGAGAATCTTTTCACCAGAACCCGGCTTCTTAGCTTCCTGAGCAGCGACAAACTTGGCCACAGCCTTGTCGTCGAGCTTCTTATACCAAGCATCGAATTCATCAGCGATCTTCAATTCGGCCGTGTAACCCACGCGAGCGGCACGTTCCGGATAGGCGCGACGAAGGATTTCAAGAAGGATCCAAATGTCGTGGCGAGCTTCAACGCCTTCAGGCGGACGAATGCCAGCGTCATTAAGATGGACAGAGCCATCCAAGGCCCACTTCACGCCAGCGGTTTCGTAGCGTTCAAGGAAGTAGGTGGACGGTAAAACATAGTCAGCGTAGTCGCAAACTTCGTGCGGCAACAGATCCTGAACCACACAAAGGTCAAGGGACTTCAAAGCCTTAGCCAAGCGTTCAGAGTCAGATTCACGATGGAAGAGCGTCGTACCCACAACGAAGAGCGCGCGAACCGGATATGGCTTGCCCGAGAGCATAGCATCGAGAGCCGTCCACAAGTTACCCTGGCTTTCGCTACAAACGATCTTGTCAATGCGCTTCGCCTTGGACTTTTCCCACTTTTCGCCGTTCGGACCCTTGCCTTCACCAACGCCAGGACCCTTGAAGCCAGCACCCGCCGTCACGACGAGACCACCTTCACGGTCAACATTACCGTTCATGGCGTTCAGCACACCGATCATCTGATAGAGCTCGATGTCATTACCGTTCTTGGAAGAGTACCAACCGTCGTCAACCACGCCCTTGTAGTTGGCAAAATTACGAGCAAGTTCAACGAGCGTATCAGCCGGGATACCCGTGATCTTCTGAGAAGCCTGTGGGTTATGCTTGGCAGCGAGTTCAGCCAAGATGTCAAAGGCCGTACGCACTTCGGTCGTCGTACCGTCAACAAGCGTCAAAGAACCCGTGAAGTGGAGGTTCTGTTCCGTGGCAGGATCTTCAACGAACGCCTTCGGAGCACCCTTTTCATCAAGTTCAACCCCTTGGAAGACGATCTTGTTCGTCTTGATGTCGTGCACAGCAAAGAAGTTAGCGCGACCATCCTTCTTCATGTCAGCTTCGGTCAACGGACGACCATCAGCCTTGATGAGGTAGGCAGCATTGGTATGCTTGGCCAAGAACTGGAGATCAGCAAGACCTTCGGTCAACATGACGTTGATCATGGCAAGCACGAAGGACTGGTCCGTACCCGGACGAATCGGCACCCACTTGGCATCGCCATAAGCGATGTCGGGCATGCGCGGGTCAATACTAACCACCTGGCAGCCCTTTTCACGGGCTTCATTCAGGGTGTGCAAGCAACCCATGGCGCTACCCATCGAGCGGCCAATGAGAATCAAATAACGTAAGTGGGCGTAGTCAGGTTCAATCTTGCCAGCACCAGAGAAGCCCTTACCATAAACCCAGTCACGACCAGCGATCGAAGCAGAGTTACACGTACTCGAGTGACCAATATGGTTCGGGGAGCCGAGCGGGAACGTGATCCACTTAGCCATACCGCTGAAAGAGTGGCTGGTCGAAACGACGGATTCTTCACCGTTGGCTTCAACAACCTTCTTAAGACGAGCAGCGATGTCATTCAACGCTTCGTCCCAAGTCACTTCAACAAACTTACCTTCACCACGTTCACCCACGCGCTTCAACGGCTTCTTAATACGAAGCGGATGGTTCCAGACCCACATGGTGGCAGCGGCACGACCGCAGTAACCACGCTGGGGATGATCAGGGTTCGGGAAAATGCGAACCGTCTTTTCAGACGTCGGTTCGCCAATCTTCTTCATGGCAACAAGACCACAGAAAGCACCGCACATACAGCAGGCGAGCGGATGACGGCTCCAACCCTGATGTTCGAGTTCCTTTAACTGCGCTTCAACAGGCCAAAGCGCACCGGCCGCACCGGTAGAGGCAACAGCAGCCACACCACCGAGCTTGAGAAGCTTACGGCGCGAAATCTGAAGGTCGACAATTTTGTCTTCCATTCGTTTTTCTCCTTGAATAAATTCGAGCAGATTTCCAAAAAAGGGGGCGGAAATCCACTGTCACACATTCTGACAACTTCCCTCTATGTACGCGCGGGAACGATAGTAAAACCACTATTGGACATTTATCCATACCCACCTACACCGCTATTCCAGGCATGAATAGCGGACTTAGTAGTTTCCCCTAATCCTTTTTCACGAGGAATGGCAAAAATGCCTGTTTTGTCCCGTTTTCGAACCATTAATTAGGGTTTTCATTAATATATTGATAATTTCTATCAAGACGTTAGATTTTTTCTATTTGCCTAATTCTAAGGGAGTAGTTTTTTGGATTCTTTATTAATCCTTGTGTAGTAAAAATTACATTTGTTGTGCGTTTTTTTGTCTTTCAGGCGGCAATGCTAGAATGCGAACTTGCATATAAAGGCTTTTTTCCTCAATTGCGTACTTACACCCAATGTCGATACCGTCTACTTCTTTAGTAGCCCTGTGCCTACTCTCAGCCTTTGGTCTCAGTTGGGCTTCTCACCCCAATGAACTACCGCCGCCGCCCAAAGAACTGCGTCTTGCCATTGTGAATTCGTACGGGCAAGAAATTATGGAAGGCTACTTTAGTGAGTCGATTGAAGCGCTCCAACGCAAAATTGCGCCTGTTCAATTGAAGGTGACCGAATATGGGCCTGATAGCTTCTTAAAAGCTGCGCACGATGGCGCCTTTGACATCTCAGTTGCGTCGAGTGGTCTCACGAGTCTCATGATCGAACATACGGGGGGTTTACCTTTGATGGCGATTACCACCCGTGAAGCCCCAGACCCCAACCATGCCAATGGGGCCACCATCATTGTGAGAGCAGACCGAGAAGACCTTCAGACCATCAAGGATTTGCATGGAAAGAAGCTCGCCATCATGAGTCGCAATGCTTTTGCAGGTTGGCAAATACCAGCCTCTGAACTCATTAACGAAGGCATTGATCCCGAGCGCTTTTTTGGAAGTATTCGTGTCGTCGGCAACCCCATGACGAAGATTGTCGACCTCGTACAAAGTGGCGCGGTTGACGTGGGGTTTGTTGCTAGTTGCCTTTTAGAGCGCCATGCTGCGAGCGGCGAAATTCGTTTAGAAGATTTTCGTGTAATCAATGAACATAACGATCGCATTTTGGCCTGTAAACATTCAACCGAACTCTATCCGAGTTGGTTTTTCTCTATCAAACCGACAGTACCTACAAATATCGCTAAAGACTTAACGGCCACCCTTCTCAATTTGCCCGCGGGTAATGATGGCAGTCAGTGGACGATTCCAACGGACCACCGGCGTCTTTATAACGTCTTTAAGATCATGCAGGTGCCCTATGGGGATCCACATGATATTTGGTGGCATATGCGTGAGTTACGCCCCTATTTGTTAGGCGTCTCGTTCGTGATATTGCTTGCCATCTTAAATACGGTCCTCTTGGTGCGTTTAGCACGACGTCGCGAACGGCAACTTGAAGAAACGATTCAAGCCAAGATGGAGGTCGAACTCACTGCACGCCATAACGCCATGCAAGTCGAGCACCTCACGCGCGCTAGTGCTGTGGGGCTGTTGTCAAGCATGGTGGCCCATGAATTAAAGCAACCCTTAACCGTCATTACGAACTATTGCGGAAGCTTACGTCGTCGATTAAAGCGTGGTGACGTGCCCAAAGAAACGCTTTTAAGTTCGATCACAGAGATTGAGGATTCAGGCACCCGAGCTGCCGAAATCATTGACCGCGTTCGTCATTATGGGCACTTGCGTCACCGTCAGTTCCAACCTGTGGATTTTTCTGAACTCATTCAAAAGGTTGTAACACACTGGCGTCGTCATAGCAGTAAGTTGGTGCCCTTACACCTCTCGATTAAGCCAGGCGTCTACATTGAAGCTGACCCGCTTGAAATGGAACTTGTCGTTCAAAACCTCATCAAAAACGCAGCCGCAGCGGTCATCAACGAAAACTATCCTGCGGTCGACCTGACGCTCCATACTGACGGAGGCTATGCATACCTGCGCGTCGAAGATAATGGCCCTGCCCTATCGGACGAGGCCTTTGAGCGTATTGGCCAGATTGGGTACACCACCAAGCAATCGGGACTCGGGTTAGGGCTCCCGATTGTGCACTCGTTGGTTGAAGCGCATAGTGGCTCTCTCACGATCAAGCGTCGCCCTGATCTCGAAGGCCGAGGCTTATTGTGTACCGTCAAACTTCCGACCATTGATAAGCCCGCCGAGCTTTCCGAAGAGCCTCGGGACACGCTAGCAGAGACGTCGTCAACGCCCCACTAAGGCATGAAGAACTTGGCTGAGACACCAAACACCTCAGCCATTTTCATCGCCAATTCTGGCGAAATGGCGCGCACGCCTTGCTCCATATCCGAGACGCGAACTTGATTGGTGCCAAGCTTTTCGGCCAAGGCTTTTTGCGAGAGGCCATTCTCTTTACGTAAACGCTTCAACATGGGGCCAGGCGGCAAATCGGGTTCCACGTCGTCAAACGACAACATTACAGACGATTCACCCATCAAGACCATCATGCCTTCAAGCATTTTGCGTACTGCCGGAGCTTTGTCATTAGGTACTGTTAAACGAAAAGCTGTTTCGGCGCCAACACGCTCTTCTGTAATTGCCCTCATTCTTTTGTAAATCCTTTTACCAACGTTCAATATTGGCATCATTTTAATGGATCAGCGGCTATCCTTAAGGATGTGCATCTCGTAGATATGTCAAGGCACGATTTGCCCTGACACTTCGAACAACGCACATAGGAGGAAAGAACATGGCCAAAAAATCTCTTGAATCATTAGGACGAAGTGTCGCCAACCTAAAAAACGAACTTCGTCATGAACTCTCGGAACAAGTCACTGAACTTCGTGAGTCAATCGACCAACGCGTCTCTCGCATTCGCACTGAATTTGACGAAGTCCTCAAAGAACTCGAATCGCGTTTTGGGTCTGACGATAAGCATGTCATTTTTCGTCAATTACCCGAGCCAGAACCCCTAACCATGGGGCTGACAGACGTCTTATCGAAGCGCCAATCTCATCGTACGTTTAGTGATGAACCGCTCTCGGATCAAGACCTCTCGACCCTTTTATGGGCAGCGGACGGCATTAATCGTTCTAACGGTCGGCGTACGACGCCTTCTGCGTTGGACTGGCGAGAAATTGATATCTATATCCTCAAAGCCAACGGCATTTGGCGCTGGGTTCCTGAAAAGCACGGTTTGATTTTTTGCGAACTCTCTGACGTGCGTGCTGAGACGTTCTTTGCCTCACCCCACTTAAGCGTCGCGCCTGTACATTTGATATATGTCGCCAACCGACCGCGTACCGATACGTTCTTGTCGCGTTTAGGCGAGCGCGTGATGGAAAAACTGCAGCACGACACCTGGACACCCGCCAAAATGGACGAAATGCGCACCCGAAGCATGATCATTGACGTAGGCGTCAAGATTCAAGCGGTCTACATGGCCGCAGCCGCCATGAATCTCGCCTGTTTAGCGCGCACGGGCTTTGACCGCGATCGTGTGGAACGCGTGTTGCGCCTTCAAAAAGGCGAATCCGTAATTGCAGCGCAAACCTTAGGCTATCGTTTAGAGTCCATCTTCGATACATTCCGATAAGTCTCATCAGCCTAAAAAGAGGCACCCTCTAAGAAACCAAGTGCCTTTGCTTCAGAGCGTGCGGCATCCGCAATCAACCCACGGACCCACTGTAAAAAGGGGTCCGTGTGCGTACTATGGTGCCAGACAATACGTGGCGTAAAGTGACTATGCGCTTCGGGCAAAGGCAAAATACGGAACTTAAACTGCGTGTCCTTCGTGAAGCGCTGCAATGTCATTAATGGCGCCGAAAACGTAAAGTCGGTTTGCGAGACCACATAGGGCACCGACAAAACATAAGGCACGGTCATGCCAGTAGGTTGCTCGATCTCATTGATACCCACCGCCTTTGCTGGGCGCCCACCAAATTCGAGCTTCACAGCGCGCCACGGTTGCACATCTTCAACCGTGAGTCGACCGTTCTGATCGTAGACCTTCGCTAGCGGATGATCGTGGCGCACCATGAGACCCTTGCGTGTCTTATAAAGCACCAACTCATGAAAGTCGGCTGGAATCCCGTCTAACGGAAAGAAAGCCATATCAGCTTCACCATCGCGGATACGGTCATAGAGATGCAAATCAAGCGGCAAAATCGTGAGGCGACTCAAGGGAGCCGCCTCATAAAAGCGCCCAATCACCCCATTCATAAAGGTTGCTACCGCATTATCAGCCGCCACAACACGGACATTGCGCGCCGTCGACTTGAGATCAAAACGATCCGCGCTAAAAAGCGCTTTGGTTCGGCACACCAAATCGATCAACTGAGGACGTAAATCCTTCATGCGATTCGTGGGCAACATCGTGAGACCTGAGCGCACGAAAAGTTCGTCACCAAAGACTTCACGCACATGCGCCAAACGTCGTGATGCAGCGCCCATGCTGAAGCCAAAGGCTTGCGCCGTGAGTGTCAAACTCTGCGTTTCGAAGAGCTTCAGCGCAAACAGCACATCTTCATAACACAAATCAATCTTCTTTTTGTCGACGACGCTGTCCATAAAAGCTAAGCTCCCGAGATAATTGGCTTTCCGCTCACTATCTTACCGAATTGCCTAAAGCCAAGCACGTCCTACCCCTGTTCCTCAACCACAACAATACGGGAAAATTCCTACTGCGAGACGTTATTTACCTAGGAGAAACCTCATAGAAATTAACACCATCACGGTCTAAGATATAGTGACTAGTCTGCCTAAAAGCGCAGAATTTAGACCAAAAGGAGAAAATTTTATGTGGGATCGTCTTCTTAAGAATGCCCGTATCGTTGACCCTGTGAACGGTCGTGATGCGGTGATGGATGTGGCTATTGAAAATGGGCATATCGCCGCCGTCGGCACGGCTTTAGAAGGACAAGCCGCTAGCGTTGAAGACCTCACAGGGCTTTGTTTGATGCCTGGTCTCATTGACCCGCATCTTCACTTAGGTAGTATGTTCGGTTCGAGCTATGGCACACGCATGGCTGCCGCCGCAGGGGTGACCACCTGCTTGGATATGGCTGGCCCTTGTGACGAAATCCTCGAAACTGGCCACACTTGCGGTGCTGGCATTAACGTGGCCATGCTCGAAGGCTTTGACCCGATGAAGCATTGCGGCACGATGACCCCGACACGCGAACAGCTCGAAAAGTTTGTGAACGACAGCCTCGCAAAAGGTGCTTTGGGTGTCAAGATCATGGGCGGCCACTGGCCACTTCCCCTTGAAACAAGTGCTGAACTCGTGCGTACCGCCAATGACCTTCATGCCTACGTCGCTTGGCACGCGGGCTCACATACGGCAGGCTCCAACATTTTGGGCGTTCGTGAGGTCTTTGAAGCGGCGAAAGGCCAGCGCCTACACTTAGCGCACATCAATGCCTATTGCCGCGGTCGCGTGAATGCGGTTGCCGACGAGGCGCAAGAAGCCATCGAACTCTTGCGTGCCAACCCGAACTTCTGGTGCGAAGCCTACGTCAGTCCCAATAACGGGACGGTGCTCGATGCTGACGAAGACGGTCAGATCATTGACCACGTGACACGCACCTGCCTTGAAACGTTTGGCCTCACGCCTGACGTCGAAGGCATGAAGACCGCCTTCTTGACGCACCGCTGCTTTGCCATTGCCGATACGGGCTTTATGTCTGAATTGGTTGAAGGCGAGGCCGCGCTCGAACTTTGGGAAAAGCAAGGTCGCAAGGGTGCCGGTAGTTTCCCGGTCAATCCAGCGCTTTCTCGCTTCATGGTGGCCACCGCTAAGCGTGAAGACGGTAGCTTCGTGGTTGACGCCATCTCGACGGACGGCGGTTGCATCCCACGTAACGTGGCCATCTCCGTGGGGCTTTCCCTCGTGAAGTTTGGCGCTTTGACGCTCCCTGAATTTGTCGTGAAGACCAGTGTTAATCCGGCACGCCACCTCCGCTTGATGGATCGCGGTCACTTGAGCGAAGGCGCCGTGGCCGACATCACGATCTTTGACTATGACCGTCAGATCGCTAAAGAAACAATCGTTGCTGGTCAGTCGGTCATGAAGGACGGCGAAATTCTAGGTAAGGGCATGACACTCGTCACCACGAAGGCTGGTGTGGCCGCTGCCCAGCGCGCAGGTTACAACCATATCCTCACCGACTTCACGGATCCGGAACCCGCTCGCTTCATCCCGTAACGAATCTTTTGATTTCGTGAACATGTGAAACGCCGTGCAACCAAGCGCTGTACGGCGTTTTTTGCGCCTAGAATGTTATCAAGATCATCGTTAAGGAGGTACGATTGATGCGCATTGGACGTTTAGGCGTTGCGACGCTTTTATTAAGCCTACTAGCAGGTTGCTCAACCTATGTCAACGTGACAAGTGACCCTGAAGGCGCCCTCATCACCGACCAAAGCGGGGCTGTGGTCTACGGCTACGCACCTGTCTCGGTGCCCTTTGACCAAGACATACTCAAAGCCAATGCGATCCCAGGCCATTGTCCTGAGGTTCCTGGCTTTATGGCGAAATGGCCTAGCGGCGCCACAGCCGTCACGGCCACGCCATTACCGGTTTGTGATCTCTCTAACGGACTCACTGTCATGCTTAAGCGCCCAGCGGACGCGCCAGGGCTTGACCAAGATCTAACATGGGCATTAAAGCGCGCGCAGGAACGCGCACGTGTTGCTGAAGCAGAACGCGACCAGATGCGACTCTATATGGATAATCCGTGGGGCCCCTATTGGATGCGCCCGTGGCCAGGTCGCGCGTGGGTCGTCGTGCCATATTAAAATACCAACAACTTCGACCTACCATTTGTCATTTTGTTTTGAGGAATTTGACGCATGCTCCACGGTATTAAGGCAGTGATTTTCGACCTTGATGGCACCCTGATCGACTCACTAGGTATCTGGAATGCCGTGGATCTAGCGCTTGCACAATACTTGGGGCACCCTGAATATGCGGGCCCTATGTTAGCGAAATTTCGAGACGACGCCTTAGCGCGACATAGCCTCGAACCCAATCCTTATGTCGGTTTTTGTGCAGATTTTGGTACGCTCTGCGGTAGTCCATTGTCTGGCGAAGCTATCCATAAAGAGCGCTATCGTATTTCGCGCGAAATGATCCGTACCGACGTACATCTCAAACCCGATGCCGATATTTTTGTCAAAGCCCTTAAAGCGCGCGGCTATCGACTCGCCATTGGCACAACCACCAAACGTGCCAACATCGACATCTATGGGTCAACCAATCCACACATTGCGCCCAAGTTATCTTTTGACGAACTCTTTGACGTCATCTTAACGCGTGAAAACGTGAGCAAAATTAAGCCAGATCCTGAGGTGTATTTAACGGCTGCTGAGCGCCTTGGCGTCCCACCTGACGCTTGTCTTGTTTTTGAAGATTCTCGTCAAGGATTCCTTGCAGCCAAGGCTGCTGGCATGCGTGTCGCCGTCATGCAAGACGACTGGTCTAACGACGATAGAGACTTTTTGAAAGCCGCGACACCGTACCACTTCAACACCTGGCAAGAAGCCATCAATTATCTCTAAGAGAGGCATTCACAAAGCGTTAATAAAAAGAAAGACAAGCCCCTCAAAGCCGATTACAATGATCTTAGAGATCCAAAGCAACGCCTGATCGTCGTCAGGCATTGATGCCTATAGACCGCAATGAATCACTTTGGTTTCGAGGAGGTTTTATGCGCATTCTTCTTCCTGTTGACGGCAGTGATCATAGCCGCCATGCCATTCGTTTTGTTGCTGACCGCGTTGAGCACGCCACAGTTGAACTCTTGAACGTTCAACACAAGGTGCCTGAAGCCATCATCGATCTGCTCGGGCTTGAGTCTGTTCGTAACGCCTATCAAGAGGAAGGCCAAAAAGTCTTTGATAGCCTCAAAGACGTCACCGAAGCGCTCGACGCAAAAGGCGTTGTGTTGGGTGGCGAATTGGGACCCACGATCGTCCAAGAAGCCGACCGTATGGATGCCGACCTTATCGTCATGGGTTCGCACGGTCGCTCGGCCGTGAGTGGTCTTTTCTTAGGGAGCGTTTCGGCACAAGTCCTAAGTCGCACCGAACGTCCGCTTTTATTGATTCGTGACACGGTACCGACGGGTCCCTTGCGTGTCGGCCTTTGCGTTGACAAGTCTGACTATGCTCGCGCTGCGGGTGAACTCCTAGTTAACAATCAAGAATTCTTTGGTGAAGGCACAACCTTTGAAGTGATTAACGTGGCGGACACCGAAGAAGCCTGGCACGAAGCTGCTGAGCCCGTCTTAACGCTTTTTGCTGAAGCTGGTATCCCATGCGGCGAAACGCACCTCAAGGGGCACGTTGGTGACGCGATTTGCGAATATGCGGCCGAACACCTTGATCTTTTGGTGATTGGCTCTCACGGTTACGACAACTTCCGCTCTGCCTTCTTGGGTTCGACTGCCATGCGTATTGTGGCGGGTAGCGGAGTGCCTGTCCTGATCTCCAAAGCCCACTAACTCAACGAATGTCTGGTCACCAAGGCGCCACTCAACTTGGTAACCCGCATAAGCGAAACGCCGATCCACTCATTGTGAATCGGCGTTCGTTTTTGGTTGCTGCGTGGTCGCCTTAAAGCTTACGACCCCAGAAGAAGTAGCAACCCCAGCCTTCTTCGTTGGTGCGCCCCGTCATGAGGTAGATGGGGCCAATCAAGCTATCAATCCCGATATAGCCGCCAACCGCGCGATGCCAACTCTTGTCACCCGCTTCCGTGTTGTCGTTACGGTTCCAAGCTCGACCTGCTTCAAAGGAGGCGCCGACCCAAATCGGCTGAGAGCTGTTGCCAAGAATGTCAGAAACATTGCGAGAGATACGTACCGATCCGAGTTGGATATCAGACCCCGTCCAACGACCATAGGGACTACCCGTCATCTCAAAGGCCCCACCCAAGGCAAAGACGCCGGGCAAAGCCGCCTTACCGACCTTCCCCGCAAAGAGGGTTGTCCAGCGATCATAACTAACGGGGAGCATAAAGCCCGCCTGATAAATATTGCGGTAGCCCGTCCCTTCGGCCTTATCAAAAAGGCGCTGCGCTTCAATGTTGAGCCTAAAGCCCGATGTCGGGAAATTAACGCTATCGAGCGTATCGAGCAAAAGTTCAGTACTCAAGAAAGGCGACTCGACATCGGCTACCTCGGGAATCCCTTTACCGATTTCAAGGTTCGATTTTTGCACTGCGTACCCTGCCGACGTGCGAATAAAGCCCAATCGACCAATCGTGTAGCCCACACCCAACTGCCCGGTCACGGTTTCGTTACGGAAGCGCGCTACAGCCTCTCCGCCCTCATAGAGATTGAAGGGTTGAACCTTATATTCGAGCATCGGGTCAATAAACCACTTAGCTCCCGGTCCCAATGGTTGATAGAACTCGGTCGAGACACGGCGGTTTTCACCTGCTTGAATTTCGGTCGTGAGCTCACCACCCCACGGATTTAACCAACCCCACGTATGTGAGAGCAACACATTAAACGCGTGCTCGTCTCTAAAGTCGGTCTCTAGCGACCCACCGATACGAATCGAAGAGTAGCCTGGCTTCTTTTCTTTGGGTTCAAAGACCAACACTTCGGTGCCGTTGGGTCCCGGTTCAAAGCGATACCGTACCGAGCTATAGTCACCATCGGCCCAAACCAATCGGCTCGCGTTATCGATTTCATCATTCGTGACAGGGCGACGCGTATCGAGATTGATCTCATTTAAGACCGCTTCAGGGTTCGCCAACTGCAAGCCTTCGACACGAATGTCAGACAAATGGTGTTCAGTGCGACGCGTTTCAGGCATCACCGCACGCTTACGCGTTTTATCCCACGTTTCCCACGATGCGCGATCCACCGCAAAGCGCGCCAAGTCGTCACGCGCCTTATCGGCAGCCGCACGACCGATCGCCATGATTTCTTTACTGTGCTTTAAGTCAGCACTCGAAAAGTTGGAGAGGTCTGGCGTAATCAAAATGTCTTCAGGCCCCAATTCTTTGAGCGACTGACGCACATTCTGTTCGGTGAGCAAATTGACCATCTGTGCCATCACAGTCACGACGTTACCGAGCTGATCACGCTTTAATAGGGGCGTACCGACATTCACGGCAATGATGACGTCAGCACCCATGTCGCGAGCGAGCTTCACAGGGAGATTGTCTAACAAACCACCATCCACTAACATGCGATCGTGAATAACGACAGGTGCAAACACCCCAGGTAACGACATGGACGCACGCATGGCTCGACCGAGGTTCACGTCCTTTTGCAACACAACGCGTTCACCCGTCACCAAATCGGTCCCAATCGCCCCATAAGGAATCGCGAGTTCAGTCAAGTCATTGACGTAGTTCACAGGACCCGTTTTATCGTTTAAGAAGAGGTCCAACTCTTCAGAGGGCACGACGCTTTCAGGCAACTTCACCTGCCCTTCTTTCGTGAACTCAATCCCGTTAGCCGACAGATTCTTATAGTCATCGACCTTGAGTCGCCACGGAAGATCACGACGATCTGCGCGCGGCGCCATCATACGATCCCAGTCCACCCCGACCACAATGTCTCGAATTTGAGCAGCGGAATACCCCGCCGCATAGGCACCCCCAACCATGGCGCCCATCGAGGTTCCGGTGACCACGTCAACCTTAACGCCCAGTTCTTCGAGCACCTCAAGCACACCCGTATGCGCAAAGCCTCGTGCACCACCGCCAGACAGCACCAAGCCCACACAAGGACGACCTTCGGCACGGCATTGGGCACGTACTTCTTCAGGGGTTTTCGCTTCGGCCAACGTCGAAGCACCTAGCGCCACAGCTAATAAAGCTGCAGCAAAACGTCGAAATCGCATCATGAGTTTGTTTTAAAAATTCGGATAGGCCGTCCTACAAAAAAAAACGGTTGTTCCCGTACATGGACTGAACAACCGTTCTCTGTTTAATCAGCCTTTTTCAATAGGTTCGCAGATCATACCTCCAACAGAACCCAGGTCGTCAAGGCAAAAACCCGATTTTTAACGTTTAAGCAAACCCGCTTCAATCATGGCGGGATTAGGGCGCGGCGCCTCAATCATATGCAAACGATTCGTATCCGTGTGTTCGAAGTCACCTTTCACGCCTGGAATCTCGAGTTTTGTGACTTGTTCGTAGCTGAACGTACCGTCTTCATGGAACTTAAAAACGATATCCCATGACTTCGTCAAGAAGGCTTCTTCAAGGAAAGGATTCGAACAAATCCCATTGACCATATGACCGCGTTCGGCATGTAAGCGAATTTCTTTGTCGCCTGGCTTCGCAATCCCTTCTGCCATGGCAATTTGTCCACGCGGAATGGCAAGTGTCATATAAATGCGCCCAGTTTCGGGTTCATATAACAGATACCCTACCTGGTCATGAAAAGCGGTGAGTTCACCAGGTTTTGTAATGTGGACATGGTAGCGTAGGCCATAGAGCACCTGTGGGCCATTATTTTGAGGATCCATCACCTCAAAGTTCCAATGTTCAACATAGGGCTCGGTTTCTGGGCCACCCATTTGTGGATGCGTATCCACACCGTCGTCACCAAACCAGTGACCAGCCAAAGGGGCAATGGGCCCTAACATCGACAAAGTGTCAGGATTAGCAGGCGCTTCGGTATAAATATCCGTGTACTTCACAAAAATCTCCTCACGCATAAGCGATAGATAAAGCGAAGAAGTGACTCACATCAATCTTCCTTCGATTCATAGTAGCACAGTCGTTTCAAGGTGTATAGTAGAGATCTGAGCGACACCCATCGGGGTTCATCACATCCTTTAAGTCACACTCGAAAAGTCGTTTAAAAACCAAAAAGGCTTTTGATGCGTTGTTTCACGAGACGGGATGCCTGTATCATCTCTTTGCCTTAACCTATTACCCTATTGTTTAAATCGTTTTTTTAACCATGTTTCGTTTTAATACTCTTTGTGCTTTTGCCCTCTGCGCGCTCACGTCGATCAGTGCACAAGCAGCAACCTCGGGCACAGCACCGCTTGGCTTTGCAGACGCACGTACGCTATTGCATGAACGCGCCGACATCATGCAAGTCGACCGCGCCGAAATTGCCCGTGCCGAATCAGAAGCTGAAGCCGCCAAGTCGCTCTCTGGCCCCAAGGTTGAGATCGACGTGAAACAGGTTTGGGGAACGAAAACGGTGGACATGGGTTTAGATACGGGCTTGAGCTCTAAAGTAGGTCCGGCCTTAGGTAACATCGCCGCAGCGAATCCAAATTTAAAGCCAATACTCGGCTCTTTAGGTGGCGCCCTCAAAGGGATGGATCATTTGTCCGTTCACTTTAAGCAAGACTTGAGTGGTCCTCGTGCCGCATTGACGGCCTCGTTACCGATTTATACGGGAGGATTGATCACCGCACAGCAACAGGTGCTCAACCATAAAGTGAGCGAAACGCGTGCCGATCGTGATATGCGTGAAAATAGCCTCGACGCTGAACTCGCTGCCCACTATTGGGGTGTGCAATTAGCGCGTAGTGTCGAAAAACTCCACGAAAAGGTGCTCAAGGACCAAAACGAAGAAGTCCGCCGTGCTAAGCAATTTGAAAAGCGTGGACTGATTTCTAAGGTCGAACGGCTCGCCGTTGAAGTCTCACGCGATAATGCCCGTCGTACGTTAGTGAACGCTGGCTCTGACGTTCAGGTGGCAGAAACCGAACTAATGAAGGCCTTACGCGAAAAATCGTTACCTGAACTATCGTCACCATTATTTATTTTATCGGGCGACTTAGGCACCTTGTCTGAATGGCAAGACCGTGCGCGTGCCCAGTCCCCGATTCTTCAAAAGATGAATGCCCTTCGTGCCCAAGCGGGCGAAGGTGTGCGTGCAGCTGAAGCGAGCTTCAAGCCGAAGGTCTATGCCTTTGGCACTAAGAACCTCATCAAACACTACTTGACGCTACCAGAACCCGATTGGATGGCTGGCGTTGGTGTGACGTTTACGCTTTGGGATAACCACGACCGCTTTGACAAATTGAACGCCGCTCATAGTGTGGTCACAAAAGCCGAAGCCGCTCGTAGCGAAGCCGCCAACGAAATCGAAACGCACGTCGAAGTCGCTTTCTTACGTGTGATGCAAGCGCGTGAAGACTATGAACTCACTGGTTCTACGGTCGAACTCGCGCGTGAAAACCTGAAGCTTCGTGAAGCAAGCTTTGCAGAAGGCTTGTCGACCGCAACGGACGTTGATACAGCTCGCACCAAACTCACGGGCGCAGAACTCGCTCGCCGTGCAGCTGCATATAAATTCGTTGTGAGTTGGGCCATGCTCCACGCCACGGTAGGTGCCATGCCTGACTTTGTGAACTCTTTGACTCGTGCCGACCTCGTGGTCGTTGACTGATCCCTCATTCAAACTAATCATCATGACTGACAATCAAAAACAACCGTCTTCGCTCCCGTTAATCATTGGTGGCACTTTCTTTTTAGGTATTGCAGGTTTTCTCGGTTGGGGTATGTGGGAAGCCACGCATCCGACCCCTGTTCCCCTTCAAGGGATGGTCGACGCCCGTACCATTTCGGTGTCAGCCAAGATCCCGGGACGTTTAAGTGCCGTGAACGTCAAAGAAGGTGACCTCGTCAAGGTAGGCGATAGCGTCGCGACCATTGCGATTCCTGAAATCGAAGCCAAGTTGCAGCAAGTCGAAGCCCAAAAAGCCGCGGCCCAAGCGCGTGAAGAGTTAGCCATGACAGGCGCTCGCGTGCAAGAAAAAGAAGCCGCCCGTGCCGATTGGGAGCGCGCCCGTGCTGCCATGGTCTTAGCCCAAAAAACCTATGATCGTGTCAATGCCCTCTATAAAGAAGGCTTAATTGCCGCTCAGCGTCACGACGAAGCTTTAGCGCAACTGACAGCTGCTAAAAAGTTAACCGTGGCCGCAGCCGCGAAGATGTCCGCCATTGACGAAGGGGCGCGAATTGAAGATAAGGCCGCCGCAAAGGCTCTCGTTGCGCAAGCCCAAGGGGGCGTCAATGAAGTGACGAGCTTGGCTAGCGAAAGTGACGTCAAGAGTCCCGTGAATGGCGAAGTCACGCGTATCGTCATGGAAGAAGGTGAAATCGCGCCAGCAGGCTTCCCGCTTGTTTTGGTGACTGATCTCTCGGACCGTTGGGTGGTCTTTAATGTGCGTGAAGACGAACTTCCGGGTATTGAAGTAGGTACCGAAATGAAGGCTTACATTCCGGCCGTTGATCGTCCTGTCACGCTCAAGGTGAATTGGATCAATCCGCGTGGCGAATATGCCGTGTGGCGTGCTACGCGACAGTCGACAGGTTATGACCTTCGCACGTTTGAAGTGCGTGCACGTCCGACCGAAGAGATTCCGGCCTTACGTCCAGGCATGACCGTCATCGTTGAACGTTAAAAGGCTGTCGTATGAAACGTTGGTTCAACGGTCTATGGGCCGCGGCCAAACTCGAGTGTCGTTATACGCGCCACCATCCGCAACAGTGGGTGATTTGTGCGCTGATGCCAGTCATTTGGCTCATTGTCGTCGCTCAGACCTTTGGAACGGGTTTGATGACCAAACTCCCCGTTGGCATCGTAAATCAAGACGGCGCTGTCTATTCGCGTGAAGTGGTCATGTTGCTCGATAGTGTGCCGAGCTTTGGCCTTAAAGGCTATGACAACGTACGTGAGGCTCAAGCGGCCCTTTCGCGCGCCGAAACGTACGCCACGATTATCATTCCTGAGCACTTTACGCGCGATAGTCTGAATGGCCAAGGCAGCACGATCGAATTCATCGTGAATAAAAGCTATTACGCCATTGGCACCATTCTTGAAGTGGATCTCAAACAAGCGTTGGCGGCCTACCAAAAGCAAGCAGGTGCGATGAAGATGACGATTGCGCGTGGTGGCACCTTGAGTCACGCCGAGGCCAATCTACGTCTCGAAGTGCCTGAAGTCTACTTTATGGGTAACCAAGGCTTTAACTTTGTGGCTTACCTCTTGCCCACATTGATCCCTGGCTTAATCGCTTTAGCCGCAGGCATTACGTTTGCAGGCGTCTTGGTGCGCGAATGGCGTGACGGGGGTGCACAGCAACTCCTCGAATCTGCCAATGGCTTTGCCACTGCTGCGATCCTCGGTAAGCTTTTTCCGTGGTTTATTTTTTATTGTGCCCTAGGCTTTGCGTGGGTCGGTGGCATTGCTGGGTGGCTCGGTTGGGCGCCTGCAGGCTCTTTAGCGCTTTGGCTCATCGCAACCCTTTGTTTGGTCGCGGCCATGGGTGCAATCGCCGTGATGCTCACCTCCACGTCGATCAGTTGGCCGATTGGCGTCTCAGCCGTCATTTGTGTGAGTGCACCTTCTTTTCCGTTTACGGGCTTTTCGTATCCGCTTGAATCGATGACGCCAGGCGCTTCTTTCTTTGGGGACTTGTTGCCTTTAACGCACTACCTAGCCATTCAAGGTCAGTGCTGGGTCTTGAATTCCCCCTTAGACCACACCATGAACACCTTTGTGCCGCTTCTTTTGTTGATTGCGATCCCAATGGGCGCCGGGCTTCCGATTTTGTCCGTCCGTTTACGCACTTGGGCTAAAAAGGATGCCGATAAAGCACGAGTTGTCCAATTGTTGACTGACGAAGGTGCTCTCGCTCAAGACAGCAAAGCCCCCGTCAAGGAGAACGCCTAATGTCAATCCCTAGCTTTTGGCGTACCTTCTTAGCAACGTTACGTGCCTCGATTTTGTCGCGTGACACCTTCATCATCTTTGTGGGTGCCGTGGCCTTTTATTTGGTGTTTTATGCGTGGCCTTATGGCAATCAGCAGATTGAACACATCCCCACGGCCGTCCTTGACTTAGACCAATCAGCCGCCTCACGTCGACTCGTGATGACGATTGATGCGACGCCTGCGGCCAATGTGGTGGTTGTGACACCCAATGAAGCCGAAGCGATGAATGGCTTTAAGCGTGAGACATATCCCATTTTGATCACAATCCCTGAAGGGTTTGAAAGCGCACTGACGCGCGGTGAAAACGTTCCTATTCATATTTTGGGTAACGGAGCCTTCCCAGTTAAAGCGCGCGCTGTACAAGCAGCCATGGCTGGCGTCGTTCAAGATAAAGCGAAGTTACTTGATCAAGCGCCCGTCTACGCCACAGGATTACCTGGCACCACGGTCGCCGGTCAAAACCACACGCCACCAGGATTACGCGTTCAGTATATGTGGAACGAAATCGGGGGCTACGGTAACTACACGGTGCCGGTTGTGGGCCCCGTCATTTTGCAAGCCGTGATGCTCATGGCCATTACGATGGCGATGGGTGGGTGGCTTGTCGCTGCCCGTCGTGAAGACTTTGTCAAGGCTGCTCTACGTTATCCGGGACGCCGTGGACTCGCCGTCTTTTTAGCCTTCTTTGTGATCACCTATCTCTGGTTCATTTACATGCAAGGCTTTGACTTTTGGGTTCACCAATATGGCAGTATGCGTAACCCCTGGGGCGTGATGCTCGCAGGTGCCCTCATGTCAAGCGCCATTTGCGCCTTTGGTATGGCGGTCACATTGCTTTTAGGCTCTAACCGATGGTCTAGTCAAGCCGTCGTGATGATTTCAGCGCCCGCTGTCTTTATGTCTGGTTGCATTTGGCCAACCGAGAACATTCTGAACCCCGTCGTTTATGCGTTCTCGCTTTTGATTCCCACGACACCAGGCATCAAAGCATTATTGGCCGCAAGTCAAGACGGAGCAATGACGTCAAGCTTAATGCCACATTTATGCATCCTTTTTGCACAAACGGGTAGCTATTTACTTCTTACGCTCTGGTTAGCCCGTCGATTACAACATCGCGAAACACTTGCAGAGCGTCACGTGCCTTCTGATCGGGCATAATGACCAAACTCAGGCCGACGGTATCGCGCTGTCGGCCTTCTTCTTTGATTGGTACGTTCATGTTTTTCATCGATTCTCATAGTCACCTCAATAGCGACGCCTTTGATGATGATCGTGATGAGGTTATTGCCCGCATGAAAGCGGCTGGCATGGTCGCGGCCATGGTCATTGGTTGTGAGGCGGACGACTTACCTAAAGTCGAAACCTTGTTGGCGAGCCACCCAGGCTTTTTATTTGGCGCCTGGGCTTTACATCCTGAATACCCAGACCATCCAGAACCCTCATTAGAGACGATCATAGAAATCTGCTCACGCCCCGGGTTTGTCGCGGTCGGTGAAACAGGGCTCGATTTTTATTGGTGTAAAGAGCCTCTTGATTGGCAGCGTGCTCGTTTTCGTCGTCACATTGAAGCCGCCCGTGCGCTCAATAAACCGCTCATCATTCATGCCCGTGATAGCGAACGCGAAGCCTTAGAGATTCTTCGTGAGA
The DNA here is from genome assembly GCA_937943605.1 of uncultured Sutterella sp. Taxonomy (GTDB): domain Bacteria; phylum Pseudomonadota; class Gammaproteobacteria; order Burkholderiales; family Burkholderiaceae_F; genus Sutterella. Next base: position 11,839 of record CALEAW010000012.1, on the reverse strand, counting down.
TGCACGCAGGGGACATGGGCTTTGTGATGCATTGCTTCTGTGGTGACACCGATACCGCCAAAGGCGTGGTTGACGCCGGGGGGTATGTGAGCTTTACAGGCAACTTGACCTTTAAGCGTAATGACGCCTTACGTGAAACGGCCGCCCAATTGCCGCTAGAGCGCCTATTGCTAGAAACGGATTGCCCTTATATGGCACCCGTCCCTAAACGCGGCAAGCGCTGTGAACCCCAATATGTCGAATATGTCGCAGAATGTCTCGCAACGCTTCATGGCGTTGACAAAGCGCGCGTAGCCGACCAAACTACCGCAAACGCGATTTCGCTTTTTAAATTACCGCTGACGTTACCCACTTCGGCTGAATAAGGATTTGCCATGATCAAAAAACTTGTTGTTGCCTGTCTCTTTGCTAGTTGCGTCACCATGACGACACCCGTTTTGGCTGAAACCACACTTGGTGCGCCTTATGTCATGAATGATGCCGACCTTGAAGCTATGGCTAAAAATCAACAAGACTTTATGCTTGCGCTCCGTAATGGCAATGCCTCTGAAGTGGACCGTTTGTTAAAGGAAGGCATCACGCCCAATATCATTCTCGATAATGGCGACACGCCCCTCACGTACGCGTTTCGTAGTGACAGTTGGGCTGTCGTTAAAGTCCTTTTGAAGACCCCTGGCATCAACATCAACATGGAAAACCGTCATGGTGAAACACCTTTGATGATGGCTGTCTTTAAGGGTCGTAACGACGAATTCGAAACGCTCCTCAAAGCAGGTGCTGAAGTCAACAAAGCCAAAGGCTGGACGCCCCTACACTATGCCGCAACTGAAGCGCGTATTGACCTCATGAAGCGTCTGATTGACTTAGGCGCCAATGTCAACGCACAAACCAAAGCTGGTGTCACCCCCTTAGACATGGCCGCTCGCCGCCCGAATCGCGAAGCCGTCATGGTGCTTTTACGCGCGGGGGCTTATCGTGACTATTGCACGGATGCGGGTTTATCACCCTCTGACTTTGCACGTAAAGCCGGTGATGACGAATTGGCCAAATATTTAGCAGTTGAAACCTGCGCCGTGCGTGGCCCGGCCAACCCGTCCGTTTACGGTACCTCCCCTAAGATTTCGCTTTTTAAGTAAGGAAGCCCACCCGTGACGTCTAGCCTTTTACCTCTAACTGCCCTTGAGCTCTTAGCCCCGGCTCGTGACGCTGAAACAGGGATCGCAGCCATTGATCATGGTGCCGATGCCGTTTATATCGGTGGTCCGGCCTTTGGTGCGCGTCATTCTGCTGGCAACACAATGGATGACATCGCAAAGCTTTGCGACTACGCCCATCGCTATCATGCTCGCGTCTTTATGGCACTCAATACGCTTTTTACGAATGACGAGTTGCCTAAGGCACGCTCCCTTGCGTTTGATGCGGCCAAAGCGGGGGTCGATGTCTTGATCGTGCAAGACATGGGGTTAATGGCTGGACCGCTCCCCGATATCGAACTCCATGCGTCCACCCAATGCGATATTCGCACCCCTGAAAAAGCGGCCTTTTTAGAAAAAGTAGGCTTTTCTCAGATGGTCTTGGCGCGCGAACTGTCGCTTGACGAAGTCGCTGCCTGCCGCCGTGCATTGACGAACGCACGTCTCGAATATTTCATTCATGGTGCGCTTTGCGTGAGTTACTCGGGTCAGTGTTATATCAGCCAGGCCATGGTCGGTCGTAGCGCCAACCGTGGCGCTTGCGCGCAGCTATGCCGCCTCCCCTATGACGTCTATACCGAGTCAGGCGTTCAAATCGCAAAGCGTAGTCACGTCCTGTCTCTTAAGGACAACAACCAAACCGATAACCTCGAAGCCCTCATTGATGCCGGGGTGTCGTCCTTTAAGATCGAAGGTCGCCTAAAGGACTTGGTGTACGTCAAGAACATCACGGCCTGGTATCGTCAAAAGCTCGACGCCATCATTGCGCGCCGCCCAGAGCTCTCTCGTACGTCCGATGGTGTATCGACCTTCAACTTTACGCCTGATCCCAGCAAAAGCTTTCAACGCGGTCGTACCGACTACTTTGTGCATGGCCGCCAGTTTGACGCACCTTATGAGCTCGCGCAGCTTGAAAGCCCCAAAAATACTGGTAAGCCCGTCGCACGCACTGAACGCATTGAACCCGGCATGATCTTTGTGCGGCCCAACAAAGGGGTTGAACTTGCCAACGGGGACGGGCTCACCTACTTAGGAGACGACGAAGAAATTCACGGCTTGTCGATTAACCGCGCCGATCCCGATAAGGGTGGTCTCGTCAAACTCACGTTACGCAATCGCCATGAGGTGCCCGAAGGCTTACGCCGCGGGATGCTTTTGATGCGTAACCTTGACCGCGCCTTTGTGCGTGAACTCTCGGGCGACTCTGCAGAACGTCGCATTCCGTTAGTGCTCACCTTTACGGTCGAAGACGATACACTCACACTGCTTGTGAGTGACGGAAAGACTTGCGCACAATCGAACGTGGCAATGGATTTAGAAAAACCATCGAACCCAGAACGTAACCGCGAAACGCTCATCAAAAATTTGGGCCGTTTGGGCGATACGCACTATTGCGTAGATGAGATTTATGTCCCTGAGGACCTCGATGTCTTTGTGCCTGCCTCTACCGTCAACATGCTGCGTCGTGATGCGATCGAACAGTTGACCGAGTTGCGTGAAGCACTTCGTGTGCGTCCTGGTCGCGCGCCTGTGGATGAAACGGCACCCTATCCTGAGCTCTTCTTAGGCTTCAAAGGTAATGTGGCCAATGACAGCGCTCGCGCCTTTTATGAGCAACACGGCACCAAGGTAACAGCACCGGCCTTTGAAATTAAGCCTGTAGCCAATGCCGAATTGATGACTTGTCGCCATTGTATTCGTGCGACTTTAAAGCGCTGCCCCAAGATGCTCAAAGCTTTCCCTGAGTTACTTGAGAAGGCCGATCGCGAGGCCTTTAGACCTGAACCCTTGATTCTTGTGAACTCTGCTGGTGAGCGCTTTGAAGCGGTTTTCCACTGTAAAGCCTCTCCCTGCCAGATGACTTTACACAAGGCCGCGACAACAGCGAAAGACTAAAGCCTTTATAATCCCATTTTGAGTCTTATTTTTAGGAATCCCTGTACCCGTATGTCAAGCGACGATGAGGCTTTAGACATCCTTACTCCCTCAGTCACGATGCTCCCTGTCTTAACAGGGTTGCGCGCATCATTGTCTCGTTTAGGAGACACGAAAACAAAATCTGCACCACGCGTGTGGGACAACATTGACTTTGAAGGGACGGCCTCTGCCATGGCTCGCTTTGCGCTTTGCGAAGACGGTTGGGTCAACGGGGATATTCCACCAGACGACATTGCAGCTGCGAATGACATTCGTCATTACCTCTCGGTAGACCTTGAGATCATGTCGCCTGACGACCTCTTTGAGCAGTTCCGCGCCCTCGTCGAGGGTGCACCGCTCACGCGTGAATATCGTCGTATCTTCAATGCCCCTGACGTTAGTCGTCTCCTTAAAGACCATATGGCTTTGGGCTGGGGTGGCTTTGACGTCGTGCAAGGTAACACAGTCGAACAAGAACTTATTCGTCGACGCCGTATGTTTGTCGACTACTTCCGCCATGACTTTGGTTGGGCTCGCCTTCGTGCCATGGAACTTTCGCGTGCCGCAGCGCTCCTCGAAAAAGCACTCTACGTCGAGATGGTGGCCCCCTCAGACATCTTCTCTCGTCGTCAACGTGTAGTAGGTGAAGCGTTGGCTCGCTTTGCGAGTTGGAATGCGTTTGCACGTGCCGCCTTGTGTGCGCGTGCTTTCGAAAGTATTGAAGAAGGTGTCACCTGTGCTCGTCAACGCATCACCCAAGACGAAGCTATCCTGCAAGGCTTGTTAGAAGGGCCTTGGAAAGCCATTAACTGGCCTCGCGTCGCCCCCTAATCAGGCAACCAAACCAACTGATATCGATAGCTACATAGTCACAAGTCTTCCTCATAGAAGGATTGTTTATCAAAAACAACAATCTAAAGAATCTTTGAGTTTCTACAACAGCATCACTTCAAATTTAAAATTGATAGAGAGCAGGATCCGCGAATTTCAGACGATCACGCCCCCCAAAACATCAGGACCTGTGGATCGTTCAAGAGTGGTCCGCACTAACACGAGTGAGGCAGAAGTGGCACTCGACTAGTCTTTTGCCTTGGTCTTTGTTTTAATCCGTCAAGAAATCTTCACCTGCTCGCGTTAACGGTATGCCGGCCGCCTGAATACTTTCGGCAATTTCAGCAATACACTGACGAATTTCTGGCCACAAGCTCTCGGCACTCACCGGCCAGAAAACATAAAACGGGATCGTTAACGGATGGTCTAGGGGAATCGCCACACAGTCCTTCGAGACGCTGAGCGCAGCCAACTCATCCGTGATATGAACCCCAATACCACGCGTTACGAAGCGTAAAGCCACCTGAGTTGAACTCAGTTCAGCCACAATTCGGTCTGGCGACAAAGGAGGATGCAAATTCGTGATGTAGTCGCGCTCCAACTTATCTGCCGATAGCACAATGAAGTTTTCGTTTGCGTAGTCGTCGAGCGACACTTTGTCTTTATGAGCCAATGGATGGTCTTTGGGCACCACTAACCGAAAGGGCAAATGGGCAATCGCCACCTTTTGTAGGTCATCATGGTTGCTAAGTAGCGTCCCAAATCCAACATCAAAGGGATGTGAAAATTTTGAATAGTAAATATCGCGGCTTTGGTGCACATCCATCGTCACGCGCAACGTTTTTTCGTGCCGCTTCAAAATCTTTGCCACAGCTGGAATAATCACGTTACTACAATGTCGCGCCAACACCGCAATACGCAACTGACGTTTAAGAGATGCTCGTTGCTTAGGAAAATCTTCAAGCATGTGCCACGCACGCATCGATTCTTTAGCCACGCGATAAAAGGCTTTACCGTCTTCAGTGAGCGTTAAATTCTTCGTGGAGCGATCAAAAAGACGACAACGTAATCGGTCTTCAAGCTGACTGATCGCACGACTTGCCGCGGGTGCCGAGAGTGCATTTTGATTTGCGGCCGACAGCAAAGACCCCGTTTCGACCACTGCACAAAAGAGTTTGATTGATTTTGCCTTTAATTCCATTTTTTGCAACCTACCATGCAATATTTGCATTTTACAAAATTCTACTGAAGTGGCAAAATGAATTTCAACAAAACGGGACGGCCTGAGACACCCACCCGTTTACTCTCCGAAACACAAGTAACACGGCCGATTCAGTCCAACTGATCGGCCGTTTTACTTTTCAGTGTTTCTTTTAATTCACACCCATCCCCCGAGAACTAACATGGCGATTTATGACCCCAAATCCCGCGTTGCGGAAGAGTTCATCAACGATCAAGAAATCCAGGATACGCTTGCCTACGCTCAAGAACATAAAGGCGATGTGCCCTTGTTGACGAGCTTCCTTGAAAAGGCCGCCGCTTTTAAAGGCCTGACACACCGTGAAGCCGCTTGCCTGCTCGCTTGCGACGTCAAGGAAATCAACGATAAGATTTTCGAAACAGCTATTAAGGTTAAAGAACACATTTACGGTACCCGTATCGTGCTCTTTGCCCCACTTTATCTATCGAACTACTGCGTGAACACCTGCACGTACTGCCCGTATCACGCCAAAAATAAGAGCATTGTCCGTAAAAAGCTCACACAAGAAGAAATCAAGCGCGAAGTGATTGCCCTTCAAGACTTAGGTCACAAGCGTCTTCTTCTTGAAGCAGGTGAACACCCCAAGCACAATCCGATCGAATACATCCTCGAATCCATCAAGACCATCTACTCGATCAAGCATAAGAATGGTGCCATCCGTCGTCTCAACGTGAACATTGCGGCGACCACAGTTGAAAACTACCGTAAATTGCATGAAGCTGAAATTGGTACCTATCAGCTTTTCCAAGAAACCTATCACAAGTCCACCTATCAGGAACTTCATCCGAAGGGACCGAAGTCTGACTACGCCTACCACACTGAAGCCCACGACCGTGCTATGGAAGGTGGCATTGACGACATCGGTTTAGGTGTGCTCTTTGGCCTTGAACTCTGTCACTACGACTTCATCGGCCTCTTGATGCATGCAGAACATTTAGAAGCTGTTTGGGGCGTGGGGCCTCACACGATTTCCGTACCGCGTATCTGCCCGGCTGACGACATCGACCCGACGACCTTCTCGAACGCCGTCCCTGACGACCTCTTCCTCAAGATCGTGGCTTTGATTCGTATGGCAGTGCCCTACACCGGCATGATCATGTCCACCCGTGAAGGCGAACGTATCCGTACGCAGGCCTTGAAGCTCGGCATCTCTCAGATTTCTGGTGGCTCTCGTACCTCCGTGGGTGGCTACGCCATTCGTTCTGTTCAGGAAATGGAAGAAAAGACTGAACAGTTCGAAACGAGCGACCGTCGTTCGCTTGACGAAATCGTCCACTGGTTGCTTGACAACAACTATCTCCCATCCTTCTGCACGGCTTGCTACCGCGCTGGCCGCACTGGCGACCGCTTCATGGAATGGGCTAAGGACGGCAGTATCGCCACTTACTGTCAGGCCAACGCCATCATGACAATGAAGGAATACATGTGCGACTACGCTTCGAAAGAAACACGTGAAGCCGGCGAAAAGGTTATTCAGCGTGAACTTCCGAAGATCCCGCACGAAAAGATTCGCATGGCTAGCGAAAAGCGTTTGATTCGTATTCAGGATGGTGAAAGAGACTTCCGCTTCTAAGCAAGCTCACTTTTAAAGTACACCAAAACCCACTACCTCACCGTAGTGGGTTTTCTGTTACTGCGCTTCTGTTTTTTTGCCTAAACACAAGATCAGGCAACAAGATCAGCGTGTCTTGAGTCGTGTCTTGCTTACGCCAATAGACCATGACACGCACAGAAGCTTCGCTCAATACATAGCCTTTGGCTAGCACACGATTGATGACAGCTTGCGTCTCCTTTGAAAGGCGAGCAACAGAGACCAAACGGTCGTTTGCGTGCGGCAACAAGAGGTCAGGCATTCGAGGCACCAATGCTTGACCACTTTGGATTTGCTCAATCCAATTTTGCTTACTCATAAAGTAGTCAAGATAGAGATCCTTGTGACCTAAGGACACCTGTAACACTTCTGCGGGCGCAAATACTCGGTCATCGGTCGACCATTCGACGTACGGCATCGCTTTGGCTTGCGCGTGCATAAAGGCACCTGGTCCATGATGAATCTCTAGACGCGTTTTAGCGCGCGTGATCCCAACAAACACTTCACGCAAATAAGCCTCGTCATAAAGATCTCCTTGACCCAAGACCAAGTAGACGTTGTCGAATTCGGTCCCTTTGGCCTTATGAATCGTTGAGACCAAAATAGTGTCCTGATCACTTTCGGTCGCGTCATCCAAATCGGCTTCCCAAAGGAAGGTTTCAAGGTCAGAGAAGTATCGTGCGCCAATCACAGCCTCATTGAAGCGCTCTAAAAGCCCGACGCACTGCTCATACACAGCAGACTGCGCACAGTTTTGCTTAAAGTGCCTCATCATCTTGTCCCACTGCGCATCAGTAATCACGTTGGCCGAATCTTTTTGCAAAATGAGCCGACGGAAGTAATCCACCACGCGATAGAGTTCACGCACGCGAATCGGCTGAACTTTGTTATCTGTCTGGATCAGTTTTGCTTTGACGCCCGCATGCAAAAGTCGTCCGCAGACTTCACCCGCTTCGTCATTGGTCTTTGTCAGCACTGCGGTTCGACCTTGCGGTTTATCTCGAAGTAACGCTTCAACCGCTGCGCCCACGACCTGACTTGTGCGATGCGAAATGACTTTAACGACACCTTCAGGCTTTCGGATAGCTCGACCACACTCCGTCTTTAAGCGGTGCGGGATGCGCATCGCCCATACGTTTGACAAATCCACCACCGCTGGCGTACTGCGATAGTTATCGATTAACAGATGGTGTGTTGCCTCGTACTCGGTCAGAAGTTTACGGAAGTGGCCAGATGACGACCCTCTAAACGCATAGATATTTTGGTCATCGTCACCCACGGCGATCACACGAAGCGTTTCGTTATACGCCAAGAGTGCCTCGACGAGCGCAAACTCGTTGGCATCCATATCTTGCGCTTCGTCGAGCACCAAAACGGTTTTTGCAATCCGACTCGCTTCTACTTCACCCGCGCGAATCTTTTCAACAGTTTCAGCCACAATCTTGTCGCTATCGACGAGTACCCCACGGCGCCCCAAGATGTCAAAGCAGAAGGAGTGGAACGTACGAATTTCGACAAAATGCGCAGCACCGCCCAAAAGTGCACGTAGGCGCACTGCAAACTCAGTAGCAGCAGCACGAGAAAATGTGAGCATCAAGAGTTCTTCACTTTTGACGTCTTCTTCAAGTAAGAGCGACGCGAGCTTATGTACCAAGACGCGCGTCTTGCCGCTCCCTGGCCCCGCGCACACGGCAATAAATTGCGAGCGATCTTCGATAATGGCCTTTTGTTGTGGTGACAAGGCGCCATAGACGCGTTCGTAGAGGCTCTTTGTCATGTTGACGGCCAGCGTTTTTTCGCGCTCCCCTTTGAAGTACTTTTTGACGAACGCCTTATAGTCCATTGCAAAGTAGTCGCCGACATACTGTAAAGCCGCGGCTGCATCCTTCACCATCAAATTCGCATATTCACCAACAATATGAATTTGCTGAATCTTCTGTTGGTAGAACTCATTGAGCTTGCGATAGTCAGCCTGCGTAAAGCGCTTACGGTTGTCCATCACCAGGCGTTCAATGCGTAGCGCGGGATAGTTCACCAAAAAGCCCGACTCGATGCCGATGATTTTGAGCTCCTTTAAATAAAGGAGACACTCTTCGATCTGACGTTGCGTCGGCTTAAAGGTCGCCTCTAACGTGCCGGCAAACGCTCTGATCAACCCAACAATCGAAAACTTCACCTCGACATTGGCACCCGCTTTGGTGTCTTGACCAGTACGCTCAGCCATGTCTTCGAACTGATCAAGCAAAAAGCCGCAAAGCGTTAGGCGCTTTTGTGCTTTTTCGTGTAGCACATCCAACGCTACTTTGAATTGGATACGACGACTATCTCGATCGAGGTGCTTGAGGGTAGCGCTATTTTCACGCGTCCACAGGCGAAGCAATTGAGAGACGATCACGGGCGACACTGCTAAGTCTTTTTCGCGCAATCGCTCATGCAAATCTTTTAAATTAAAGCGGCCGTTTGTCGCATCACTTTCGTGGGCAATCCATTCACTCAAATACCGTTCAGCACTAAAGAGCGTATTGATCGTTGAATGATGCTTTTTATTGGGATAGTAACGCGCCACAATGTCGACCTCGTCAGCCACGATATTGGCTTCACGCAACCGCCGAACAATATCCACCACTTTGGCGTGACTCACGCCCATAAAATCAGCCAAATAGTCAGTGCGAGACGAGGCCTCTTCTTCTCGGGAGACTTTCGTTCTTGATGCGGACACAAAGCTCGACACGATACGAACAGCTAACTCAAGATCTGCTTCACACGCAAACGCTTTGGATTCGCTCAGTTTGTTTCGGGCTTCAATGACGCTCTTTACTCGGAGCGACGTAGCATAAATACGCGGGGCATTGAGACCGCGTCGAATGTAGCCAGCCTCTTCAAGGACAGCCAATGCGGTTCGCACACGCGTTTCTTTATCAGCGGGCGAACCAACGTCGTCCAACAAGCCACGCTCTTGAAAGTCAGCTTCCGTATCACTCGCTAACTCATACGCGGACACCACAACTTGTTTTTGACCGCCACTCGTACGACGCTTGACGGCCTGCCACACCTTCTGAATGTCGCTAATCGTGAGTTTTGAGCGATTGTGAAGTTGAAAATGTTTATCGAGGTCTCCCTCATGAAAAAGCACGAAACACTCAGCCTCAAGCTTTTCGTCTCGACCTGCACGCCCGGCTTCCTGAACATAGTTTTCAAGTGACGCCGCGATATCGTAGTGCACCACCAATCCAACGTCTGACTTATCGACGCCCATCCCGAAAGCATTGGTAGCCACCATGATTCGAACACGATCATGAATGAACGCATCCTGCACCTCGACCTTTTCATCAGGATCCATCCGACCGTTAAACGCACAGCACTTAAAACCATCGGCATTGAGTCGTTCGCTCAACTCCACTGTCTTACGCACCGTCGACACATACACAATCGTGGGACATGTTCGGCTTTCAAGGAGTTCACGCAAACGCGGATACTTTTGCTCTTCATCCTCGACATGCACCACCTGGTAATGCAAGTTGGTTCGAGCGGCGTTCGTGGTGAAAAGTCTAAGCGTTAAGCCGAGCTGCTGCCTAAAGTAGTCGCAAATATCCTGAATGACTTTTTGTTTAGCGGTTGCAGTAAAACACGACACCGGGATCGGCGTCTCGCGTTGTTGCGCCTTGGCAAGCGCCTTCATAAAGGGCGCGATATATAGATAGTCGACGCGAAAATCGTGGCCCCATGACGAGAAGCAGTGCGCTTCGTCAATCACAAATCGTTCAATATGGCGCCCCGAGAGAATCTTGAAAATCGTTTTGGATCGCAGTTGCTCTGGCGAAATATAGAGGAGACGAACTCTCCCTGATTCAATACCTAACAAGACGTCCTTTCGAGTCACTGGGTCTAGAAGCCCATTAATCGCCTCACCAACCTCAATCCCTCTCGCCTTCAGATGGTCGACCTGGTCCTTCATGAGAGACTGTAAGGGCGAAATCACCACTGTGAGTCCACGCGTATTGTCACCAGCCATTAATGCTGGCAACTGGAATGTCAACGATTTACCACCGCCTGTCGGAAAGACAGCCAAAACAGAATCGCCACGCAAAGCCGTAGCCGCTGCGTTTTCCTGTAGCGGTTCGCCTGCATAGGTACGAAAGGTATCATAGCCAAACCACTTTTTTAGACCAGCATGTAAATTAAGTTGTCTCAGGCAATACCGGCATCCAGTCTGACATGGTGTACCGCAAAGGCTATGTAATGCACTTTGCACTCGTGGCATGCGCCATTGCACCCAAGCAGGAATCACATTCACAGGAAGTTTCGATGCTAAGAGCGCTAATGCAAAAGCGAGCGCCATCGGTTCATCATCGATCCACGACGCTAAGTTAGCATGTTCGCAAATCTGATCACGAAAGGCCTTGTGAATGCGACTTGCAAGGTCATGCGTGCCACTAGGCTTCATGCCCAAAAATTGAAAGAAGCCACCAAACGGTTGCGTATTGGCTAAGAGGTCGCAGAGGATCTGTTGGATCTCAGGCGTCAATTCTCTAAACGCCGCTACTTCTAGATCAAACAGTTCTTTGGCTTTCTTGGCGTCTGACAATGGGTTCGAGAGTTCACCCACACGCAGGCGCTCGTCCTTTAATAAGGCATGAAAGCGCTCTTGCGGAAAGAGTAACGCCGACAAATACAGCGTATCAATCAGCGGGCGCGACGCGACGCGAAATCCGTCATCGGCGCGACCACCGGAATATCGAAGTGACAGATATTGTGACCCGCTAGAAGTGGCGCTTCACCACCATAATCCAAGACGAACTGCTGCAAATCTGCGATTCGTGACGAATGAAATGTCACGCCGTCGCTCGAAATCGCACCCAAGTCAATAATGGTCTTGTGCGAATTCGTCTCGCAGTCGAAAAAGATGATGGTAGGTTTAGACATGGCGTAAAGCCTGTACGCAAAGTGCAGTCAAAGTGGTATCAATAGCGATAGTTTACCGAAACTCCCGAGTCACTAGATCTACATCAGCATGAGATAGATCAAATAACAGAGAAATAAAAGCAA
>CALEAW010000011.1 GCA_937943605.1 uncultured Sutterella sp. | reverse complement strand
CCAGTCTCAAAGTCGCAGTTGGTTGTTTAGTATCAGAATCGCTTACCGTTAACACAATGCAACAACGAGCTGTCACATTTGCCGATTCCTGTTACATTGAGTTAGGGAACCCTAAGTTTCACCCACGGGTTCCCTAATTTTGGCTATGTACACTGTGTCTCAGATCGAAAGGGAACGCACTGAAAACCCTTTCCACCAAACCCACCAACTTTATGTTGACTGACGATAAAGAGGCCATATATGAAGAAATCTACGCTCGCTGCTTTGCTTGCTGCCACCACGATGACGTTTGCCGCCACCGCCTGGGCTGTGGATGCTACCCCTGCCAAGACCGAAGCGACGCCCGCTGTACCGCCGATCACCGCCGAAGCTGAAGCGCCGACCCCGATGGTTGGCATGGCCGACGCTGTCGCCACGGCTGAAAAAGCCTACAAGGCCAAAACCCACCGCGCTAACCTTCGTCGTAGCCCCACGTACGGTTTAGTTTGGGACGTGCGTATGGTCACCGAAGACAACGCTCGTGTCCGCGCCTTTGTGGATGCCAAGACGGGCAAGCTCGTCGCTGCTGACGTCAAGGGTATTCAAGAACCCCGCGGCCCGAAGGGCCCGGGTGAAGGTCCTGGCCGCGGCATGGGTCCTGGCTACGGATACCACCACGGTTCTGCCATCTGCCCTATGACAGGTGAACCGCGTCCGTTCCACGGCCGTGGCCATCACGCCGCTGGTTGGAATTAATTCGCCGTATGACTGAGCCTGACTTTAGAAGCTTTATCAGCATCGTTTAGCCATCAAGCTCATGGTTATACTTATCGGGGAGGTTCATCATGGATGGCCTCCCTGATTTTGTTCACCTCTCATCGTGCCACACCGCTATGCATATCTTGCTCATTGAAGATGATCCCTTTATCGCCCGAGCTGTTTGCGCCGCACTTGAAAGCGAAGCTCATGCGGTGACATGGACACCCACAGGACGTGAAGGCCTTACTGCACTCACCGTGAGTTTGCCTGATGCCCTCCTCTTAGACCTTGGTTTGCCAGGGATTGACGGCATCGATGTGTTGCGTAGCATTCGAGCAATGCCTGCACCCGCCTGCGATTTACCAGTCATTATTGTGACCGCACGCGAAGCGTTAGATAGTCGCCTTGAAGGCCTTGACGCAGGCGCTGACGACTATATTCTGAAGCCCTTTCATATGACGGAACTCATTGCCCGATTGCGTGCCGTCGTGCGTCGTCGCCGCCCCTTAGCGCCTGATGTGCTACGCGCGGGCAACGTTGCTCTCAATACGGTGACGCATACGTGCACGGTCGGAAGCGATACGGTGACTTTGAGTAAGCGCGAATATGCGCTCTTAGCCGCCTTATTGACGCGCCCAGGGGCCATTCTTTCTCGACGCGCTTTAGAAGAAAAGCTTTATGCGCCAGGGGACGAACCAGAAAGCAACGCCATCGAATATTTGATTCATGCCCTTCGCCGCAAGATCGGGGCACAAACTATTGAAAATATTCGCGGACTCGGTTGGCGCATTCGCGCCCAATAAATTAGATTGCAAGGCACGCGAGCCAAACTCATTGACGACGGCCGTCGACCATTGGAACCCATCTATGCATTGGCGCACTTCATTACTCTTACGAACGCTCCTTGCCGTCACTGGTGTGACGCTTGTCCTCACTGCGATCACTGCCACGGTGGTCTTTAACAATGCCCAAGAAGAAGCGTTGAATGAGCAAGATGCCTATCTTTCTGATATGACATCAGCCTTTGCGCGTGCGGACGTTGCCGCCGTATTGCCGCGTGCGCTCACGATGTCGCCCGACCAATTTGCGGCACGTCTTGAATCCGACGAACCGTTACTCATGAGACCCCGTCCGCATCGCCACATGATGCGTCATCGCCGTCTCACGCCGCCCCCAGAACCCCAGCGCCGTACTGCGATCCCCGCTGGAGAACCCGTTTTAGTGCGTTTACTCAATAATCAAGGGCGTGCAGAACGTGTCAGATTTGACCATACCTTAAGTAGCGGCCTTACCACTGAAATGATCGGTGGTGAAGCCTATCGCTTGTCACTTATCTTTTTGCCTAATGGCCGTTATACGGCGGTCGCTGATCCTGTGAGTACCCGTGAAGCGTTTGCCAAAAGCGCTGCCTTTACGGCCATCATGCCTATTGTCATTTTGCTACCGATGGTCTGGCTCGTAATTGCCTTGACGCTATGGCGTACGCTCAAGCCCTTACGTCAAACCGCCGAAACTGTGAAGTCGCGTCCAGCGTCTGACCTCACACCTTTGCCAACGGACCACGTCCCAGCTGAAGTAGAACCCTTTGTTGCTTCTGTCAATCAGTTACTCGCGCGTGTCAATGAGGCGCGTACGCGAGAATTGCGCTTTACGGCGGACGCTGCGCATGAGCTTCGCTCCCCATTAACGTCACTCACCATTGAAGCTGAACACTTAAGCCGTCTCAATCTACCGGCTGACGCGAAGCCTGTCGTCGAACGATTAGAGTCTGGTCTCGATAGAGCCGTCAAGCAAGTCTCTCAACTCTTACACTTTGCGCGAGCCCAAGCGGGTGAAGCACCTGAAAGCCTCGCACGAGATACGCAATCGTGGTACCTCTCCGAACTTTTGGGTGAAATTCTTGAGCCCCTTATGACACAAGCTGACAAAAAAGCTTTGGACTTTAGCGTTGAAGGGTTAGATGACACCGAAGAAATCGCGATTGAAGGTGTGAGCCGCGCGGCCGTTCAAGCAATTCTTCGCAATCTCTTAGAAAACGCGTTTCACTATACGCCTGAGCACGGTGCCGTTTGCTTAAATGTCCATCAAACCAAAGAAGCGTTAACTGTGACCGTCACCGACACGGGCCCCGGCATTGCGCCCAAAGAACGTGACCGTGTCTTTGATCCCTTCTATCGTGTTGTGGGCTCAGGATTGCCTGGCACGGGCTTAGGACTTGCAATCGTTAAAACCTATGCCAATATGGTGGGTGCTACAGTGACGCTTGACGATGCAACCCCGGGACAGACGCCCCCAGGACTCAAAGTCACCTTTCAGTGTCCACTTGGAGCCAAGAGCCTTCGTTGACGCTTAATGCTGATCGGATACGCGTTGGTTGATGTTGGCTTTTACTGCCTTGCTACGTCGAATGGAATCTACTGTGAACACAATCACGGCGCACCAAATAAAGACAAAGCCCACGAACATATCTATTGAGAACGGTTCGTGAAAGGCGTAGAGACCAATAAAGAACACGATCGTGGGACTAATGTACTGGATGATGCCTACGGTCGAATACGGGATTCGGCGCACACCAGACGCAAAGAGTAACAACGGGATCGTACTGATGGGGCCTGCCAATAGCAGCATAGCTTTCATGTCCCACCCGCTATTCGCAAACACCAACTGACCGTCCGCGTTCAACCACAACATGTAGCCCAAAGCCAATGGTGCCAAGAGGACGCTTTCAAGTGCCATGCCTTCTAAGCTACCTAACGGGGCAATTTTGCGAATAAGCCCATAAAACGCAAAGGAGGCCGCCAAGAATAAACCTAAGAACGGGGCTGTACCCGTTTGGATCGTGATCCAAATCACGCCCGTTGCCGCTAGAGCAACCGCCATCCATTGCCATCGGCTTAAACGTTCACCTAAAAAGAGCGCACCGATGGCAACAGACATCAAAGGATTCACGAAGTAACCCAAAGACGCTTCGATCGTACGATCACTCACGATGGCGTAGACATACGCGCCCCAGTTGCAACCGATTAAGAGGGCTGATAGCGTAAAAAGTCCCAAGACTTTCGGCTGACTCACGACCGACTTGATCCAAGCACCGCGGCGCAAGACCAACAAAATGCCAGCCACGATCACCAAAGACCAGAGAATGCGGTGGGCCAGGATTTCTACTGCGCCTACAGACTGAAGGGCGTGGAAGTAGAACGGGAACAAGCCCCAACAGATATATGCACCAAGCGTAAAGAAGACGCCAAGTCGAGTCATCGCCAAATGAAATTTCATATTAGTTAGAACATCTTTTCCATATGGAATTTTAAAAAATCATCCAACCCCTCGGTATATTTCTTAAAAGAATCGGTGAAATATAAATTACCGAATTTATCAAACTTAACACAATCAATTTTTTTATCGCCAATCAATTTTTCTAAAACCATACCATTAACACCCATTCTAGCCAATCTCACAGCCACTTCATTCGAAGTTCCATAAATAAAATCATTATAGACATCCTCAGTAATCAATTCGTAGCTAAACATAAGCCTAACAAACATTGAAATTTTATATTTCAAAAAATCCCCTTCAAGAGATACCTTGACTACAGCTATATTAACCTTTTCTTTATCACTCTTCTTTGATAGATCTATATAAACAGGTTTTCCAACCTTATTAAAAGATCTATTACTTTTCCCTACAGGATAAGAAACTTCACCATACTCTTTGCCAATATAAATAAACTGTCTATTTGATTTTAAATACCGATCAAATAGACGCAATTGAATATCATTTTTTCTCTTAGAGACTTCATTCTATCCGAATAAAATCTTTTATAGTAGTTCAAAGAAGCTGCATTTTTCAATCTTCCAACTTCGTCATCTATAATAAAACGATCAAGATTGCTTATAAACAAATCATAAATAAACTGTATAATACATCCATTAAATACAATCTTTCCTGACTTCGCGTCCAAAATTCTTCTCAGCAGGCATTCCATCAATATTTTTTCAGAAGAGTCGTATAAAACATCCAATCCAAACTCTAAAAACTTATGCCTTAAAATACTTATATCATCAACAGGAGTAGAAAAGAATATTTCTTCGTTTTTTAATAAGAGCTTATTGGCTTCCGTAGGGCTCGATACCGGCAACACAGGATTTTTGACTTCATCGGTGCACTTCTTACTTAAAGACGAACACAAATTCTTCATATTTCCACCGACTCTATCATATAAGTCATTATTTATAAAATGCACATTTGGTATCAGCTTATCTAAACTACCGGTAGATCCAAAAATATAGTCTAGACGATTAACTCGACCAATTAAATTAACCAAATTTCCATTTCTATTAAGCATCCTAGACGACAAAATAAACAGAGAATCAATCGGTAAATTCATACCTTCTAGTATGACAGTATTAGCAACTATCGAGTGTATGCTCTTAATTTTACTAAAACTATAAAACAAATATTCCTTTATTTGTTCAGGCAACTTACCGTGTACATAAACAACCCCTCTTCTCAAACACTCTATAACAAGAAACTCCTTATGTACATAATGTTCAATACACTGAATTAGACTATCAAGATCCTTGTCGCCACTTATCACTTCCAAATGTTTAATAAAATTGATGGAGAATTTCTCAATCTTAACAGGAGAGTTCACATAGAAATAACTTTTTTCTTTCTTGCTTCTCAATATATAACTGAACATATCTTGACAATCATAAAAACTTACATAACTGTCAAGAAATCTGCAATATCTAAAAACCTTAGCATTCTTCCATAAGAATATATCCGGTTCCTTTACATTAAAATCTATTCGTTGTTCAAAAATTCGATCAGCCTCTTCTATTTTTAAATTGTTCGAATTCTCGATAACCGGTGACAGATACAACACAATTGATTTTTTATTTCTTTTCCTATTAATCTTTATAAGACGAGTTATAAGAATAGAGCGCTTATCAATTTCAAATATTTTATGAGCCTCATCAATGTACAATACATCAAAATATAAATCCGAGTCTCCCAATAACCTTAGCGCTCTCTCTTGAGTCAAAACAGCAACAAACGTTTCTTCTCCACTATACATTTCATCATGGACAATCACTCTCCTATCCCTAATACCATTTTTAATATTTCTATAAGTCTGCCATAAAAGCGCTTTCGTAGGAACGATTATCGCTACCTTCTTGCGAATTAATAACTGTTTTTTAATATGCTCTATAACGAATGAACTTTTACCAAAAGATGTGGGAGCTACATATGATATGTTATTTTCGTCACTTAACTCCATAATTCTTGTTTCTGCAACATTCTGCTCAAAAGTATTTACTTTCCCATCCCTTCCAAACTCACTTACAACTCTATCATTTATTATTGACGTATTAATTGAGCGAAAATCAACAAGCCGATCATTACTAATTTTATTCGATATAGGATAAAACCCAAAATTAATCGAAAAATCATACAAAGGAATGTAATCCTTGCAGGATATAGAGTATTTCAATAAAATATAGTACGAAAATCTCAGAATCTCTTTGTTTCGGCTTCTTTCATCGACTTTATCATAATATGCTTTTAATAATGTGATAGACAAAGAAAGTATGTAAACCAATTCATGGTAATGTAGACCAACTGGATCAACTAAAAATTTTTCATATATTTCCATAAACTCTTTACATTTTTTTAGCTTTTGTCTTATGTTTTTCATCTCACTCCTCTTCTAAATATTTTTCAAACATCGATATAGTTTGCGCAGTAACACAAACAACCTTTAATTTATTACAATCCATATTACTAATTATCTCACTTATATCTTCTCGTATTTTAAGATCACTAGGCCACTCCTTCCCTTCCACAAATACAGTCCCACAAGGTATCAAATTGAAATCATTTACGGATGGAAACCTGTTCATTATGTAATTATTCTTGTGAAATTTTAGTATTTCTATTATATTTTCCGAAGCACCAACATCTTTATGACAAGCGTGATTGTACGCATTCTGCCATGGATTATTTGCTTGCTTTGTTTGAATTTTATCTTTTATATCTGAATAAGCTTCTTTTACTTTGTTTTTATGTGACACTTTTTTCGATGAAGCAAAGCCTGCTTTACTTTCCATCAACCACATCTCTCTTTGTAAACTATACAAACCATCAAAACCTTTCTTTATCGATCGTTCCTCTAGATTTTGAAACAAGCACTCCATTTTAAAACCATTCTTTATCATATGTAGATGAATAAAAAATTCTGCTATGGCTCCAGCTTTCCAAGTTTCATTCTTTCCAGTAAATAAATTTTTTACACTAGTTTTTACTATCAACAAATCATTCCCAGAGTTACCTTCGCATATACTTACAAAATATTTATCTATGTCACTTTTTAAATCAGAAACAGACCTTATATTTATTACAATTAATTCAGCGCTATCGCGCAATATGGTTTTATGCATTACAGACCTTATTTACATAAAAAAACGAAGCTAAATCAACTATAGCTTCGTTTTTTTTCATTACCACCCACGCACATGCTCTAATGCCGCCTTAACGCAACCGTCGTCACCCACGAGCAAAAGCTCTTCATAGGGCGCTGCGGTCGGACAAGCGTGGTTGGGCAACACACGAAGTCGCATACCAACTGGGAAGTCTTCAGGTTTCAATCGGTCACCGGCCACGGCTGCAATAATGCCGTGCTCTTGGTTGGCACCTGTCATACGAATATCGCACCCACGAAGTGGTTGCCCATCAACGCCACAGACCAAACCATAGCCAAAGTCACAATGCTGACGTGCCGTACCACGGTCTCGCGACATCGCTAGCCAACCAGCGTCCACAATCACTTGACCTTTGTCAGGCTGATGACCGATCACTGTTGCTAAGACTGACCCCGCGATATCGTCCATCTTGACGACACCTAAGTTCATCATGAAGAGGTCACCCATCGCGTAGACGCCGGCACGCATTTCGGTCACGCCTGTTTCGTCTTCAGCGTAGACCATGGTCGGGGTTGAGCCCACCGACACGATACGAATGTCATACCCTGCTTCACGCAAACGATTAGCAGCTAACACAATCCCGTCGCGTTCATTGATGGCCGCCTGACGAATCACAGCAAGGTTTTCAACGTCATAGCTAGCTCCAGCATGCGTCAAGACACCCACTAATGTGGCACCAGTCGTCAAGGCCGTAGCCACCTCTAAAAGCAAATCGCTCTTAGGCTGAATACCCGAACGATGCCCGTCACAATCGACTTCAATCAGCACTGGGATCGTCGTTTGATGGTCACGACAATAGTCACTCACAGCTTTGGCCGCGGCAACATTATCAAGAATGATCTTCAGATCACACCCCGTCGCACGAATCGCTTCAATCTGAGCGAGTTTATAGGGTGCAATGCCAACCGCATAAATAAGGTCTTTAACGCCGTGCTCAGCAAAATAACGCGCTTCCGCTAAAGTCGACACAGTCGCGGGGCCTTCGGGCGACACCATCTGACGACGCGCAATCTCAATACTCTTATGGGTTTTGAGGTGAGGACGTAACGTAATGCCGAGCGCTTTGGCCTTGGCTTTAGCGCGCTCAAGATTACGCATGAGCTTCGCTTCGTCAATCAAAAAGGCGGGCGTTGGCACTTCAGGGTCTGTGAGCGCATGACCGACAGGGTTAGAGACCTTCAACATAATTTCTCTCCACAACATAAAAATCAGGCGCAACCCTCTGGTCTTGAAGGTTACGCCCGATGATTGGCGACTTCGTCGAGTGAGATACTCTCAAACGACAAAACCTTTGCTGTTATTTTAACGTGACTTTATTGAGGCACGAAAGCGGACACAGCAGCCTGTTCGCTCTGAAGCTCAGCGACATTCTTCGCAATACGAGCCTTCGTATCGTCGTCAAGTTCAAGGCCCTTCACGATTTCATAGGTGCCATCACCCTTTGCGACACACGGGAAACCAAAGACCATGCCTTCAGGGACACCGTAAGAGCCGTCAGAAGGCACACCCATCGTGACCCACTGACCGTTGGAACCTAAACACCAATCACGCACGTGGTCAATGGCTGCGGACGCTGCAGACGCAGCAGAGCTTGCACCACGCGCCGCAATAATTGCAGAGCCGCGCTTTGCCACTGTCGGCATAAAGGTGTCCTTGACCCAAGCGTCATCAACGAGCGTCGGCGCAGCAACACCCGCCACCGTCGTGTGCGTGATATCAGCCACCATCGTCGGGGAATGGTTACCCCACACAGCGATATGCTCGATATCGGTCACAGCCTTGCCGGTCTTTTCGGCCAACTGAGACATGGCACGATTTTGGTCTAAGCGAAGCATGGCCGAGAAGCACGTCGGATCCAAGTCCGGCGCATTCTTCATGGCAATCCAGGCATTCGTGTTGCAGGGATTACCGACCACAAGTACCTTCACATTACGAGAAGCGGTCGCATTCAAAGCCTGACCCTGAGCGCGGAAAATCGCTGCATTGGCTTCCAAAAGGTCAGCGCGTTCCATACCAGGACCACGCGGACGAGCGCCAATCAAAAGAGCAACTTCACAATCGCGAAACGCTTCTTCTGGATCCTGCACAGCGCGCATGCCAGCTAACAATGGGAACGCACAGTCGGACAACTCCATCATGACACCCTTGAGTGCAGAGGCACTCGTCGGATTCGGGCGTTCTAAGAGCGTCAAAAAGACGGGCTGATCTGGGCCCAACATGGCGCCAGACGCAATACGAAAAAGAATGGAATAGCCAATTTGGCCAGCTGGGCCAGTTACTGTCACACGCACAGGCGCTTTCATGGGTTCAAACTCCTCTTTGGTCGGGAGAAAAAAGATAATCTCTATATTTTAGAGCGTTGCGCACAAACGAAGCGCCCTCTCTTTGAAACCAATCGTGCATCGTTGATCTTCGAGGGCGCTTTTGTTTTGCACTGTCGTTTTGCGCTTTAACCGTTAGCTAACTCAACATTCGCTTCAATCGATTCGTAAGTCGGTGTCTCGGCATGCTTTTGATGTGGCTCATAGCCACAATGCAATAAGTCATGCGCCAAGGCACTCCCAGGCTTCCCTAAATACTCGCGATAGAGCTTGATGACATCAGGATTTTCATGGGACGCACGAATGGGCATTGCGTTGTCGGTCGCATAAACCCCCGACTGACGTGCCGCTAACGTTTGCCCCCAGGCGCGACCGCGCACAGTCCCGCCACCCCCGATGCAGCCACCAGGACACGCCATCACTTCAACAAAGTGATAGGGACACGTGCCAGCACGCACCATATCGATGACTTTTGTCATCGTGCGCATCCCGTAAACCACAGCAACGCGTAATGGCCCAAAGGTTGTCGTGTCGATTGTGGCTTCTTTAAGAGTCTCTAAACCACGCACGGGTTCAAATGCGACTTTGGCTAATGCAGGACCGCCCGTCAGGGCCGTGACCGTACGTAAAGCCGCTTCCATCACGCCACCAGTCGTCGCAAAGAGTTGCGCAGCGCCAGAAGCTTCACTCATCAAGGGCGAATCAAAGGTCGCAGGCATCAAAGACTTCAGGTCAATCCCCGTACGTTCTAAGAGCGTCAAGAATTCTTGGATCGTCAAGACCAAATCGGTGTCAGGACGCCCGTCGCGCGCGAGTTGAGCGCGGCTCGCTTCACCCTTTTTGGCCGTACAAGGCATGATCGAAATCGTTCGTAACGATGTCGGTTCGATATTTAAGACTTTAGGCAACCATGTCTTTGAGAGTGCGCCAAAGATCGCTTGAGGACTACGTGTTGACGACAAGTACGGAATCATATCGGGCGCATTCTTTTCAACATGCGTCACCCAACCCGGGCAACACGACGTAAACATCGTCGTGGGGTGCGCCAATGTCCCTGCCTTCTTTTGTGCTTCGAGTCGCTCTAAAAACTCCGTGCCTTCTTCCATGATCGTGACATCCGCGCCCCAGCGCGTATCCATCACATAGTCAGCCCCCAGCGCCTTTAAAGCGGCAATCACTTGTCCTTCAAGGTTAATGCCCGCGGGTAACCCAATGCCTTCAGCCACAGCAAGACGCACAGCCGGTGCAAACTGCACGACTGTTTTAATCGTGTCATCACTAAACCAATCAAGCGCCGTTTCGATTTGATCTTTGACAGCCAAGGCGCCTGTCGGACACACCAACGCACACTGACCGCACTGAATACACGTGTCAGAGTCACCCCAGCGATCCCCTGCAAAACCAATGGCCGCCCCTGTACCCGTGTGGTTCAAGGTCATTACCCCTAACCCCTGCACAGATCGACAGGCTTCAATACAACGTAAGCATCGGATGCACTTATCAGCCGTAAAAACGAGGCCAGGTGCACTACGATCAACGGTGGGCTTACGGGTTGCCAAGCGCCCAGACATCGTCGTGACGTCTAACCCAACTTGTTTAGCGACCGTTTGAAGTTCGCACGCCCCGTGACGTGCGCATGACGAACACGTCTCACAATGGTCAGCAAAGAGTAACTCCGCCTGAAGCTTTTGCATTTGGCGTACGCGCTTTGCACGCGTATTGATCACATCCCCATCCTCGACGCGTGTTTCACAAGCCGTGACCATCTGAGTCGCCCCATTGGCTTTGGTCACTTCAGTGAGACACATACGGCACGTGCCTGGACGGTGGTTTAAAGCCGCAAATTCGCAGAGCGTCGGGATAAAGATCCCCATACGTCGCGCGACCTCAAGAATCGTTTCGCCTTCATTAAACGTGACGGACTGTCCGTTGATGCGGGCGACTTTGATTAAGTTGTCCATCAAAAATCCTCCGAGGCGGTTTTACCCGGAATGGGTTTTAAGGTCGAAACCCCAAACAATCGATAGCAACGCATACAACGCTTGGCTTCAGCCCACGCTTCTTGGTCTGTGAAGCCGTGCTCAACTTCATCCCAATTTTGAATACGAGCTTCTGGGGCCAAATGTGACATCACTTGGCGGGGCTGCAACACCACAGCGCGCTCAGGCGCACAAGTGCCAAGCAAATTAGCCTCTTTAATGAGGCGCGACATACGACGACGGGCATTAAACCCGGGGGTATGGGTCATCAAATACTCATGAATGGCATTAGCGGCATCTTGTCCTTGTGCCATCCCCCAAATAAGACTCGTAGGACCTGCGGCAGCATCGCCACCAGCAAATACGCCTTCTCGACTCGTCTGCAACGATTCATCCACTTCAATCGTGCCGCGCTTTGTGAGCTTAATACCGTCAGCTTCTGAGAAAACCGAATCATCTAACTTCTGCCCAATGGCCGCAATCACATAGCGACAAGGCACAATGAATTCGCTCCCAGCAATAGGCTTCACAGACCGACGACCAGACGCATCGGGTTCGCCTTCTTGCATACGAATGAGCTTCAAGCCAATGACCCGACCCTCTTCAACCATCACTTCAACAGGGGCCGTCAAGAATTCAAAATGAATATTTTCGTCAATCGCAGCCGTGATTTCTTCAGGGTCAGCTGGTGCTGAAGCGCGAGTACGACGATACGACACCGTCACACGACGATGCCCCTTCATAAGGCGTCGTGCCGTACGGCAACAGTCCATTGCCACGTTGCCGCAACCCACCACCACAATATCGCCATCGAGTTCAATGTCTTCATGTCGACTCTGGTGATGCTCAATCGCCAACAAGAAATCGAGCCCCTTGAGGTAGCCATGCGCTGACTGGTCTTCGTTAGGCAAATTCAGATACTGTCCCAACGCACAACCAATCCCCAAAAAGATCGCATCGTAGCCACGTCTAAAAAGCGAATCAATCGTGTAGTCACGACCCAAAGCGCAGTTGTAGTGGTAATGGCCGCCCAAACGTTCAATGACTTCGGTCTCGGTTTCTAACAAATGATTGGGCAAACGATAGGCCGGAATCCCCAGGCGCGCCATGCCGCCCGCATAGTCTTCGGCTTCAAAGACATCCACGTGATGGCCTTTACGCAACAAATGGTACGCACAGTTAATGCCAGCTGGCCCCGCGCCAATCACCGCGACACGTTTAGAGACTGGCGTATCGGGAATCTCGTCTTTTTTGAAGAGATCGGCCATAGTGCTACCGACATGGTCAGCCGCATAGCGCTTCAAGTCTTTGATCGCAACAGCGCCATCGACGTGATTTCGCGCGCAAGCCGTTTCGCAAGGGCGGACGCACACTCGACCGCAAGAGCCAACCAACGGATAGTGTCGTAACAACACCCCAGTACTAAGTTCTGGATGACCGTCACGAATATAGTCAATGTATCGCGGCACATTGACGTTTGCGGGGCACGCTTCAATACAAGGGGCGGTCGCCACACTAAAAAAGTCTCGTCGCGTCACGGGCATCACGGGCGCTTGACGGAGTAGCTCAGGGAAATATTTCAATGCCCCTAATAAAGCCGCAGGTGTCGAAAGTCCTACACCACAAAGACTTGTTTCGGCCATTTGTTCGGCGACCAATTGAATACGATCCCAATCGACCGATTCGCCTTCACCCGCGCAGGCTTTTTCGAGGGCTTCACAAATCAACACCGAACCCGCACGACAGGGTGTACAGCGTCCACACGAGAGCTCTTTGGTTCGACGATAGTAATTCAGCAAAACATCGGCGAGTGTGACACGGTTATCAAACATCAAAAAACCCTGTGGCCCCACAAAACCAGCCGCAGGATTTCCGCTATTAAATGACAAGAATTCCGAGAGGGGTAACCCTTCAGGCGCTTCACCTTCAAGACGGCGACGATTGTCGTACGCTCGTCCCTCCCAAACACCGTAAATCAACTCATCCATATTTCAACAACTTTTTTTGCGCGTTCGCTTACCTCAAGCACCGTTTCTAGAATTTTTTATAGACGGCCATGCCCCTTCGGGCTATGATGGAGGCACTCATGTATGTGACGTTCTGTTTTCTCCAAGAGAATTAAGTCTTTTGGATAAGTTCGCCACACAGACGGATTTCGATTATAGACAGAAAAATTTCCATCATCAATAAAATTTTTTCTGTCAAAAGGATTAGCTTTTATTGTCATGATCAATCCAATCCTTGCACAGTACATCACCGTAGCGGACATCATTGTCCAAACTTTTGGCCCTGATGTCGAAGTCGTGCTTCACGATTTATCGATGCCGCAACACTCCGTGGTCTATGTCGCGAATAATGTCGTGACTGGCCGTCAAGTGGGCGAAAGTTTTCAAAATTTGCTATCAAAAGTCATTCGCCACACCACTGAACCTGGTGACCTCGTGACGAACTTCTACTATCGTCATGAAGGTCGATTGATTCGCAGTTCATCGATGCTCATTCGTGATCAAAGTGGGCACCTTGTCGGTGCACTTTGTATCAATGTTGATACCTCGCGCATCACAGCGCAAATTGATGCGCTCTCTTCGATGTTGCCTGGTATTGACGCAGCACGTCTGCCACAGCTGCCAGATGAAGATGAGATCCCTGAGATTTGTCCGGTCGACTCTAACCGAACCGTGATGGAAATCATGACCGAGCTTGTCGACCGTATCGTGAGTGAAGTCCCCGACATTCAAATGAATCGAGAGCGTCGTATTGAACTCATTCGTTTTATGGATCAACGTGGCGTCTTTCTTGTGAAAGGCGCGGTTGAGCGTGTCGCCGAAAAACTAGGCATCTCAAAAGTGACCGTATATGCCTATTTAGATGAAGTGCGCGGCAAGCGTTAAGACCAAAACGCCTAAAGCGACGTGCGTTCGTCTGACGTGATCGTGTCCAACCTTAACCATCAATTACAACCTCAAACATAACGACTTGTGCCGACCAAAGCACAACCACCAAAGGAGATTCTTATGCAATTCGTTCGTCCGCCCTTTAAAGGTGAAAACAAAGGCCATTACACCGCTGGTGTCATCTCAAAAGGGATGCTTTATGTCTCTGGTCAATTGTCGATTGATCCGGATACGCGTAAAGTGTGTCAAGGCGACATTCGTGAACACACGCGTCTAGCTTTAGATAATGTTGATCGCGTCCTCAAAGAAGCCAACGTTCGTCGTGATCAAGTCGTCTTTTGTCGTGTCTATACGCCCTCTAACACCTATTGGGGTGCGATTAACGAAGAATATGCCAAGTTCTTTGGTGACCATAAGCCTGGTCGCGTGATTGTCTCTACGACCGAACTTCACTTTGGTTGTCTGGTTGAAATTGAAGCGATTGCTGAGCTTGACGAAGATTGAGAGGCGGTATGACACACACATTTGTTTGTATGTCTTGCGGCAAGCGAATCGATACTCAAACGCATGCCTCGCATTGCGACTGTGGCGGTCTTTTTGAGTTGGACTTTATACCACCCGCTTGGGACTCTGACCGCATAGACCGCACTGCTTGGAATATCTTTCGTTATCGTGACTTTATGGCTGTGGACGGTGACGCTTGGCGCGGTGTGACGATGGGTGAAGGCATGACGCCGATCATTAACCTAGATGAACAGTCAGGTTGTCTATTGAAGATGGACTACTGCATGCCGACGCTCTCTTTTAAAGACCGTGGCGCGGCTACCTTGGTCGCGCACATGAAAGCGATCGGTGTCACGCATTGTGTGCAGGATTCGTCAGGCAATGCTGGCAATTCTGTCGCGGCTTACGCAGCACGCGCTGGCATCTCGACCGAAATCTATGTGCCTGAAGGGACAAGCCCGAAGAAAATCACAATGATCGAAGCCCATGGCGCAAAAGTTCATGTAGTCCCTGGCTCAAGAGACCATTGTGCAGATGTTTGTCGGCAGCAGGTTGCTGAACGTGGTGCTTACTATGCCAACCACGTCTATAACCCGTACTTCTACGAAGGCATGAAGGCCTATATCTATGAGACCTTCGAACAGTTAGGCCGTATCCCAGCCAACATTGTCATACCCGTAGGCAACGGGACACTTTTCATCGGTGCAGTCAAAGCATTAGAACACTTGGTGGCCTCGGGTGCCATTGAACGATTCCCAAACATCATTGCCCTTCAAAGCGAAAAGTGCGATCCGCTTTATCAGGCACGACGACAAGGCTTGGACCATCCCGCCACCGTGACGCCAACACCCACGATGGCCGAAGGCATTGCAATCGGTGTACCGATGCGCGGCACTGAAATCCTTGACATGATGCGTAAGCACGACATCAAGGTCGTGACCTGTCCAGAGGACAAGATTCTGGAAGCTAGAGCGACCTTAGCTCGTCGAGGCATCTATTGCGAACACACGACTGCCGCGAACTATGCGGCCTGGTTGCATTATTGTGAGCTGTATGGGCCAACACCCGATACGCTCATTACGATGTGCGGAGCGGGCATTAAGTCGGATCATTGATCGAAGAAAGCAAATTAAGCCAAGGACGGAGCGTTAAGTCGACTTAAGACAACCTCCGTCCTTTTTCGTTACGATCCGTCGCCTGTTGGCATCATGGGTTTGCGCTACACCCAAGTGAAATTCATCAAAAGACCATTGAACCAGTGCCACAAGCTTTCCTAAGCAATTTATAGTCAAGTCACTGACAAAGTCATGCTTTAGTCATTGAACTCACCACCCAAGAAAAGCTTTTCAAGATTGTTTCCTTCACGCAAGGTGCGCTTTGTCGCTTGAGAAAATGCCTTCAAAACGCCTTCTGTCATGACAAAACACGCATCGGAACGCACAAGCGTATGCTACTTCGTCCCCACAATTTTCTTCCAAACCTGACGCGGTGCATCCTTCACCTTGTCTAGCGTCAGCTTCCCTTCTCTTTCTTGACGAGCAATACTTGCCGCTTCAGGTTCAATAAACCGCTGAGCGACACCAGCTTCATAGACATAGGGCTCATGCGTTTCAAGATTCGTGCTGTAAAGATACTCACCGCTATTGAGTTTCTTGGCGAGTTTTTCTAGACGTGACTGCGTCCAAAGATTTGATTCATTGACCTTCAAGATCCAGGTCTTGCTTGTGAGCGCATGGTCTGAGCAACGCCAACCATACTCGGTCGTGACATTTGCCCATGACGGGGTCACACTAAAGCCATTGGCGGTCTGCGCTAAGCCTCGCAGAGGTAGTCCCCCAGTACTCACTTGCACGCGACAGGTGGCCGTTTCATCGACCTTCAATAAATCATTGCGATTGGCTGGGAATTCACACCCAGTGCCTGGCTTAGCTACAAAAAGGGTGTAATAGGTCGCACCATCCTGTTCTGTCTTTAAACCGTCAACAACGCGAAACCCTTCGTCTTTGAAGACCGCTTTGACGTGATCAATCACACGTTGCGTAAAAACGACACGCGCTTCTTCATGTGTCTTGGCTGCGTCCTTTGGTAAGAACCCAAACACATGCGGACGACGGAATGTCTCTGCACGCAGTACCCCTGTCACGTGCCCCGTAAAAGCGTTACCAGGACGCAAACTGTCCTCATAGTGCATATCTTCTAAGCGATCCGCTTCTTCGTAGCAAAGCCCCAAAAGATTAAGTGCACGACTTTGATTGGCATCATAGGGCTGTGCTGCATCGGAGGCCTCGGGTGTTAAAGCGGTGTGCGTCGCACAACCAATAAGACCACAGGCACTCACAGCACTAAGAAGGAGGATTTTTTTAACATGAGTCGCTCGAAAGACTAAAAATAAAAGACCAAAGGTTTATTTTAGCCTGTGAGCCGAGATGTCAGACAGCGAATTTCGAATGAAAAGCCGTTGTGTGTCGCTTATTGACCGCGATGGAGCCACTCAATAAACTTCACAGAAACCCAAGCCCCCACAAGGCCTAAAAGGATGCCCGCCAAAATGTCGGTCGGAAAGTGTACAAAGAGGTAAAGCCTCGAAAAGGCAATCAGGGCCGCTAGAATTAAAGCCGCCCAAAACCAAGGCGAACGACGTAACCAAAGCACGCCCGCGCTCGCAAAGGCGGCAGCTGTGTGTCCAGACGGAAACGAAGGATCAGGTGGACAAACGGGCAACAACGTAAAGCCCATAATGTCGCAGGGACGCAGGCGATCGACCAAAGGCTTCAAGCCCAAATTACCAACGACAGCTGTCAAGGCTAAGGCCAAAAGCACCTCAAAGCCCGTCCACCGGGTGCGACGATATAAAAGAAGAGCAACGCCCAAAAGAATCCAAATAAAGCCACCATCGCCCAGCATCGTGACGGCACGCATCAAATCGTCGGCCTTTCCGCTAGCAAAAGCATCGCGAATGGCATAAAGCACGGAAAAGTCGAAATCAAGCGTCATAGATTACTTGGCTTTGAGGGCGATCACACGTTGGTTGGAACTACCAAACCAAGCGCCCTTTTGCGTCACATGCAGTTTTTCGACGTAGGGACCGTCGACCAGGGTATCAAGATAAGCCATGACCGGGAGATCAGCCACTTTTTCGTGACGACGACCTGTCCAAAGCCAAATGGTTTTGGTGTCACCGAAGCGTTCACGCACGGCTTTGACAATACGCAAGATGTCCGGCTGATTTTCGGGCTCTAACGGATCACCGCCCAAAAGGCTCAAGCCTTCAATAAACGGTTCTTCAAGCGCTGTGAGAATCGTAGCGAGTGTTTCGTCCGTAAACGGTTTACCCGCACAAAAATCCCAACTTTCTTCGTTGAAGCACCCTGGACAATGCAGGGTGCAACCCGAACAAAAGAGGGATACGCGAACGCCTGGACCGTTCGCGGTATCACAGGTATTGAGCCCAATGTAGTTCATGATGAATTACATGCTACGACGGTTACGAATTTCAGCCATCTTGCCGTCATTCATGCGGGACATGCCGTTCACATTGGAGTAACCCAAGTAACCGCACACACGAGAGATCACGGACAAGTTTTCACTTCCGCAGTGCGGGCACTTAAAGAGCACATTAGTGCTGTGCTGACCGCAATCCCCACAGTAAGCGCTATCAAAGTTCACACCCTGATAAAAGCCCTTCTTCATACCACGTGCAATCACTGCCTTAACAGCCGCAAAGTTTTCTGGATTGTCTAAGCGGACGTACTGAATGTGACCACCTTCACAAAGATGGAAGTCGATAAATTCACGGTCCTGCTTTTCAAAGGGCGTGATGTCCTCCGTGACATTCACATGGAAAGAGTTCGTGAAGTACTCAGGGCTATAGTGTTCGGTATGACGGAAGACATTATCAACGCCTTCATCAGCACAGAAGCGGTCATACTGACGTGCCTGCGTCGCACACAAAGATTCAGCAGGCGTGCCATAGATGGCGTAGAGATAACCGTCTTCTTCTTTGAAAGTCTGAAGCTTTTCTTTGAGGTGACGAAGGACAGACGCAGAGAAATCACCGCCCTCTTCCACCAAGCGCTGACCACTCCAAAGATAAGTGGCTTCATCCAACGCCGTGATGCCAAAAGAGGCCGTCATATAGCGAACGAGGTCACCCACACGATCGTCCGGGCTCTTCGTGCCTTCATAGAAGCCACCCTGCGTAAAGGCAAGCGGGTTGCTCGAGCACTTCTGATTGCGAATGATGTCATAGCGCTTCTTAAAGAACGCACGGATGAATTCCAAACGTTCGTCAAGAATACGCCAGAAGTCCGTACGCCACGAATCAGGATGACGCAACTGAGCGAGCTTCAAGATGATCGGGAGGTTCAAAGACACTGCCCCGATATTGCAACGACCAATCGTGATGGCTTCACCGGCTTCATTTTGCCAAAGCGACAAGAAGGCGCGGCAACCCATCGGAGACGTGATCGCACCATACTTCTGGAAGATTTCAGAAACGCTACCGTTTTCAGACGATAAGCTCAAATAGTCTGGGTACATGCACTGGGCAGAGGTCTTAACGGCTTCGTCAAGGAGTTCAGAGCTCGCCTTATCTTCAGCGATCTGCTTTTCGTCGTAGAGATACACGAGCTTCGGGAAGACCACAGGCTTACCGTCCTTACCATGACCGTTACGACGTACTTGGAGCATGATGCTGCTAATCTTCATGAGCCAGTGACGTTCTTCTTCGGTGTACTTGGCAGGATCCCACTGACCAAAGGTGATGGTCGTAAAGGCAAAGTCACCACGCGAGCACGGCACGGTGTTGAGCTTCAGTTCAAGCGACTGGAAACCCTGTTCAAGTTCACGTTCAACGTCACGCGCCGTCACGCGAGCAATGGTGTCAGCATCAAGCCCCAAGTCAGCGTACTTGTGGCGCGCAGCGGCCAAGCTCTTCATCACATAGGGCAAAAGCACCTTGTCGAGTTCAGGCAACGTAAAGCCACCAAACTGCTGAGCCGTCGCGACCAACGTAATGTCGCCAATCACCTGCAAAGCCGAGAGTACGGTCTTGGGTTCAGAATACTGCACGTTTGACATTTCAAAGCCATCTTTGAGCACATGACCAATGTCAAAAAGGCAGCAGTTGATACAGCCCAAAATCATGTCGCGCAAGTCGTGGATATAGATGTCACCACGCTCGATCAAGGCCTTTTCTTTGCCAGAGAGATAGAACTGCTTATAAAGACTCTTCGTGAGGTAGCCCTTGATCAAAGAGCCCTTGGTACTCACGAGCGAGCTATCGTAGTTCGCATTTTCGCGGTCACCGAGACGCAACACATCATCAGCATCCTGACGAAGCTGTTCAAACGTACGGGCGTACGTCGTCTTGTAGTAGCGATATTCGGCATAGGCTTCAGCGACCTGCTTATATTGCAAGAAAGAAAGCACGGCAATCACGAGCTCATGCAATTCAGCCACGGTCACATCTGCACGATCACCAAGGCGGGCACGCACTTCGGTCGCAATACGGCTAAGACCATCGTCATCGATCATCGTGTCACAACGAAATGCAGCTTTCTTTACCGCATCAATGATCTTTTCGTCGATGAACTCTTCGGTCGTATTGTCTTTCTTGATAACCTGCATGGTCCGTCCTTTGTGATGTCTCGGACACGTCAGAAGCGCCGCGTCCTATGAAAAAACAAATTGCCGCACGGGTGCGGCAGGGGTCTAATCTTATTGAAAAGTCTCAGGAAAAACAATAGCGCATAGAGGGCTTACATCGTAAATCCTTAGTCGATTCAAAGAGTGAACAAGCGCTCAATGCTACCTTTAAACACCAATCTCCTTCGACATTCAGCTTTAAAAACCCCTCATTTTCATGCAATTTAAACACGGTTTTCGCATTTAAACCCCGATCGAAACGAGCACTTTTTAGGTCATAAAATTTTTCTATCAAGTTGATTGTCTTTTTCAAAAACAAACCGCTTCAATCAATAGATCCTGTATATATAACCACTTAGTACCACAAAATATTGATCGAACACTCACAGGGATCGAAACGACTCTCCTTGCTTCCTTTCGCAAAAACAGACGCATTTTTCGATCAAACAAGCGCTTTAAGAGGCGCTTTTCATACAAAAAGACCCGATCGCCTACGTTTCCTTGGACGATCGGGTCTTTGATTTAAAGCGAGCAAGGCTATCAGAGCGCGCTACGAAGAATCGCTTCAACATCCTCAGCATCGAGCGCCATCAAGTGACCCACAGGACCACGACGGCAGCAATGACGTGCTAACGAATGGACTGGGCAATCTTCCGCCCCCAATTCAGCCATGGTGATAGGCATATTGAGCGACTTGTAGAACGCCACCAAAGCATCAATACCCTTTTGAACCGCCTCACGGTCGTCGCAAGCTGCAACATCAAACACACGACGCGCGAACATCGCAAAGCGTTCTGGGTGGCGCTCGGCCACATAACGCATCCAAGCCGGAATCACGACCGCCAAACCCATCCCGTGCGTGATCGCTTCGTTCCAACCCGAGATTTCATGTTCAATGGCGTGGCACGCCCAGTCTTCCACACGACCTAAACCAAAATAGCCATTGTGTGCGAAGCTGCCGACCAGTCCAATCTGACACCAGGCATCATAGTTCGTCGGATCTTGATAGACCTGAGAACCAAAAGCGATGGCCGTACGTAGCGCGGCTTCAGCCTGCGCATCGACATAAGCGGTATCGGTCGTAGCAGTGAAATAGCGCTCCATGATATGGGACATCATGTCAACCACGCCAGCAGCGATCTGGTGCTTTGGGAGCGTCATAAAGAGTTCAGGATTCACAATCGCAGCGGCAGGGCGTAAGCACTCTGCCCCAATACCCGCCTTGGTGCCGTGATGCGAAATCACACAACGCACCGACTGCTCAGAACCCGCTGCCGGAATCGTTAAGACAGCCAACACGGGCAAAGCTTTTTCAGGGGTTGCATGACCGTCAAAAAAGTCCCAGCAGTCACCCTCATATTCAAGACCCAAGGCCACAGCTTTAGCCGTATCGATCACAGAACCGCCGCCCACGGCGACCACTAAGCCCACGCCTTGATCGCGCATCCAGTCAACGGTTTCACGCACGAAGTTAAGACGAGGATTGGGCTGCACACCGCCCTTTTCGATCACGGTCATACCGGCCGCTTCTAGGCTATCGCGCACGCGACCTAAAAGACCAGAGCGACATACCGATCCACCCCCATAGATCACCAAGGCCTTACAAGTGCGACCAACGGTCTGCGCAAGACGACCTGTTTCATTTTCAGCGCCACGTCCAAAGACGAGACGGACGGGATTATGGTAGGCAAAGTTCAACATGTCTCAAGCCCTCTTCGAGCCTTTCCATGCTACTCGAAGATTCAAAAAAAATCGAAGATAAAAATAGAAACGCCGGGAAGGTTCAAAAAGAATCCCGGCGAGTTAAGGTTCGCAGTTTATCCGTTTAATGATGTCTTTGCATCTCGAAACCGCTTTTTGTTTTCAATTCGAGCGTTGAAGGGTTCGTTCGAATGACTTTCGATGGTCTTTTGAATGACCCGTTGTGCCCTACGCTTTTGTGATACCAAAGAGATGGATCCTACGCCTTCGTGCGACGACGTCGCGTATCAAAGAGGCACACGGCAGCAGCAGCCCCCACATTCAAACTTTCGCAAGCGGCTTCAATCGGAATATAAAAGCGTCGGTCAGAGGCCGCTAAGCCGGCTTCAGAAACACCAGGTCCCTCAGCCCCCATGAGCCACGTGACCGGCCCTTGGGTATAGTCATCTTCGGCTGCAAAGAGATCTTCGCCGCCACGTGCGTCCGCGGCATAAATATGCCCTTCGTAAGCCTCACGAAAAGCCTGAGGCGTGATCCCTTCGACAAACTTTGCACCAAAGTGCGCCCCCATGGCAGCACGCATCACCTTCGGGGTCCAAAGAATGGCAGTTGACGGGCTCGCTGCAATGACGCGAACGCCAGCAGCGACAGCCGTACGAATGAGGGTACCAGCGTTGCCCGCGTCTTGTACGCCGTCTAAATAGAGCACATCTGCCTTTGCCCAGTCAGCGACTTCAGCGCGCTTTGGCAAAGCCACCTCGCACATCACGCCGACCCCATGTTCAACGGGCGAGAGTTGATCGTAAAGCGAAGACGTCAAGGCATAGCACTTTGCGCCCTTTTTGAGGGCACACTGATAGGCCAGTTCACGCGCTTCCGTGGTGGCTCGTTGATCGTCGATCAGTATGGCGGACACGCCTGCATCTGAACCCAAGACCACCTCGCAAAGGTGCATCCCTTCGAGTAACGTTGCACCTTCTTTTTTGACAGCACGTGCTTCATGCGCCAACTTCTTCCAACGCTTAAAACGCGCATTGGCTTCACTTTCAATCAAAATCTCGGTCATGATTCATCCTTCTTAACCATCGACTTGACGGGTTCAAATGTTCGACGATGTTCGGGCGTAATGCCTAACGTACGAATGGCTTCAATATGCTGAGCTGTGCCATAGCCCGCGTGCTTTGCAAAGCCGTAGCCTGGATACGCCGCATCAAGTGCCACCATTTTGGCATCTCGCGCGGTTTTAGCCAAAATCGAGGCAGCTGCAATGGCAGCGACTTTAGCGTCTCCTTTGACAACCGCGGAAGCGGGCGCAGGGAGATTTTTTGGCGTACGGTTGCCGTCCACCAAGATAAGTTCAGGCTTGACTTGTAACCCTTCAACCGCTCGCGTCATCGCTAGCATCGTCGCCTGCAAAATATTGAGGGAGTCAATTTCAGACACATCTGCCCAAGCAATGCACCAAGCCAAAGCACGCGCTTTGATGAGGGGCGCTAAGGCTTCACGCTTTTTAGCGGTGAGCTTTTTGGAGTCATTCAAACCTTCAATCGGTTGATTGGGATCCAAAATCACTGCAGCGGCACAGACGGGCCCTGCGAGCGGACCACGCCCTGCTTCATCAACACCCGCCACCAAGTCAGTCGTCCACAAAGGATCGTCAGAGCCAAAAAGATTCGGTAAATCCGTACTTGGCAACAGCTTGGGTTCGGTCTCAGCCTTTTTTGCTCGTGCCATGTTGTTCCTAAGAAAAAGGCGCTTCGTGGGTTTAAACCTAATCGAAGCGCCGTGATTAGTTTATTATGCCGTCGTTTTAGCGACGTGCCATACCGACAATCACGTCGGCCGCCAAATTCGCTGTATCGGCACGCAAGCTTTCATGCATCGCACTAAAGCGCTCTACGAGCATCTTGCGTCGTGCTTCATTATTGATCGCATCTTCAAGCGCGTGTGAAATCGCATCAGGCTCACAGAAATACTGCAAGAATTCTGGCACCACGTTTTCGCCCAACAAAATATTGGGTAACGAGACACAATGAATCAAGGCTTTCTTTTGCATGATCATGCCCGTAATCGCTGGCATCTTGTACCCCACGACCATAGGCTTTTTAAAGAGCGCACATTCAAGCGCTGCGGTGCCCGACGCGACTAACACCGCATCAGCGGCTTCCATCGTACGATGGCTTTCGCCCACTACCACTTGCATCGCTTGAGCTAGACGCGGGTAGAGACTTGCCACACAAAGGATATTGCTGCGTGCCTGTTCGTCAATCGCAGGAATCAACACGTGCGCATCACCCTGACGCTGAAGCAAGCGTTCAACGGCTTCAAAGAAGACCGGACCGCAACCTTTGACTTCATCCACGCGAGAGCCGGGCATCACGGTAATCACTGGCAAACCGTCGTCAGGTATGCCAAAGTGCTGTCGTGCGCCCATAGTATCGGGTTCCATCGGGATAATGCCCGCTAAAGGATGCCCCACAAAGGTGGCTGGAATCCCAGCCTTACGATAGATCTCTTCTTCAAACGGAAAGACCAACAACATATGGTCAACCGCACGACGAATGTTTTGAATGCGTTCAGGACGCCAAGCCCAAATGGATGGACTCACAAAATGGACTGTCGGAATACCACGACGACGCAGTTTTTCTTCAACGCCCAAATTAAAGTCAGGCGCATCGACCCCGACAAAGACCTGCGGCATTGAGTCACCAAATCGCGTGATCAAGTCCTTGCGTAGGCTTAAGAGGCGTGGCAAATGCGTGAGCACTTCCATGTAACCACGGACCGACAATTCACGCACGTCATACCACGCACGAAAACCCACCGCTCGCATCTTATCGCCGCCCACGCCATACTGTGGTGCACCATCCATACGCTTAGCGACTTCAGGAATCACGAGACTAGCAATAAAGTCGCCGCTCGCTTCGCCCGCGAGCCAAATCGCGCCGTTACGTTCTAACGTGGGAATAGAAGACTGAATACCCATGCCTATGCCTCAACCGCCAAATTAACGAATCACGCCGCGAGGACTGTTGCCCACGAAGTTTCTGAAGTGTTCAAGTAAGGACTTGGCTTCTGGGAATTCGGCTTCAAGCTCGGCAATCTTTTCCAAAGCTTCCTTCACGATTAAACCTTCGCGATAAAGCAAACGGTAGGCCTGATGTAAACCGCGCACCTGGTCACTCGTATAGCCAAAGCGACGAAGGCCAACAGAGTTAAGGCCATGGGGCGCGGCTGGATTGCCAGAGCAAATCACATAGGGCGGCACATCACGAAGTGCGGCCGAGGCGCCACCCACCATCGAATGCGCACCAATACGCACAAACTGATGAACGCCCGTCTGACCACCAATAATGGCCCAGTCTTCGACCGTCACGTGACCGGCCAAAGCGACGTTATTGGCAATGATCGTATGGTCGCCTACACGGCAGTCATGCGCCACATGGACGTTAGCCATCAAGAGGTTATCGCTACCCACACGGGTAATGCCTTCATCTTGCACCGTCCCAATCGAGAGCGTGCAATTTTCACGAATGACGTTATTGTCACCCACGATCAACACGGTATCTTCACCCGCGTACTTCTTATCTTGCGGGTCGCAACCAATCGAGGCACCCGCGTAAATCACATTGCCACTACCGATCGTCGTACGACCTTCGACACACACGTGGCTACGCAGATGGGTACCAGCTCCAATCCGCACCTTAGGTCCCACTAAACAGAAGGGACCAACGATGACATCATCGGCCAACACGGCTTCCGGATGAACAATGGAGGACGGGTGAATTTGCGCCATGACGAATCCTGTCTAAAGTATTTTTCTTGTGTGCGTGAGTTTGGGTTCTCTTTCACGCTAACGATACCCTCATTGAAGGTATACCAATCTGTTAATTATAGAGAAGTCTACCTAGCACGTTTCCAAATTCTCGATCATTCGCAGAGCGATTCAACAAATCATGTCCTACGCTCTCACGATGGACTACAAACAGCAAAAAAAAGCCTCGCGAATTCCGAAGAAAGCGAGGCCAAAAATATCCAACCAAAAGGAGAGAGTTTTGCAACGATGTTGCGATGAACTCTATGACTCACACTCTACGAGATTTCTCACGCTCAACTGTTTCGTCAGTTTCAGAAGATGTTACAAAGTGCTTTGTGATATAGATGTCTACATATCAGGGTTTACCCTTTGATATTCTCTATCAGAGGCGTTATTTATCACTTTGTCGCCTCTATGCAACTTGCAAAGTTTTGCAGTTCGAATGACTCTGAGGATAAAAACCATATTGTGGAAGGCTTTTCACCAAGCGGTTCAGTTCGCCTCTTCCAAAAGCGAATAAAAAAGACCCCACAAGGCGAAAAGCTTCGTGGGGTGAAAAGTATCCAACCAAAAGGAGTGGGCGTCCCGTTGTGCACTCAAAAAGTGCTGTACGCCATGGGTTTTACTTTACTTGAAGTTACCCGCCGATCTATGTCATTCGGTTTCTTAAATGTAACGATGTTTGAAGTCGGTTTAATGTTAAAAGGGACTCGGTCAGTCCTAACGCCTCACAATAAGCGTTTTCCCTCAAACAGAGCCCCAATCACATCTTGCAAACTGTTGCAAGCGAGGCAAAAACTGTTCGTAATCAAACGAATGCACTTCTTTTGAATCAGACAAAGAAGTCAGTGACCTAGATAAAAAAAACGCTCTGCGAGCACCCACCCGCAGAGCGAAACCCTCATTGTTTTGACCTCAATCCTTTTGTCCAACAGACTTTCGTCAAGGAGAACATTTGATGTCGGAATTAACTTTATCAGGTTCAAGTTAGAGAAAACGTTTCAGTTTGAAAGTTTCCTGTAACAGAGCGTATCTAGATCATGTTGCGGGATCTATCAACCCAGCGTGACGTAGCAACCATTAACACACCATAAAACCCACAGCTAGACGCATCTACAATACGTCACTCTCAGCATCAGCCAATGAAAACTTTGAGGCTTTAGCTCTGATTTAGCCACAAGTTGAAACGCTTACGACAAATAAGAAACGCTCTACATCGTGAACCACAACGTAGAGCGTCGAGTTTAATCAAGTCGTGAGCAGTGTTACTGAGCTTCAGACTTCTTAGGTGCCACAGGACGGTAGGCACACATCATTTCAGCCTGAGCAACCACCTGGCCTTCGACACGAGCAACGGCTTCAAAAATACCTAAGCCCATCTTGGAACGAATGAACTTACCTTCGATCACCAACTGATCGCCAGGCTGGACGACACGCTTGAAGCGAGCCTTGTCGATACCAGCGAAGTAAAAGAGCGAATTCTTACGATCCACGCCTTCGGGCAAGCGAGAAAGCGCAGCGATCGCACACGTCTGAGCCATCGCTTCAATGATCAACACACCAGGCATCACCGGAATTTCAGGGAAGTGCCCCGTAAACTGCGGTTCATTGACCGTCACAT
This sequence comes from uncultured Sutterella sp., assembly GCA_937943605.1. Taxonomy (GTDB): domain Bacteria; phylum Pseudomonadota; class Gammaproteobacteria; order Burkholderiales; family Burkholderiaceae_F; genus Sutterella. The sequence goes on along the minus strand of CALEAW010000011.1, from coordinate 15,541 downwards.
TCTTGATCGCCACAACGTGACCAGCTTCTGCGTCGAGTTCGACGATGCGGTCAATCAAAAGAAATGGGTAGCGATGCGGAAGCATATCCATGATGTCACGGATGTCAAGGGTAGTCATGTCGGTCGAAACCTCTTAATAAAAAAGAATGGGGTCGGCCATAGGCCGACCGAATGAAACAGTATTGTCGCGCTTTTTGAAAAATTATTCTTCGGCAGAACGGATGATGCCCTCTAACTCTTCTACGCGACGAGCGAGTGCCTTGAGTTCCTTACGCATAGCAGGCAATCGCGTCACCATGGCGGACGTTAACTGGAAATCTCGCCCTTCCATCGACGGGAAGAAGCCCGTCTTCTGAACAGGTTCCTTACCCCAACCCGTAATGACGGTGGCCGGGCCCACAGCTGAACCCGCCGGGATATCAATATGACCATTAATCATCGCAGCGCCACCCACCATGCAATGGTCGCCCACAGACGTTGAACCCGCAATCCCCACGCAAGCCGCCATCACCACATGTTCACCCACGCGGTCATTGTGACCCAATTGGATTTGGTTGTCGAGCTTCGTGCCATCGCCAATCACAGTGTCTTCTAAAGCACCACGGTCAACCGTCGTATTCGCACCGATTTCAACATCGTCACCAATCACCACGCGACCAACCTGGGGGATCTTAACCCATTCGCCCTTGAAGGGGGCAAACCCAAAGCCGTCGCCACCGATCACGCAACCAGGTTGAAAGATGCAACGATTGCCCACCACGGTGTCACGTTCAAGGACGCAGTTCGAATACAAGATGCAATCCGATCCCACGGTCACACGGTTGCCTACCACGGCACCAGACTTCACCACCGTGCGCGCACCAATCTTGGCACCAGCTTTGACAACAGCCAAAGCTTCAATGGTAGCCGTTGGATCGACGTCAGCGCCCTCTTCAACAAAAGCACGCGGATGAATGCCAGCAGGTTCTACGACTGCAAAAAGAATTTGAGACGCAAAGGCAAAGAATGCATAAGGATTGTCACAAACAAGGATCGAACGCTCAGGGATATTGTCACCAAAAAGCGTCGCGACGTCTTGTTCACGCAAAATAAGAAGCGAAGCGTTGGAAGCCTTCATTGCTTCGGCATAGGCAGCGTTTGTCAAAAACGACATATCGCCTTTGCCCGCAGCTTGCGGTGGCATAAAGCGAGCCACTTGAACGTTCGTCCCCATCAGGCGCATCTGGAGACGCCCCTTACTCATCTCGGACACACGGTTCATCAAGTCATCAATGGCATAACACTGCAGATTTTCTGCCATGGCAGCTCCTCAAAAATGCTTTCATTCATGAAAAAGTCCCGACCTAGCATCGGGACTTCAAACTGTCTATTTTACTTAGACTTTGCTTTACGTGCGGCAATGTCGCGATCGAGCTCTTTCATCACGCGATCCGTGATATCGACCTTGGGGCTTGCATAGAAAAATTCATAAAGCACCAAGTCAAACTTTTCTTTTTCAGCCATCTGCTGGATCACGCGACCAGCACGACTCTGAAGCAAAAGCACTTCTTCGTTGCGACGCTGATTAAATTCATCACGCGCTTCGCGACTACGGCGAGCGACATCACGTTCCATTTCAGCGAGCTCACGACGTTCAGTCACACGTTCGCTTTCGGTCATATCTGGTGCGCCCTTTTCAAAGCGTTCAAGACGTTGCTTAAAACGCTTCGTCAACGCATCAATTTCTTCTTGGCGACGATGACCTTCAGCATTGAGACGTTCGCTCGCCTGTGCAGCTGACTGAGAATCACGCAAAATGCGTTCCATATTGACCACAGCAATACGAAGATCCTGAGCCGAGACCGTCGAAGCCGCAAGGCCCAAACCTAAAACAGCCGTTGTGAGAGCTAAAGGAAGGATTTTTTTCACGCTGACACCCGTACATTAGAAAAGAGCGGGACACCGTTAGAGAGTGACCCGCTCGAAAAAGGCAAATAACATTTTACCCCGAATGTTTGTTTAGGTTGCCTGAGATTTGTTTCGATCAGGCAACTGACTCACACTCGATGGATCGGCCTTTAGAAGCCCGTACCGATCTGGAACTGGAAGCGCTGCGTATCGTCGCCTTCCTTTTCGTTCAACGGGAAGGCAATCGAGAACTTCAATGGGCCTAACGGCGAAATCCAGGCCACACCAATACCCGTGGTGTAGCGAAGGTCACCTAAACTCACGCGCTGACGAGAGTAGCCACCCTTGCCGTCGCCTTCGTAGCCCCAAGCATACCCCGTATCCAAGAAGCCAAAGATACGAAGCGTACGGTCACCACCTGGCAACGGTGCCAACAACTCAATCGAGCCGTTCACCATACGGTCGCCACCAAGGTTGTCTGTATCTCCATCAGGATTCAAGTCCTTCGGACCCAAGGTCCCCGATTCGTAACCACGAACGGAACCGATACCGCCGACATAGAAGTTCTTAAAGAACGGGAACATGTCAGAGCTACCGTAGACGTCACCGTAACCCACTTCACCGTTGAAGGCCAACGTCCAGGTCTTCGAGAGCGGAATGAAGCGCTGGTACTGGTAGGTCATCTTGTAGTATTCGATGTCCATACCCGGGAGCCCCAATTCACCATTCAAGCGCTGATAAACACCGCGCGTCGGCGCCAAGGAGTTGTCACGCGAGTCGCGAGACCAACCCACCGTTGCGGCCACCGACATCGGATCCTTACCGTAACGAGCGACATAGTCCTGATAGCGCTTCGGCGAATGCTGGTTAGCATCTACCTTGGTCTGTTCGATCTTACCGCCCAAGAACACACGGTCTTGTTCAGTAAACGGAATACCCCAGGCTAAAGAGCCACCCAACGTTTCGTACTTAACGTCAGCCACGTCAAGTTCTTCAAGGTCAACGCGGCGGTCATACACTTCCCAAGAACGGCTAATGCCTTCTGGCGTAACGTAGGGTTCAACCACAGACAACGCATACGTACGCTGAGACTTCGACGTATTGACGTCCACAGCCACCGAATTACCCGTACCGAACACATTGTTCTGAGCAAAGCCAGCCGACAAAATGATGCCTTCAGACGTGGAGTAACCCGCACCCAAAGAGATCGACCCCGTCGGACGTTCCTTCACCTTAATATCGACGTCAACCTGGTCCCGGGTACCGGGCACAGGCACTGGATCAGCCGTTACCGATTCAAAGTAACCCAAACGGTCAATACGGTCACGAGACGTCTTCACCTTAGAGCTATCGAACCAAGCCGATTCGTACTGACGCACTTCACGACGAATCACGTCATCGCGGGTACGATTGTTACCCGTAATGTTCACACGACGAACGTAGGCACGGCGACCCGGGTCAACCGTATAAACCACTTCGACCGTACGGTTTTCTTGATCAGCGATCGGATTAGGCGTAGACGTTGCAAAGGCATAACCCAAGGTCGAGAGCTTATCTACGATCGCGGACGACACCGCATTCACTTCTTCGGCGTTATAGATGGCACCCGGCTGAATCGTCACCAAAGACTCGAGTTCTTTATCGAGCCCCAACAAGTCGCCCGTCAACTTCGTACCAGCAATCGTGTACTTTTCGCCTTCCGTCATATTGATCGTGATATACACGTCACTCTTATTCGGCGCGATAGACACCTGCACGGAGTCAATCTTGAAGTCAAGGTAACCCTGATTCAAATAGAAGGAGCGAATCGTTTCTAAGTCAGCAGCCAACTTTTCGCGGCTATAGAGGTCACGCTTCGTGTACCAGCTAAACCAGTTAGGCATCCCCAACTGCATCTGATCCAAGAGCTCTTCAGAATCAAAGAGGCGGTTGCCCGTAAAGCGAATCGACGCAATCGAAGATGCGCGACCTTCGTCCACATTAATCGTGATACGAACACGGTTACGTTCCAAAGGCGTCGCCGTTGTCTTGATCTTGACACCATAGTAACCGCGAGCCAAATACTGGCGACGCAATTCTTGGTCAGCACGATCCAACGTGGCCTGGTCAAAGATACGACCTTCTGCCAAGCCCACATCACGAAGGCTCGTTTCAACCCCAGCCTTATCAAAGGCCTTAATACCGTGGGTTTCAATCGTCGCCACAGCCGGACGTTCAACCAACTTCACCACAAGCACATCACCGTCTTGTGTGAGGGACACGTCCTTAAAAAGGCCAGAACGATAAAGAGAATGGATGGCACGCGTGCCCTGATCTGGCGTGTACTCATCGCCCGTACGGAACGGTAAATGCGAGAACACCGTACCGGGTTCCGTACGCATTAAGCCTTCCACACGGATGTCAGAAATGACAAAAGCCGAAGCACCCTCGGCACACACCATGGCCGCCAATACTGCGGCCGCCGTTTTCGTTAGATTTGCGAACAAAATTCAGTCTCTCAAAATCATCACGGAGGTATTAAACACCCTCACCCACGGATGGTTATCCAAAAAATCTCAGACTCACCTCGGATGACGGCAAATTTGTGTAAGGTTACCAAATATTGAAGCAATTCGGAAACTAAAAAAAGCCTTATTCACACTTCTCGCATGAATAAGGCCTTCGTTTACGTATTAACCCGATTACTAATCTCAGGGTTAACCACCAATATAGCGACTCAAGTCGTTGTTCATAACAAAGACAAACAAGAGCATCATCAAGACGAAACCCACCTTACCAATGTTTTCTTTGGTCTTCATCGAGAAGTCTCGACCACGCAATGCTTCTAAGCCAATCACAATCAACTGGCCGCCGTCTAGCGCCGGGATCGGCAACAAATTCATAAAGCCAATCGCCAACGAAATCAAAGCCAAGTATTCTAAGAATGGTACAACACCATTCTTAACGGCGGAGCCTGCCATATCGGCAATCGCAATCGGTCCGGAGAGATTCTTGGTACTCGCTTCGCCCGTTGCCATTTGGCTCACCCCCTTCACTTGTAAAAGTGTCAGCTTTTTGACCTTTTGCCAACCAGCAATCACGGCATCAACTGGTCCCAAACGCACCGTCACCATTTCTGGGATCGCTGCAATCGAAATACCCACCTTCGCAACGCCATCTGTGACTTCAGGCGTCATTGTCAACGTCCGCTTTTCATTCGGCGTTTCATACCCTGCCACCAGCATCGTCACAGGATTGCCTTTTGAGGCACGAATCAGCTCCACCGCTTGTTGCACCGAGGTGACTTTATGGCCATTAATCTCCAACAATCGGTCGCCCTGGTTTAAACCCGCCTCTTTAGCAGGCGACCCTTCAGCAATTTTGGCGACAACTGGGTCACGCATAAAAGGCATTAGACCTAATTGAGCGACCGGTGCTTTTTCGTTCATCGAATCCATTGACACATCTGCCAACGAAAAATGACGAACAAAGACTTCGCCTTGACGGTCAAAGGTTAATGGCAAATCAGCTTCGCCAGCGTGGTTTAGTAGTTCGAAATTCAAATCTAATAAACCACGAACAGGGGCTTGACCCACTTTGATCACACGGTCACCTTCTTGGATACCTTCGTGTGCTGCTTGAGTGTTTGCGGGTGGCTGTCCCATCACTGATGCAAAATCAGGCGTGCCAATTGCACCGATACCAACATAGAGCATAAAAGCCAAAATGAAATTCACTGCAGGGCCAGCGAAGATGATCAGTGCTTTTTTCCAACGGGGCTGACGGCTAAACGTTCGAGCCTTTTGTTCTTCAGTCATATCGGGCGACGTGTCGTCTTGCATTTGTACATAACCACCCAAAGGTAGCATCGAAATGCAATATTCTGTTTCGCCGACATGACGACGCCAAAGCACTTTGCCCATACCTAGAGAAAAGCGCGTCACACTGACATTTAACCACTTCGCCATGAAGCAGTGGCCACCTTCATGGATGGTTACGATAATGGCTATGGTGAGGATGAAACCGATTAAGGCTAAGAGCATATTTCTAAGTGAATGTCTAAATAAAGGAGAGACAAAGCGTCTTCAAACTGTTTGTTTTTCTTGGAATGTGAAAGCTTACAAAATTAGCTACGCATATGGGTTTTGAGTTTGCGCTTTTTAACCTTTTCGAACATCGTGGGTGAATCGATTGTATGGATCTATTGGGGAGATCGATTGAGTAGGCGAGTGGGTTATATAGCCTTCTTCTTTCGTGTTGAGAGCTGCTTTGCTAAATGTCGTACCGAAAGCAGATCTGCGACTTTTTTGGCTGAATCGAATAACCCAGGGAACCCAAGCGCAGCGACGAGATCGCGGTCACGCTGCTCTACGTTCAGTAGTCGAGGCGTGCCACTCTTACTATAAGCAATTTTGATGCGACGAAGATCGTTCAGAAGTTGATGTACTGACATCTCTTCGACATGCTTGGCCGACACATTCGGAATGGTGCTATCCATCTGTGTGCGCAGATAAGTCAAAATACTCAACCCCACGAAAGTTGTCATGAGAAGGCCGTCAAAAGCGGCTGAAGAATGAACGCGAGTCGTCGATAGCAGATGTTGGAACATCAGCTTGAACGTCACTTCAACTTCGTTACGCTGGCGATACTTCTTCAACGCATCAAAGAGTGAGATGTCAACGTTGCCAATCAGGCCAAAATAGCCAAGGTCATAGCAGGCATAGCTAACTGCGTCTTCATTTACAACGAGTTCCCCTTTAGGAGTCACGTTGAAGTATTCGAAGGTTTTCTTGTCAGTAGCGCACAATTGGGTATCGCGCTTTCTCGGCCATGCCTTTTGAAAGGCATTTAGACGATCCCAGAAAGCATCCGTTTCCGTCATTTCCTTATTAGGACTTCTGAATACGTACGAGTGAACTTCCATGGTTTGCCCGTCAGCTCGAATTTCAGTAGAACTCTTCACTCCGTAGCACCGTTGATTCAAAAGATAAGTTTTTTGATCGTAAAAGTCACTCTTGTGCTGGTCAATGACGTTCTTGACGATGTTCATTGAGGTTTTAGCGCCGATCAAAAACTTGTACCCATCTTTATGTAAACGAAGGAACTCCTGCTGACTGGGATAGCTACGATCCATAAGAATGAGCGGCGCTTTTTGATCGATACCGCCGTCCGTCCACATTGTTCGAAGAACATCCAACGTACTGAGATCGGAAACGTTTCCTGCATGAGCGCGGTAGCAAATCAATCCCCCATTGTCAACGTTGATTAACAATGAGACGCTCACTTGGGGGCCATAAGTGCCATCCTTTCGTTTGCCTACGGCAGCCAGGTCGATGTTGTTGGAGTTGCAATCGATGCGAGTACTATCGAGTGCGACAATCTCACCTGCTTCCATTTGTGCTGCGCAACTTTTTGCCATCTTCTGAGATAAGGACTGATCAGCACCAATCTGTTGGAAAAATTCTGACGCACGCGGGGAGGCGAGACAACCATAGCCAATGAACTTCTGTTGCATCGACTCTTGATCGGCGAGGTAGGTCTTGTCGGTAGTGATGGCGGCATGCATAGCCAAGTTCGTGCAATCCATGGTCAATTTTGAATCACGGTCGAGAGCTTCTGCAACGTGTTTTAGCATACCGTTCCTTAAGAGGATAGCGGCACAAAGAGCTGTTGCACCTACCGACATTTGCTGATTGGGATCGATTGGTGGATCTAACTCCTCTATGTCGTCTTGAATGGGTCTCGAAACTTTCTTTTCGTTGAGTTTATCGAGTGCGCGTTGGCGCATGATCGGATTCTTCCAGCGATCAACAGGACGCTTCTCGAAAACAGGTTCGTTCTGCACGTAATAAAGATTGGGGCGGAACTCGGATCCGTCTGGCGACAGCGTTCCAATGTAATCGCGCTCCTGCTCACGCTTGCCGTTGGCACTGAAGCAGTACGGGAAATAGACATACCAGGTCTTTCCCTGTCTTTGGAACTGAGCATGCTTCGGCAACCCCTTGACGTTTTCCCTCTGTGGGCGACTACTGGTTTTCTGGACTTTTTCGACAGGACTCTTGGGCATTTTCTCACCTTATCTAACAGTATAGCATTATACTGTAGCCTTACGTAAAAATCAACCCCGGGATTAGCCGGAGTTGATTGTGCCGCAAGGAAATCAGAGATTTACTAGTCAGCTATACCGAAGCGATTTCGGAGGTTTTAGGTTAGTTATTTCGAACAGGAAGATCCTCATACGTATACACATTACCATCAGAATGTAAAATTAGATCAGGATTTTTCATTACCTTAATTTTATCTAAATCAACATTATAACCGACTTTTTGAAGAATAATGAATTTTGTAAACAACCCTGAAAAATATCCATTACTACTTCGATAAGTATCTAAAACATGACAACGATCAGAATAAATTGAACTAGAAATAATAAATGGAATCTCGTATTGTCCATATCCGCCATAAGTTAATCCGTGTTCTTTTCCTGCTCCTTCATCATAAGGTATTTCACCATGATCTGCCGTAAAGACTAAAAAATATTCCTCACCTAGATTCTTTAAAATATTGATTACAGCCTCAACTAAACGATCAGATTTCAGAATACTCTTTTCATAGTCAGGATATTGGGGATATTTTTGTGAATCAACTGAATCATATCGGAGATGATATGGGGCATGATTACCTACCCAATGTAGCACAATAAATCTATACTCCCCTTTTGTTAAATCTATAGATTTCTTTAATAAAGGGACAGTTAAATTATCATCTTCAACAACTAACCCAAAATTCTCATTAGTAATATCTGGAGATACTAAATAATCACTTGAACGTGAAATATATTCATAAGTATTCCCCCAACCAGAAAGTCCACCAGAGTTTTGCGTTGCTAACCAAATTGTTTTATATCCAGCATCATGAGCTAAATTAACAATAGACTTATATGTATATAAATCATAAAAAGATTTAGGAGATGCAAATGAAAGATTTAAGGGCACAGATGTCCTAGTTATATTAGATGGAGAATGCACCTTACTGCATATAGATATATCACCACGTCCATTTAGATAAGCTAAACGAGGATTTGTATTATAATTCCGATAACCATAAACACTATAAAATCTAGAAGAAGATGATTCACTCATTATCAAAACTACATTTTTTACCCTTTTCTTCAGATCGAGGCTACCTACACTAGAATCCTTAACTTTGTTAGAATCTTGCCGACGTATAACCTCTTGAATATTGTAGTTTCTATATAAATAATAGATCGAATAAGAAACATTACCAATAATAACTGGGTATTGGCATTTAAATTTAGCAATATGCTTGTCCGAGTTTTCTATCTTTGTTATAAATTCAGAAAATGTCGTCGGGCTATCGACGGAATTTGACGTGAATTCCTTTTTATACTTAAAATAGTCACAAACAACAACAATACTTGAGATAAGCAAAAACACAAACGCAACGTATTTTATCTTATTAGAAAAACGACTTCCTTTTATAAAAAATATATAAGAGACAAGGACTACAGCAAGCAAAATAGAAATACCCCAGACCGAATTAGCTAAAAGCATGTTTTTAGCCTCATTGTAATTTGTAGATAATATCGAATCTAAAATTCCACAGCTAAAATCACCATACTTAAAATGCACAAATCCTTCGAATGCAACAAAAGTTAATGTAACAACATTAACGCTGAGAGTGGCTATTTTTCCAAGCAATGAAACACTAATTAAGAAACAAATAATCCAAATTGCAGATATAAATACTTTCGTTGAAACTCCATATAAGAGAAAAATTGTTATGAATAGCAGAATATAGGGAAGGAAGGAAGGAAGGAAGGAAGGAAGGAAGGAAGGAAGGAAGGAAGGAATTAGTTTTTTCATTACATACACCAACTACAAAAGAAACAAGACCATAAGGTCTTGTTTCTTAATTAATTCAATTACTTATTTAGTATTAAAATATTCATCAATAGTCTCAATGATCCTTTGTGTTGCGAATCCATCACCATAAGGGTTAGTTTTACTCTTTAAATGGTTATACTTTGAAGGATGCTCTATAACCTCTTTAGCGGATTCAACAATCATCTTGGTATCCGCACCAACCAATTTAGCAAAGCCTGCGTCCACCCCTTCTTTTCTCTCTGTCTCATAACGCAGTACTAAAATTGGACAACCAAAAGTAGGGGCTTCTTCTTGAATACCACCACTATCTGTCATTATCAACGTTGAATTTTTCATTAACAAAACCAACTCTGGATATGGGAGAGGAGGCAACAAATATATATTCTTCATACTCCTCAATCTTTCGTGTACTTTATTTTTGACATTCGGATTAGGGTGCACTGGAATCACAAATTGGATATCATTAAAAGAACTGCTAAGTTCAACAATAGAATCAATAATCTTATTTAAACGCTCACCGTGATTTTCACGACGATGAGCGGTCACTAAGATGACCTTTCTATTTAATTGAATACCATAAGAATGAATAGTATTGTATGCATCTTTCAAAACCGCCTCATCGATACACGACAAAGCATCAATAACTGTATTACCAGTTTCGAAGAACCTTTGACTTAATAAAGTCTCACGCTCTAAAGCTTTTTTAGAAGCTAGAGTGGGACAAAAATGTAGATCGACAATACGACTTACCATTTGACGTATAGCTTCTTCAGGGAAAGGCTCAAATAAACTCTTACTCCTTAAGCCTGCTTCGACATGAAAAACGGGTATTTTATTGTAGAACGAAACTAAAGCTGCACAAAAAACAGTCATAGTATCGCCTTGGACAATCGTTGCATCAAAGTGTTGGGATTGTAGTAGATCTTGCAACTTATTTAGCAGATTTGTTTGTAATTGACTCAAGGTTTGGTTATGAGTCATTACATCAAGATTTATATCCGCACTCAATCCAAAAAAATTAAGCGTTTGATTCGATAGCTCTTTTTGTTGCTCAGTATTACAAACAACTACATTATAATTCCTATTATTTTTTAAAGCCAAAATTATAGGAGCAAGTTTAATAGCTTCAGGTCGAGTTCCTAAAACAACCAATATATTTCTCATAACACTCTCACATAAAAATTATATTATCCTTCAGAGATTTTATCATCTTTCTTAACCTTTTATATTTCTCATATCTTAGCAAAATCTTTTCATTATCTTTAACTAAAGGCATCTTAGATAAGATCTTATACACTACGTATTTTATTTGAATCTTTGATTTATTTATTGACAACGACGCAAACTGATAAATCAAGCTTTCATCAGTCCTTTTTGAATTCTCTCCCCCCTCCAATGCTTCAACACTTACAGGTCGATTTCTTATCCCAAAATTTTTGATTTTATATAAATCCTCTGGAAGAATACTTACTGCCCCTTTGTAATCTTTAGCCTGACAGAATTCAATAAAAGTGTTTACTGTTTTCGATTTGATTTTATAATTTCCATAGAAAACTTTTATAACATCCATCACATAATTACATGCACATTCACAATCTTCTGGATCAACGTGCTTTAATTTATTGAACAGCCATCCCTCAATGTAACCTTCCAATCTAACATTAACATAACTGTCTAAAAGATTATTATCTTCAAGCCATTTTTTCATTGGCTCTATTACAAGAGCTGATCTATAGAAAAAAGAGCTTCCACAAATATTAGTTACCGTTCCTGCCATTCCTGCGAAGTAATTATACACAGGAAGATTGACCATTGACATAGGGACTTCAAGACACATTAATTTCCACATAAAAAATGTATCTTCCGCGAATGCTCCATCAACAAATGGCTTATCTTCAAGCTTTGCACACAAATCCTTGTCGAATAAAATTCCAGAAATACCAGGCGTCATAAACTCTGCTTTAGCAATATAGTCTTTAAAGCCTTTTTCTAAAACATCGGCTCTAGCTAATTTGTAATAAACTCTATAGGGATTCCAAAGATACGGTTCTCTTTTAAGCAGCCAACTATTGCCGAAACACACTTTAGTTTTAGTTTCGATAATTTTTTCATACAGTATGTGTAAGCCATCATTAATTAGTTCATCATCAGGATCCATAAATGCTATATAAGGAGCTTGAGATAGACTCATTCCTACATTTCTAGGTCTTGATGCAGACCCACTAGCTGGCGAGGGTAAATTTATCAGTTTAACATTATTGAATTTTTCTGCAATATTCTCAAGAATTCCGGTATTATAAAAATCGGATGCATCATTAATCAATAGGATTTCAATTTCTTCAAAAAGACTTGATCTTTTTATACTTTCGAAGCCTTTTAGAACAAACCTGTTTGCATTATTATGTAAAGGGATAACTAATGAAATTTTATAGTCATTCCGTTCCCCATTAAGTTCACGACATTCTCTTTTGTATATATTTAATCTATCTGACGCATAGCCAAGTTGTTGATGTTTTATTTTTTTTGAACTGTTATTATTAATATCTAGTAATAAATTTCTATCGTAATCACTAATCCAACATACACTGCAGAATTTACCGTTGAACTCGTTGGTATAGTCATGTTCAATTCCTTCCTGGATAATGTTTAAATATTTATCTACGAAACTATGCTTTGTGACAAAAGAACAAGTTGTGTATTTAAATACATTTATCATATCCTCTAGATAAAATGGTTCATATCTATAATTTTTTCCAAACCAAGCTATCATCTTATATTTTGATAATTTTTCGTTTGTTAACTCCTCCTTGTAACAGAACGATTTTCTTGCGTATGTTTGTCTACTAAAATCCTTCTTGTTAATTTCATCCTCGATTACAACCAGTACTTCATGAACCGAAATTGGCCTATCTAGGTTGACGGGTTTAAGGTATTCATTTATCCTATGGAAACAAGTATGTTTATCTAAGACAGTTCTAATACCTGCCATTTGAATATTATACTTATCTTTTTCAGAGGTCTTATCTAGTATATTCACAACCTCTTCACTAGAGTTTATCGTGAATATCGTTGGTAATAATTCATTAACCCCTAAACTGTAATTTGATATAATCAGGTTACCATTTGCTAACAATTCGAAAGTTCTATTAGCAAACATAGAATAACTATCTCGAATTGAGTTTAAGTTAATGGCCCATCGAATTCTTTTATGTAATTTTTGTAACTCAGAATGGCTTACCCCAGGGTACACATATTTGTGATATTCTCTTGGAAATTCGGAATCATTTTTTTCTGTAAAAAATCTATCGATAAAAAAAGCCGAAGTGGTATGGCTTTTTAGGACTCCATCAAACATAATTCTTTGATCGGCGCACCTTTCAGGAAAGGCTTTATACCATGCACCAGCAAATAGAACCTCTTCAGATTGTTTAGTTCTATGCATTCCAATTGGATTATTGTATACAGGATTGATGCAAAAAGAAGAAGCGTACACACGATTATGGTTCAATGCCTTCTTGTAATACTCTATACATTCTACGGCACTAGTGAAAACAACATCGAATTTCTTGGCTAACTCAAGAAAGGTATAGAAATCAGGTGGATCTTCTTTGCTAAAAAAGATCGATGGTATTTCTTTGTTTCTACATACCAACAGGATTTTATCTAAAATATCTTTACAATTATTCGCTCCTGGCCAAGCAAATTGATTCCATTCATCACCTATTCCATGCCATGCAGTTTCAAAGAAAAAAACATCTATTCCTTCTCCAAATACTTCAGACCAATTACTTTTTGTTAAATAAATGAAATTTGCGCTATCTTTAATTGAATTAAAAAAGAATTCATCTGAGATAATTGCAATTCTTAATTTTGATTGTTCGAAATATTTAGACCCATTACTAGAAGGCATTCCTGAAAGGTTGACACATAATTGATCTATTTTCTTTTTTTTTCAATAAATCTCATAAAAAGTCTCACTCAAATAAAACAAGTTCTTTATTTCCATCATCACTTTTAATTAAAAATCTAAAGCGTCGCAAAACTTCAACAAAACATGGCGGAATAATAAACAGCACAAATAATAATTTTATATCTGAAACAAAAATTGGAGGATAGAGCTTTTCTTGATATCCGTTCGGAAAAATATCCTTTATCCTTTTATTTTCATTAAAGATTTCCAAATAAGCTGCTCTCCAAAACTTGTGTTGAATAAATCTTTTTTCTAACGAGGTTCTTTTTTGATTCGATGAAAAAAGATTTAGACAAGCTCTAAAATCACCCGAATTTCTTACAGAATGAGTTAGAGAAGAACTCCTCATTCGATAATTAAACCATGCATCAGGTACTAGGATGCCTTTTTCGATTTTATTAAACACCTTCATAAAGAATTCGAAATCTTCTGAACGTTTCAATTCTTCATCGAACCTTTCAGTTTTAACAACGTCATACCTGAATATCTTATTATTCAGAAATGCTTCTGAACAAGGTTCTTTTCTCCAGGTAAAACCATAACGAAAGTATTGTTTTAATATATCCGCTTTAGTCAAATTTACTCTACTAAAAATCTTTTGCTTAGCGGTCACATATGTATTTTTGTATACTTTTCTGACAGAGAATAATCCGTAGTCAGCATCTGATCGTTCCATAGCAGTTATTACTTTTTCCAACGCATCTCTCTAGATAATCATCACTATCACAAAAGTATATGTACTTGTATTTAACTTTACTCTTTTCGATTAGATCTAGGGCGCAATTTCTAGCACTGCTTACGCCTTGATTTTTTTGATTTATCACCGTTAGTCTTTTCTCTTCATTCTTCCACTTTTCCAACATTTCAAGCGACGAATCTGTTGAACCATCATTTACTACTATAATTTCAAGGTCTTTATAAGTTTGATTTATAATACTTTCTAATGAATATGGTAAGATTTTTTCTACATTGTATACCGGTACTATTACTGAAATTAATTCTTCTTTCATAATTCCTCCATTATTTTTTAGGCATTCTTTTAAAAATTGCACTTAATATTTCTGTTGACATTTTCGACATTGTTAAATTTGTTTTATTGTTATGAGATAAGTTGTCAATTTCGCCTATATTTACTTCTTTTACTGTATATCCTTGATTTATTACATCTAATAAAATTCCAATATCTACACCATAGTCTTTTTCTAATACAAGTTTTTCTAATATTGATTTTTTGCTTGCAATCATTCCACTAATTGGTTCTAAGAACTTGTACATATTTGGATATAATAAATTTAGAACAGGTTTTACAGCTACTTCCGTTACTGTTCCACCTGTCGTTCTGTCAAAAGAAGATTTTACAAAATCAACTTCTTTTTTTATAATTGGTTCGCATAATTTTTCAACAACATTTTCTTTTACATATTTTACATCTGCATCTAAAAATATTATAATTTCATTTTTAGCCATTTGTATTCCAACTTCCATTGCATTTCCTTTTCCCTGTTCATTACAATTTACTACTCTTGCTCCATTTGCAATTGAAACTTCTTCTGTTTTATCTGTACTTAAATTATTTACAACAAGTACTTCATCTACGTTTTTACTTTCTTTTGCTAATTTTATTGTTTTTGCAATGTTTTCTTCTTCATTAAATGCTGGTATTATTACACTTATTTTTTCCATATTTTTAACCTCACACTATTTATTTTCATTTTGCTATATTGTCATGCTTTATTATTATATCATAAAATGTGTGAAATTACAATATAAAGTATTTTTATCTTTTCATTAATATAAT
>CALEAW010000010.1 GCA_937943605.1 uncultured Sutterella sp. | reverse complement strand
AAGTATGGGTAAAAAAATTAAGCCCTTGCACGGGTACGCCTGATTTTCGCGCCAACGAGCGCGACATTAGACCTAATAAGTCTACCTGATGAAAAGCAGTAGGGCCTAGTAACCGGGGCGAGCCTCGAGACTAGTCAAGTCCAGTCGGGTATAGAGGAAGCCCAAGCCGAGCATATGCCCCGAGTGGTCTTGACGAGGCTCGGGGGTCGCAATAGCCTTTGAGTCGGGAGGCGGCTCTTCGTGCACAGTTGTGGTTTTGAAGAGGATCTTCAGACATGAATTTTTAACCTTTGTGACAGATCGCATACCAACTAAGGCGTTTCGCCAAGATCGTCTTAGTCATTTCAAGCGACAATTGTTGAACGCGCCTACTCAAAGGTTAGCAGTGCGCATTTTTTAAGGATCTATTATGCAAAACTATACCGTCAGTCTTCCGCACTATTCCGTTGGTCCCGATGTCTACCGTCTGGCTGGTGACATTATTCGCCCGTACGGACAAAAGATTGCGGTGATTGGCGGTGAAAAGGCCATGGCCAAAGCCAACCCGACCTTGTTGCCTGCTTTAGAAGCCGCAGGTCTTACCGTGACCGATGTGCACGTGTATGGTCACGACTCGACCATGGCAAACGTTGACGCCATCATGGCGCGTGATGGCGTTAAAGCTGCTGACGTCCTTTTGGCCGTAGGTGGCGGTCGTTGTTGCGATACCGTTAAAACGGCCGCAGACCTGATGGGTAAAACCGTCATGACCTGTCCGACCGTGGCCTCTAACTGTGCGCCCGTCTCAGCAGTTGCCGTGTTATATCGTGAAGATGGCGCTTTAGACCGCTATCACTTTGCGCCGCAGTGCCCAGCGCACTGCTTCATCAACACGACCGTCATTCTTGATAGTCCTGAAGATTTATTCTGGGCGGGGATTGGTGACGCACTCTCTAAGCAAATTGAAGTGCTTTATTGCGTGCGCGGTAAGTCACTCTTTCATACACCGCTTTTGGGCGCTCAATTAGCGTGCGCCTGCCAAGAACCCTTACTCACCTATGGCCGTCAAGCCCTTGACGACTTTAAAGCCAACGTCATGAGTGAAGCGTTCACAGAATGTGTGTTAGACATCATTGTGTCGACAGGTGTGGTCTCCAACTTAGTGACACACACCGAGTACTACTACAATTCGAGCCTTGCCCACTGCTTCTATAACGCCTCAATGGCGCTACCCACCGGTCACGAACATCTCCATGGCGAAGTCGTCTCCTTTGGCAATTTGGTGCTCTTAGCGTATGACCACCAAGACGCCTTGCTTGATCGGTTCCTTGACTTCAATGTGAGTATTGGTCTTCCGGTCACCTTGGAAGCGGTTGGCATTACCACGGATACTGCGCTAGACACCTTGATCGACGCTGCAGAGCATATCAAAGAATGGGCAACTGGGCCTGAACCCGCCACCAAAGCCGCCTTTAAAGAAGCGATTCTCAAGGTTGATCGTCTAGGTCGTGCACGTCTTGGACAATAAATTCCATCGTCGCATTTGGTACGCGAAAGTCTTCTTGGCTTTCGCGTTTTTGCTTTGAGAGGCACGCCAAAGGGCATCAAAACCGAAATATCTGATCGCCATCCTCAGAAAAAACAATTTCGTGGCATCAATATTTCACACTATCGCTATTTTGTTGTTACAGTAGTGTGAGGCTCTCAACACACAACAGACTATTCACAATGCTCGACACACTCACACGACGCGCCATTTCGAATATTCCGCCTAAGCGAGAAGAACTCCAGTTTTTATCGAGTTATCCCGACACCGATGCCCTCATTGAAGCGGCACATACGGTGACAAAGACTTGCGCTTCGCGTGTCTTTAATATCTGCACGATCATTAATGCCAAGTCAGGGAGATGTTCTGAAAACTGCCAATGGTGTGCGCAATCCGTACACTACAACACAGGCGTCGCAGTGACACCTGTTGTGTCAGTCGAGGATGCTCAAGCTGCGCTTGAACGCACCAAAGCCAATGGTATTCGCAGGCTTTCTTTTGTCACCGCGGGTCGTAAACTCACACCTCGACCTCTCAAGACTATTACAAAAGCCATTGAGGCAACAGCCAATCAGGGCGTCGAAATCTGCGCATCCTTTGGTCTTCAAACTGAAACTGAATTACGTGCTTTACGTCGAGCGGGCTTAACGCGTTATCACTGCAACCTTGAAACAAGCGAAAGCTTTTTTCCTGCCGTCTGCACGTCTCACACTTTTGAAGACAAAATCCAAACCATCCGCTCAGCCCGTCGTGCGGGTTTAGAACTCTGTTCGGGCGGTCTCTTTGGCATGGGTGAAACGATGAATGATCGTATTGACCTTGCTTACCAACTGCGTCTTTTAGAAATTCCGTCCATTCCGATGAATTTCTTGAATCCGATTCCAGGAACCCCACTTGCTCATCAGCCATCGCTCACCGATCGAGCGATCATTCGTACCGTCTGCATCTTCCGCTTGATTAATCCGCGAGCTGTTCTCCGCTTTGCAGGTGGGCGCATGTTACTCTCAGATGAGGTCGTCAAAAAAGCGCTTTATGCCGGGATCAACGGTGCGATTGTCGGTGACCTTCTCACAACCTCCGGAAGCGCTGTGGAGCGTGAACGTTCGCTTGCGCTCGAAGCCGGGTACACCTTGGAGTAAGGCCTTAGACATCAGAACGTAAAGCGCCAGATCGATCATTTGAGGCAAAAAAACGTTCACAAAGGCACAGCCCGATATGCATCAAGCGACTTTATCCTTTCGTCTTCATCGACTCGACAAAAAGGCTTTCGTCAAACTTTGTGCACCCAATCGCATCACACCAGCGGAAGCCCTTCGCGAGATTGTTCGTGAAGCTATAGCAAAGCATGCGTTGCCTATCGGGTCTATGCCTTGGTACGAGGTACCAGAAACAAAAGCTGCCATTGAAGAGATTGAAGCTAGCGGCGGTAAAACCTTTCGTAGCGTCAGCGAGTTGATGGCGGATTTGCACGAGGACAATTAATTAAGAGGTTAAGCGCGAGCGGTTTGACGTTATTTCAAGCGCGTCTTTAATGCCCGTGTGATCATAACCGTTCCCACTTTGAGAAATCTGACCACAGCGCGGACATCGGTATGGCAAAAAATCCGTTACCTACAGATCGAACCTCATTTCCTGTATAGAGAACGAAGCCTTTGAAATTGTCTTTGCCAACAAGCGCCTGAAACCACTGCAAGTGTTTGAAGTCATCAGAACTGACGCTCTCACTGGCTTTGACTTCTATGCCGACCATGTGACCCATTTCGTTGGTGATAAGGAAATCAATCTCATGGCTGCGTGAGCGAAAGTGATTCAATTCCCACAGAGGATTAAGATCAACCTCAGGAATCAACTGGTTGTAAACCCAGGTTTCAACAAGCTTTCCACCTTCATTCTGAGATTTTTCGTTGTTCTCCAGAATGATTTCCGGGTTATGGATATGGAGATAGTGAGCCATTAAGCCGCTATCAGTCATAAAGCCTTTTGGGCTTGATCCTGGACGATCATAATCCTTCTTTGTCCAACCTTGAATCATATCAACGAGGTACATTGCTTCGATCGCGGACCAGTATTTGTCCAGTGTCTGCCACGCAATGGCGAATTGATTCGCCAAGGAGGCTTTTTTAAATTCACGACTTGAGAAGATAGCGGCACATTCCATAACTTTCTCGCAGATGGGCATTTTGCGAGTATCCCATTGCGTTTTCATGTCCAAAAGCACTTGGTTTTGCAAATAGGACTTGTACCATCGGCTTCTAGCGACGTTTGTTTTAAGGGTTAACGTTTCAGGATATCCACCGCGAATAGCAGCATCAAGAATCATGCGCTTACTGCACTCTAGCTTTAGAGAAAGCGGCAGAAGACCGTCAAAAAGTGCTTGTAAAAATCCTGGCTTCATGCCGCGTTGCTCGGCTTCGGTAAAAGTACGAACACGCACAAAGCCTGCTCGTCTGGCCAAAGATTCATTAGCCTGCGGCAGTTTTCGGTAATCTGATGAGCCTGAAATAATGTATTGCCCTTTGGCTGGATTTCTGTCAACTTGGAACTTGACTTCTCCAATCAATTGTGGAACTTTCTGAATTTCGTCAATAACCAATATTTCAGATGCTTTGCGTCGCACAAAACTAGTAGGATCAGCTACGGCAGCGGAAAAATTTGTCTGTACATCAAGAGACATAAATTTGATGTTGTCCAATGATGAATTGAGAAGAATTGTTGTCTTACCAGATTGACGACATCCAATCACCGAAACAACGCGATGTGTTTCCAATTGGGTAAGGAGCTCAGTATTAGCCGTTGTTTAAAATCTTCCATATCTATCACGCTGCGCGTGTAGATCAATCCCAGAACCCGAAACATATGTATCGGAATGGAGATTCTTC
>CALEAW010000009.1 GCA_937943605.1 uncultured Sutterella sp. | reverse complement strand
AAGATTTTTTGAGTTATATCAACCCATATACGGATCAGTTATCCGGGAGTTCAGGAAATAGCACTTCACGTAAAGCTTGGTGTTCACACGCCTCAAAATATCAAACTCACAACCTCCCCGAAGCCCCCTCAGTCGACCAAATGCCACCCAAAACACCGTCAAAATCAGACCCGTGACATAAAAATGACCATTCTTCGACCAATCCGTTAACACTTTTGTCACAAATCGTGCATAATATGCTCCACGCGAAGGATATGGGCATGTTGAACCTGGAACCTCATTCAGCATGCTAAACATCTTCACGTGCGCGGTCCCAACTAGTAGCTCGGTTGGGACCGCTTTTTTTCAGCTATGTCGACTTTTTAAAACGCTTCCACATCGTCTATTTAGCTTTTTAGCCAACTAGCTGCCTGCACGCTTCTCAACAAGACGATGAAGCCACTTTTCTGTTGAAGACGCCATTCGTATTGGCGTCCTAGACGGTTTTCAGTTCACTAAATGACGTTACGCCTCTACTATCCTCTAAAAAAAAACGTCACTCTTAGAATCAATAGCGAACCTATATGTAAAGCCTATGGCATTCAATGACTTTTATCATCTGCGACTTCTCTTTTCAAAAGCCTTAATACTCAAACCGTTTTAAGAAGCATAAGATAACGGTCAAACGGACAAGATTGGACAACACCCTAGCGTGTCCCGTTCGCTTTCACCATAAATAACGTCCTGCAGATCCTTAGCCAGGATGAGAGGAGCGATCTTCAGAACGAAACTAGAGACCGATGGTGAATCAACACGTTATCCAATCTCTGTCCGCTTTATCTCCTTGATGGTATCGATTCCAGGCTGAAGCAACCGGCGCTGCATTAATCAATGTGGTGTCGGTTGTTTCTTTATCGAGCGATCGCATTCACCCAAGCGCCACCAATCATACTCGGTCATCTTAGAAGGGCTATGATTAAGAAATAATCATGGCATAGCTACAGGATACAATTCTCCTAAGTACGAAAACCGGCCAAACTCACTCAGTCATTAGCCAATTAAAACCCTTCAGGGATTTTTTTCAGTGAAATGTTACTTTGAGAAGTATTACTTTGGCCTAACACAAGCCTCTCAAAACAAACTATCAAGTCCACAGTCTGTCAAAATAAAAAAATTGTCAGTATTGAAGAATAAGAGCATGGCCCAGACCAGTAAAACATTACAAGTCGGCATTACCGAATTCTCGAAATTTCAAACAAGAAATTTCGTCTATGTCGATAAAACGGATCTCATCGCCGTGTTAGCCACTCAGTACAGCGACCAAGTTTTACTAACGCGCCCTCGTCGTTTCGGCAAAACCTTGTTAACAAACACACTTAGAACCCTGTTTCAAGAAGGTGTTAAACAATTTAAAGGACTTAAGATCGAAAAGCTTTGGCACGAACAAACTTATGATGTCGTTCAGCTCGATTTTTCTAAAAGTCCTTCAAGCTTTAAGACGGTAGAAGAATTTAAAGAGAGATTTTGGAATTACATCCAATCTCGGTTCTCCAGTATCGGGTATCGTTATGACTCACAAAGCATCACACACCCTGAAAATCAGTTTGACGTCTGGCTTCAATCACGTAAAAGCCAACCGTTGGTGATCTTGATTGACGAATATGATGCGCCTTTGACACAATGTCTTGACGATATTGAACTCTTCAGCTACGTCCGCGATGAGTTTCGGGTTTTCTTCAATATCCTGAAATCTAACGAAGGATCGTTTCGTTTCCTTTTCCTGACTGGTGTTACCCGTTTCACTTCCACGGGTATTTTCTCAGGGTTCAATAGCTTAGTTGATGTGACACTTGAACCGCAATTCGGAACGCTTCTAGGCTTCACTGAAGACGAACTCACTCAACACTTTGGTGAGCATCTCCAAAAAGCTTCCAACGTCCTTGGTATGAGCGTTGAAAAATTGATCGGTGAGATGAAAAAATACTACGATGGCTTTTGTTTCGATTCACAAGCCTCCTCGCATGTGTTTTGCCCGTGGTCGGTCATGCGCTTTCTTATGTCGCCTCAAAACGGCTTTGAAAACTACTGGTACGAAACAGCCGGACAGCCAAGATTCCTGTTGAAACATTTACTCAACCGGAATATGCCAGACTTCATCAACCTTGAAAACAATATTCTAGTGACCGGCCAAGACTTAAGATCCGCCATAGATTTCGATGAAGACTCATTCACGAAAACAAATGCGCGCGCGATTAATGAAATTACTTTATTCCAACAAGCGGGCTATTTAACCATCAAAAGCATCGACGCTTTTGGGAGACTCTCGCTTGGTTATCCTAATCAAGAAGTACGCGCTTCGATGGCACGACTGTCAGCTCAGATCCTGACTAATAATCCACAGTTCGACGCGATTGATATTATTGAAGCAATGGCCACCAAAAACGTGCATAACGTCATCAAATGTTTTAATGATGTCGTCAATGCTTTCGATTACCATCGGTTTATCATCACTGATGAGTCGTCTTTCCGTTCATGCTTCCAAATGCTTCTCTACTCACTCTCATTGAGACCAGAGATCGAAGTTCACTATGCACGCGGTAGAAGCGACCTTGAAGTCGAAGTTTGCAACTGCCGTTGGGTTTTTGAGTATAAGTATTCCGTAGATGGTCAAAACCTTCATCAATTACTCGAAGAAGCTAAATCCCAAATCATTGACCGCAGGTACGGTCAGTCACCCAATCATTCTCAAGAAACGATTTACGTTGTTGCAGTTTTCGATGGTTCGCAACGCCGCATCGGTGCTTGGGCCGAGGTTAAACAAAACTGATCAGTTAACCGCTCTCTGATGTCCTTTCAAAAATCGCCCAATCAATAATCATTGGAACATGGTTAACAAATCGAAATCTCGATGACTATCAACCGCCAATAGCCTTCTTGTCTCAACGCGAAAAAAAGGCTGCCATCAAATGTAAAGTCTTTTGATGACAGCCTTGAAACACACTCATTTAAAGCGAGTGTTTTACATAACTAATTAGAAGGCATACCTAGCGCCGATATTGAATCGATAGGAAGTTTCTACAGTAGCGCTTGCCGTCGATTCTAAGTCAACATAGAGATGGACATTCTTTGTCGCATTGTAATTAGCACCAATACCATACTCGATCCATGTATCACCCAGATCGTCCTCTACCGTGCGGGTCAGACCATTCTTTGCAAAGGTTGCGCTAGCATCACCCTTCCAATCGTGAAGTACCGAAGCACGGACGTAGGCGTTACCACGATTATCAGGACACTTAAGACCCAAAGCAAAGCCTACACGACCCACTAAAGTATCTGTCGACGCTTGATCCACATTAACACCCAAGCTTGTGGTGTAGTCAGCACTAAAGACTCGACCATACATCATTTCAACTTGAGGTTCTACGTACAAGGCATTTTGCATCGGGTAAAGGCGCCAACCAGCTTCTGCGGACATAGATACAGTATTCGTACGATAACTACCTGAAGAAGTTCCAAGATTGGTTGCAATGTCAAAGCTGTTCTTCATACGACCAAACTTACCGGTTACATCGACGAACATGCCGTTTTCAGCAAGCCATGATGCATAACCCGTAAAAGCGTACAAAGAACTATCACCATTACCTTGTTTGAAATCGTTCTTGCCGTCGGTGTACGACATTGCGCCGCCCAGCCAAACACCCGGGGTAACTTGACGGTCATAACCAAACTGGAACGCCGTGTACTTGTTGGTCACATTCTGCGCGCCATACTTAGCCTTACCGTTATAGACACGAGCCCAAACACCGTTTGACTGTTCTGACGAATCACGCAGTTCACCAAGCCGTTTGTTCATGTCATTGATTTCTGAGCGCCAAACCATAAGACCAAGTGCGGTCATTTCGGCGATGCCATGAATAGATGCATTCGCTTCTACCTTCACATCAGTAACGCCACCCTGAGCTGTTGTGATACCTGATGCAGCATCGAATAACTCATTGGCCTCTTGAGTGACATGCACACCTGCAACATGATCTTTTTTGCTATCAACCACCACACCAGCGAGGGCATTCAGGTCATTGAGCGTATTACCAGTGCTTTGTGTTCCACCACTTACAACAGAAATCGAGTCACCTTTTAAGGTAGCCTTCTCCCCTAACTGAACCTGTCCTGGCGCTTTAGCTGCCGTTGTAATCGTCATTGTGGTTTTATCAACAGTAGGTGTATCAAAACTCAACGTTGACTTACCCGCTAAAGAGACAGCAAGTGTGTCATTAATCCCTGCGACCGAAGCTGGAGTTTTAGCATTGACAACACTTTTTTCATTTGCAGTGATAGAAAGTTGCTTACTTTCGGCAACTTCGAGAGAGCCGAGCGTCAACGTACCGTTATCAATGGTAATTGTCGAATCACCATTTGCAACGACGTGGTCAAAACGCGTTTTACCTATGGCCCAACCACCAGGAGTTCCCCCAGACCCGTATGCATAACCACTAAGCACTTGTGTCTTGTCTCCTAAGGTTATCTTGGAAAGACTTAATGAAGAAGCCTGTGCAAATTGTTCATTACCTTTAGCAGAAAATGTTACAGAAGCACCATCTTCAACGAAGACTTCATTCAATCTAATTGAGTTGGACGTTGCTACTGGTCCGTTGTAGATTTGATTGTATGTTTGAATATTGACCGCATTTTTCAATAAATCATATTCAGACAACTCTCTGCCTTCTTCAATATCACATGAAATAACAAGTTTTCTGATATCAACTGTTTTTTCATTGACATTACTAGAAAACTGTAATGCAGTATTCAAACCTAAACGCAGTTCATCAATCGTCAGGTAGGTTTTGTTCGAATCAATCTGTTGACTATTGCTTTTATTGGTACCATCAATAATAGCAAAATATTTATGCGTCCCGTCCGATGGAGCATTCGTAAATTGAACTTTTCCTAAAGAATAAGCAAAGCCAATTTTGAAATCTTTAAGGAACCAACGTGATGAAGTGGTATTAAACTTAGCGTTTTGGCCGTTTTTTAATTCAGTAGTTTCAGGAAAGTAAACGCCATCAATTTTCGGGTTATGCCAAATGTGTGTATTGGATTGTTCATCAAATACATAATCATCTGCGGCAACAGCAGCCTGAACACATGTGGCACCTAAAATAGCTGCAACCGCAATCGCGATTTTAGATGTTACAAAAGATTTCGTGTGTGTATGTGTGTGTGTACATAACAGTTTTCTCCTGTAGTGATTACAAACCTAAACCGATAAAGATCAAACTGTATGAGTACAAACCCTCGTTTCACTTGAAGACACTGTCTTTCAAAAGTTCAATGTGGCCTTTTAACCACAAAATGGACCCCCGTCTTCGTTCTGATCGTTTGTCTACTCATTGTTTCTAGAGTAGCAAATGGAGATCATCTTTTCTGTTCGACTCCAATAATCCTCAAAACTGACCGTCCACCATTCACATTTTCACTCTCACCAAGGACTTCACCCGATCACACTTCTCGCATGACCGGGCGAATCATTTAACCAGGCAAACCTTTACCTGGTATTAATGCCAGTTAGAATAACCAACGCAGACGCGCATTACCATTGATGCCGAGAGACCCGTCGGTAGACGCAGTCGCCCCCGTCGCAATATCGAGCATCATGGTCTTCGAAAGACGTTGACTAATCATGCCGTGCGCACCGAAGGTCGTAGACTTCTGATTGTCAAGACCATACGAAATAAAGCCTTGCGCGTTCTTGAGGTTCACGCCGACCGAGTCAGCCGAACGCCAAAGGTTATGTCGGGCAGTCAACTGAACCATCCAGCTTGTTGCATCAAAGGCGCCCTCAACTTCAACACCGACACCCAAATCAAGCGTTGTGTCGTTAAGGCTATCTCGCTTCAAGTGCGTAGACTCGCTGCCACTCGTATGTGTCCAACCGATGTCAGCCAAGAACATTGGCTTCACAGCAATATCGCCCACATTGAAGCGATACTTCAAGTAGTTGCTGCTCATCACCATCCAGCTCTTTTCGTCAAACGTTTGAC
>CALEAW010000008.1 GCA_937943605.1 uncultured Sutterella sp. | reverse complement strand
CCGCGACCCCCGGCGTGACAGGCCGGTATTCTAACCAACTGAACTACCACTCCATCGGAGCTTTTCTTCAGCAGAGAAGCGTTATTATACAGAACTTTTCCAATTCGTCAAGAAGATTTTTTTCTTGATTTGGTGGGTGCTGAGAGGGTCGAACTCCCGACCATCGCGGTGTAAACGCGGCGCTCTACCAACTGAGCTAAGCACCCTTCCGAATTGTGTTCTGCAGTTCGCTTCGTGAAATGCAGAATTGAGATTTTACACGAAGTTTCGTTCGTGTCTATACCGTAAATATGGTATCCCTCGAATTTTTTTCGACTTTTTTGCGAAAAGTCCCTTGTCATTCGACAAGGGACCCTTTCGTTAAGCCTTATTAAGCATTGGCAGCCGACGCTTTTGCATCGTCCTTTGCCTTATCTTCGGCTTCGACCTTCTCTGGATCGATGGGCTCGGGCTGACGAACCAAAGCGTGTTGCATCACGTCGTCAATCGTCTTCACGGGCACGATCGCAATCTGCGTCTTGGCGCTTTCAGGCAATTCTTCGAGATCGCGAACATTCGTCTGCGGAATGAGCACCTTAGTGCAACCCGCGCGAACAGCCGCAAGAATCTTTTCCTTTAAGCCACCAATTTCAAGAACTTCACCATGAAGGTTGATTTCACCCGTCATGGCAACATCCGCGTGCACAGGAATACCTGTCATCACAGAAATGATCGCCGTCGTGGTTGCAGCACCCGCCGAAGGACCGTCCTTAGGCGTTGCGCCTTCAGGGAAGTGAACGTGCAAGTCTGTTTCGTAGAAACGCTTCGACGCAATGCCTAACTTATCGGCACGCGCACGCACCACCGAACGGGCGGCTTCGACGCTTTCCTTCATCACGTCGCCCAAAAGCCCCGTACGCTGTACGTGCCCCTTACCCGGGAAGATCTGCGTTTCGATCGTCAAGAGTTCGCCACCCACACTCGTCCAAGCCAGGCCATTGACCACACCGACGCGCGGTTCTTTGCCAGCCAAACCAATGGTGTAACGAGCCGGTCCCAAGTAGCCGCTCAACATATCAGGCGTCACCACGGTCTTCACCGGCGCCTTTTGTTTTTGCTTCTTGAGAATCTGCTTATCGGTGGCATAGACAATCTTGCGGAAGATCTTGCCAATCAAACGTTCCAAACCACGAACCCCCGCTTCACGTGTCCAGAAGCGGATGATGTCGACAATGGCTTCACGCGTCAGATCGACTTCTTCAGCCTTCAGACCCGTCGCGCGCAAGCTCTTTGGCACCAAATGATGTTCGGCAATATGAACCTTTTCTTCTTCGGTGTAGCCCGACAAAGAAATCACTTCCATACGGTCTAAGAGCGCAGGCGGAATGTCATAGCTATTAGACGTTGCCACGAACATCACGTCCGACAAGTCCACTGGCACTTCCATGTAGTGGTCGGCAAACGAATCATTCTGCTCAGGGTCTAAGACTTCGAGCATGGCCGCAGCCGGGTCACCACGATGGTCGCTACCCATCTTGTCAATTTCATCGAGCAAGAAAAGCGGATTGCGAACACCAGAGCGGATCATTCCCTTGACAATTTGGCCAGGCATCGATCCCACATAGGTACGACGGTGACCACGAATTTCGCTTTCGTCATGCACGCCACCCAAAGCCACACGCACGTACTTACGGCCTGTTGCTCGGGCAATCGATTCACCTAACGACGTCTTACCAACACCAGGTGCACCTACAAAGCAAAGGATCGGAGACTTCACCTTACCGACACGCTTTTGAACGGCGAGATATTCAAGGATACGTTCCTTGATCTTTTCAAGACCAGAATGATCTTCGTCCAAAATACGAGCAGCGGCTTCGAGGTCACGCGAGACGCGAGACTTCTTTGACCACGGATAGTCCGACAACGTTTCGATGTAGTTACGAACAACAACCGACTCAGAACTCATCGGCGGCATCTGACGCAAACGACGTAACTCGTTACGAGCCGTATCCTCAGCGTGCTTCGGCATCTTGGCTTCCGTCACGCGCTTTTCGAGCTCAGCGAAATCGTCGTTTTCGCCTTCACCATTGTCGCCTAATTCCTTTCGGATGGCCTTCATCTGCTCGTTGAGGTAGTAGTCGCGCTGGTTTTTATCCATCTGGCGCTTCACACGACCGTCAACACGAGCCTGAATTTCCTTGAGTTCGTTTTCGCGACCCAAAAGACCCAACGCGTATTCATAGCGCTTGATCAAATTGGCTTCGGAGAGTAACTGAATCTTTTCAGGCGTCTTAAAGGGGGCCTGAGAGCAAATCAAGTCAAGCAAACGTTCCAAATCCGTTTCAGCTTCTAACTGCTTCAAAAGATCCAAACGCGTCTTGTCACTACCCGCAAACACGCCCCAAGCATCAATCAAAGAACGGCGATAGGGCTCAAGCACAGCTGCGTCAGGCGCTTCAGAATCCAAACGCGTACAGGTCGCCATCCACGCGCCATCAACAAGCTTGAGTTCCGTAATACGATAACGCGCAAGCCCTTCGACCAGCGTCTTTACCGTACCGTCGGGCAAACGCAACAACTGCTGCACACTCGAAAGCGTTGCCGTTTCAAACAGATCTTCGATCTTCGGGTCGTCGTGATTGGGATCCTTCTGTGCCACCAACAACAGGTAATTCCCTTCAATCCCCATGGACTTTTCAGCGGCCTTGATGGACTTATAACGCCCCATAAAGATCGGCGCCATCATGTGGGGGAAGATCACCATGTCACGGACGGCGAGCGCAGGCACTTCCATTTGTGCGGGAAGTTCAATGTTCCCCTTGGTTTTCTTATTAGCCAATTCGTTGTCCTACAAAAAACAGTTCAGTCCAACTTATATGGGGGCATCAGCCCCCATTTTCAAGTGGTTAACCTAGGATGATTCGCTTAACGTTCGATGAGCTCAACGGGCTTACCCTGCTCAACCGTTTCACGAGTCACGATCGCCTTAGCGACCGTTCCCTTAGACGGGATATCAAACATGGCATCCAATAAGACATCTTCGACAATGGAACGCAAACCACGGGCACCCGTCTTACGTGCGATAGCCTTCTGAGCAATGGCCTCTAAAGCGTCAGGCGTGATTTCGAGCTCAACATCTTCCATCCCAAAGAGCGCCTGGTACTGACGAACAATCGCGTTCTTTGGCTGCGTCAAAATCGCAATCAAAGCCTTTTCGTCAAGTTCTTCGAGTGCAGCAATCACTGGCAAACGACCGACGAGTTCAGGGATCAAGCCATACTTCACCAAGTCACCCGCTTCAACCTGCTGGTACACCTTGGTAAGGTTCTTGTCACCATCCTTACTGAAGACTCGACCACCAAAGCCCATTTCAGCCTTTTCGGTACGACGGCTAATGATGCTTTGCATGCCATCAAAAGCACCACCACAGATAAAGAGGATCTGAGAGGTATCCACTTGAATCATGGCCTTGCCAGGATTCTTGCGGCCACCCTGAGCCGGCATACTAGCCACTGTGCCTTCGACGAGCTTCAACAAAGCCTGCTGAACACCCTCACCCGACACGTCACGCGTGATCGATGGGTTTTCGCTCTTACGGGCAATCTTGTCGATTTCGTCCAAGTAGATAATCCCGCGTTGAGCGCGTTCAATGTCACCATCGGCAGCTTGCACCAACTTCGCGACAATATTTTCAACGTCTTCACCCACATACCCAGCTTCCGTAAGCGTCGTTGCGTCTGCAATTGCAAACGGCACATCCAACGCACGCGCCAAGGTCTGTGCTAATAACGTCTTACCCGAGCCCGTCGGCCCCATCAACAAAATGTTGGACTTCTGAAGCTCGACCGTGCGAGAAACATCCGCTTGATTCTTCAAGCGCTTGTAGTGGTTATAAACCGCAACCGACAACGTACGCTTTGCACGCGTCTGACCGACCACATACTGATCGAGCAAGTCAAAGAGTTCCTTGGGTTTAGGCAACGGCTTTTCAGCCACAGGGGTCGCTTCTTCAGTCGTTGCTTCAGGCGCTGGCCCCGACTTCAACTCATCGTTCATCGAACGAATACATTCACCGCAGATCAACTCACCACGAATGCCAGAAAAAAGCTCCTTACATTCGTTCTCGTTACGACCGCAGAAAGAACAAATTCTCATAACGTTTCCAGAAAAGGCTCGAACACGCATTTCTCGAGCCTAAAGGGTTTCAATGAAGCTTAGAGTGCCTTTTCAAGTTCAGCACGCGTCGTGAAGATACGGTCAACCAAACCGTAATCCATCGCTTCCTGACCAATGAGCCAGTAGTCGCGTTCCGTGTCGTGCGACACCTGTTCAATTGGCTTACCGCAGTTATCGGCCAAGATCTGATTCAATTCAGCCTTGGTACGCAAAATCTGTCGAGCCGTGATTTCAATTTCAGTGGCCTGACCCTGAGCACCACCCAAAGGCTGATGAATCATCACACGAGAATGGGGCAAAGCATAACGGCGGCCCTTCTCACCAGAGCTCAACAACAAAGCACCCATTGAGGCAGCCATACCCACACAAATCGTGCAAACGCTCGGGCGAATAAACTTCATCGTGTCATAAATACCCATCCCTGCTGAGACAGAACCACCCGGGCTATTGATGTAAAAATAAATATCCTTATCAGGGTTCTGGCTTTCAAGGAAGAGCATCTGAGCAATCACCAAACTGGCAGACTGATCATTCACTTCGCCGGTCAAGAAGATAATGCGGTCACGCAACAAACGGGAATAAATATCGTAGCTGCGTTCACCACGGCCGGTGTCTTCAATGACATATGGAACTAACATAGCTTTTTCTTTGCTCTAAAAAAATGATGTCCAATGATTGTAGCGGACGTCGACAAATGTCACCCGCTTTATTAAGCGAAAAGTGAAACAAAACCACAACGCCGTGACCAAAAACAAAAGAGGCACCCGGCTCTCATACGAACCTTGATGCCTCTTTCTCTCACGGTGAGGGACTCAAAGCTGAGTCCCTTGACCCACTCAGACAGTCAAACTCTAATTAGAGCTGACCAGCCATGAGCTTGTCGAATTCAACCGTTTCTTCCGTCGTCTTGGCCTTGCCGAGAACCCAGTCGGTCACGTTGTTTTCCGTGGCCTGGGCGCGGAGGTTCGTCACGCGGTTCTGGTCGTTCATGATGTATTCGACCACTTCTTCCGGCTTTTCATAGCTGGAAGCGATGTCAGTGGCGATCGCACGAACCTGTTCGTCCGTACCCGTGACTTCTTCCTTGGAAACCAAAGCTTCGACGAAGAGGCCAAGGCGAACACGGCGTTCAGCCTGAGAATTGAAGACGCTAGCCGGCATAGCAGGGATCTTCTTGGTGTCGATACCACGAGCGGCGAGGTCACGAACCATCTGTTCGCTGAGGCTCTTGCTTTCTTCTTCAACCATGGAGGTCGGAACAGCGAACGTGCAAGCGGCAGCGACAGCATCCATCACTTCAGCCTTCGTCTTCGTTTCAAGACGCATCTTGACTTCACGTTCGAGGTTCGTGCGGATTTCGTTGCGCATAGCTTCAACGCCACCCTGAACGCCGAGCGTAGCAGCGAATTCGTCGTCAACTTCCGGATAGGTCGCTTCGGCAACTTCAACCACTTCGACGTAGAATTCAACCTGCTGACCGTTGAGGTCCTGAATACCGTAGTCTTCCGGGAAGGTCATCGGGAAGGTCTTGGATTCACCAGCGGCCAAACCAACAACAGCGGCTTCAAATTCAGGGAGCATGCGACCCTGGCCGAGCACGAAGGTGTACCCTTCAGCAGCACCGCCCTGGAATTCAACGCCATCCTTCTTACCATTGAAGTTAACCTTCACGCGGTCGTCGTTAGCGGCAGCGCGTTCAACAACCGTGTAGACAGCGCGCTGACGACGCATCACGTCGATCGTCTTTTCAACTTCAACGTCCGTCACCGGGCAGACATAGCGCTTGAGTTCAACAGCGGAGAAGTCAGGGAGTTCAACGTCCGGGAACACTTCGAACTTAGCTTCGAAGTGCATGTTTTCCTTGTCTTCAACCTGGGTAGCATCGATGCGCGGATAGCCAGCGATGCGAAGACCGCTTTCACGAGCAGCCTTGGACCAAGCTTCGCCAACGAGCTGGTTCACAGCTTCGTCGAAAGCCTGGGCGCCGTACATACGACGAACCTGAGCGGCAGGAACGTGGCCCTTACGGAAACCCGGGAGCTTGGCGTTCTTGCGATAGTTCTTGAGAGACTGTTCGGTAAGGGCTTCGGCAGAAGCGTAAGAAACAACGAGTTCGAGCGTACGTTCGAGCGGGTTGACCTTGGCGACCTCTTCGGTCTTGACGGTTTCTTGTTCAGTCATCGCGATTGTCTTTATAAAAATCCGTCTAACGTCTCTAAACATTGACGGAATTTGTTGAAGAGATTCACTTGTGTCTTGCACAAATGAACCGCGTAAAAATTCTTTTCGGGGTCGTTCACCTGTGGCGCACCACTGGTTTACTACCCTCTCCTATTAAATAGAAGACCCTGCCGACATACCCTATCGGCAGACCTGAATTTGTTAATTATAGCGGAGAAAGTCTGGATCGTTTTTCCATATCCGCTTGGAAAATAAGGAAAAACACGAAGAGAATCATATTTTTGGCGACTTTTTTCGTCAGCAAACAACAACCTTACGTAATAGGGTGACGTTTTATTTCACAAAACAGTACAGCCGAACCTTGGTAAAATAATAAGTTTCTGTCCTGTTGACTTTTCTGGCCGCAGCCATGCGCATCCCTTATTTTTCAATCGTTCTCGGCGTCCTCACGATTAGCCTACTTTCTGCCTGTGGCACGACGTCACACTCTCTCAAGCCATCCACCTCTTCAGAAGCGGTGAACCAATCCTCTCGCACGTCGCAAGACTCAACCCTATCTACCCGTGAGACAGAAGACGAAAAATACAATGAACGTATCGCCATTGTGGCGCGTGACGTTCGAGCGATTTGCACAGCCCCGGCCAATCAACTCTACTACACACGCACTCCATGCTTACCCGCAGGCATGACAGAAGCGCATTTACGTGACCCTGCTCGCATGACTGCACAAGCCAAAGTCGTCACAAAGCGCATTTTTGATCAACTTCATAAACTCAATGAAGAGACACGTGCATTGATGATGGAATCGGGCAACCCTGACCTCATTCGCCAAGCCCGTCAATCTCGCGAAATCGTTGATCCAAAAATTAAAGATATTCAGGATGCCTTACTCGACGGCAAGATCACTTGGGGTGAATACAATCGTGCAAGACTAGAAATTTTTGAAACTTCATCAAAAAATTCCGCAATCGATCAATAAATACTGTAGAATGCTTCTTCCAACGCGGGGGTGGCGAAATTGGTAGACGCACCAGGTTTAGGTCCTGACGCTGTTAAGGCGTGTCGGTTCGAGTCCGATCTCCCGCACCAAATTCGAGAGGCTGTGAATGCAAATTCACGGCCTCTTTCGTTTTCTCCGCATTCGTCTAATCATGACGAAAAAGGCCGAGAACCAACTGATTCCCGACCTTAATTCACCCAAATTTTGCAAATCTAGTTCAGTAAGATCTGACACCTAAACACAAAGCGGC
>CALEAW010000007.1 GCA_937943605.1 uncultured Sutterella sp. | reverse complement strand
GAAAAACCCCCGAAGACCATGTACCGTTAGTATCTAGTCAAGCGGGGGTTTAGGGTAGCGTCCCGTTGGCTTATCTAGACTTACACATTTTCAATGGCACAATCTACCGAGATCGCGCCTAAGACTTCAGTCAACACTTTTGGATCAATACCAACCTGATAGCCTCGACGTCCCCCATTAATAAAGATATGGTCAAGTTCAAGAATTGTCTTTTGAACATAGACCGGCATCTTCTTTTTGGTACCAAAAGGACTCGTGCCACCCACCATATAGCCCGAATTTCGCTGAGCCTGCTCAGGCTTACATGGCGCAATGTGCTTCACACCGATCTGACGTGCCAAATTCTTGGTTGACACTTCGCAGTCCCCGTGCATCAGAATGACCAGAGGCTTCGCGTGCTCATCTTCCATGATGAGCGTCTTAATCACATGATGGTGGTCTAACCCACAAGACGAAGCGGCTAAGGCCGTTCCGCCATGCTCTTCGTACTCATAGGACTTTTCTTCAAAAATAATGCCATGTTGTTTGAGCCACTGGGTTGCGGGTGTCAAACTTTGATGTTTCGTTTTACTCATGGTACTCAATACCTTTTCGTTATTATGAACTCGTCTCAAAAAGTCTCGTCGTGCATTGTGCACCCAAAAAATAACAAAGGGATCGACAGTTGCCATTCTTTTACAACCTATCGACCCCTGCCATAACACTTAAGCCACGTTATCCTCGACTCTCAAGCCCTTAGGGAGTGGGAAAACCACGTTTTCCTCCACGCCTTCAAGTACCTGTGCGGGCTCAGCACCCAAATGAGCCTCTAAATAACGTAAGACACCCTGAACCAAAGATTCGGGGGCCGAAGCGCCCGCCGTAATACCCACGCACTTCACGCCATCAAACCAAGCGGGATCCAAATGTTCAGCGGTATCAACGAGATAAGCACGCGCACCTTCGCGCTCTGCCACTTCTCTGAGACGGTTTGAATTGGAGCTCGTCGCAGAGCCAATCACCAAGACAATATCAACGCCCGAGCGTGCCAAGAGCTTCACAGCAGCCTGGCGATTCGTGGTGGCATAACAAATGTCTTGACGCTTTGGTTCGTGAATATTCGGGAAACGCTGACGTAACGCATCGATCACGACCTGACTGTCGTCTGCACTGATCGTCGTTTGTGTGACATAAGCCAATGCATCTTGATTGGTATAAGGGAGCTTTGCAACATCTTCAGCATTTTCGATCAACTCGATACCGCCATCGACCTGCCCCATAGTCCCTTCGACCTCTGGGTGTCCCGCATGACCAATCATTAAGACCGTACGGTTTTCTTCACGCATACGAGCCACTTCACGATGCACCTTAGTGACCAAAGGGCATGTAGCATCAAACACACGGAAACCGCGACGCTCAGCCTCTTCAGACACGGCGCGAGGCACGCCGTGCGCAGAAAAGACCACTGTAGCCCCTTCGGGGACCTCGGACAAGTTGTCAACAAAGACTGCGCCACGCTCGCGTAAATCGTTCACAACCGTACGATTGTGCACAATCTCATGACGCACATAGATCGGGGCACCGTAAATCTCGAGCGCGCGTTCAACAATCGCAATAGCTCGTGTGACACCGGCGCAAAAGCCGCGGGGTTGGGCTAATAGAACTTTCATAAATCACCTTCCTAAAGGGTAGGATGGGTAAAACCGCCATCTCAAGGCGCTGAAAAGTGGCTGTCGAAGCCTCTCACTCTGCCGAAATCAGGAGGTTGAACACGCAAAAATAAAAAAATTTCCATTAAGTCTAAAGTTTTTTGCTGATTTCCGCACACAACGAAGAAAAAACGGGTAGAATGCGCTCCACGCTCAATTTTGTGCACCGCCGACTCCCTGTACTGACACAGTGGGGCAGTCAGCCAATTTGAGGTATTTAACCTCAATCCTTGGTGGCGACTGCGCATGATCAGGCGTATAATTTAATATTTCTGCGCTCGCGTGGCTTCCCTCGCTAAAACGAGATGGTGAGCCTGCGAGATGTTTTATTTTAATTTCACTGGAGTTAGAGATGGCACGAGTGTGTCAAGTCACCGGTAAGGCGCCGATGGTCGGCCATCACGTCTCGCACGCGAACAACAAGACCAAGCGTCGTTTTATGCCCAATCTGCAGTATCGCCGTTTCTGGGTCGAAAGCGAAAACCGCTGGGTTCGTCTGCGTTTGACGACGGCTGGCCTTCGTACGGTTGATAAGATTGGTATTGATGCGGTTCTGGCGGACCTCCGCGCCCGCGGCGAAATCTAATTAGAGGAGTTTCACCATGGCGAAAGGCGCTCGCGAAAAGATCAAGCTTGAATCCACGGCCGGTACCGGTCATTTTTACACGACCACCAAGAACAAGAAGACTTCCACGGGTAAGATGGAAATCTCCAAGTTCGACCCGGTGGCTCGCAAGCACGTGGTCTACAAGGAAACGAAGCTCAAGTAATTGAGTATTCGATTCGGCGAAAAAGCTCGGCAAATTTAATGGCCGGGCTTTTTGCTTATCTAGGCATCAAATCTGTTGACTTCTTTTTGAGGCCATACAAAAAGCGCGATCTCCACTCAGAAATCGCGCTTTTTTTACGGAGACTCAATCGTCAATTAGTCTCGTTGCAACACAGCAGCAAAGAAGCCATCCGTACTGTTGACGTGTGGCAACATCTGGAAGTAGTCCCCAAAACGTTCCCACTGCTTAGCATCAAACGTAATACCCTGCTGTGCGAGCACTTCAGCAGCAGGCACCAAGTGCCATTCGGGATGCTGCGCCAAGAAGGCTTCAACCACATCCTGATTTTCACGCTTCAACATCGAGCACGTCGCATAGACCATACGACCACCCTTCTTCACCAAGCGGCTAGCGTGTTCCAAAACATCCTTCTGAATCTTGTTGATGCGTTCCAATTCAGACGGCGCCAAACGCCACTTCAAGTCAGGATTACGACGGAAGGTACCCGTACCCGTACACGGAGCGTCAATCAACACACGGTCAAACTTACCCTGCAAGCGACGAATACGTTCATCGCGTTCGCTACGAATCGCGATCGGATGCACATTCGAAAGACCCGCACGGCGCATACGCGGCGCCAAACCTGCCAAACGCTTTTCGTTCACATCAAAAGCGTAGAGACTACCCGTCGAGCGCATCAAAGCACCCAAAGCCAAGGTTTTGCCACCTGCGCCCGCACAGAAGTCGCAAATCATTTCACGACGACGTGGCGTCAACAAGCGAGCAATCAACTGGCTACCTTCGTCCTGCACGTCGACCTTACCTTCTTTGTAGATCGGCCACTGCGTGAGACCAGGCTTTGTCGGAAGACGAACGCCATCAGGGCTATAGGGCGTCGGATAGGCTTCAACGCCATTTGCCGTCAATTCTTCAAGCACTTCTTCGCGGGTCGCCTTCAAAAGGTTGACACGCAAATCTAACGGTGCGCCTTCGAGCATGGACGGATAAAGCAAAGCCGTATCGTCGTACTGAGCTTCTAAAAGGTCATAAATCCAGGTCGGCAACTCGGCTTGAACGTGAGCAGGCGCCTTCGTCAAGTCAGCGGCGAGCACGTTCTTCAAGGGACCTTCTTCACGAGCGACCGACGTGGGCGGAAGCGATTCAATACCATGTTGACGTGCTAACACCGTCAAAGCCGTCAAGCGCGGTGCGCGAGCAGGCGGCACGGGATGCATCGCCCAGGTCAACGTACCCAGATGGCGAAGCGCATAGTAAATGCCTTCAGCGATAATGCCGCGATCACGCATACCCAGACGCGGATTACTACGGAAGAAGAGCTTCATGAGTACGTCTGCTGGACCATCAAGCTTCAAAATCACATTCAGCGCACGCGTCAACTCGTCGACAATCAAGCCCGTAATACGCACTTGACCCGGCTTTAACGCCATCATGCGCTTTTCGGGCGTCTTCGGACCCTTAGCGTAGCCACCCATAGCATGGGCTTCTTGACGACGACGCTTATCAGCAGCACGCTGACGCTCCGTACGGCGAGGCGACTCCGTGCGTTCAGTCTTACGGGGCTTCTGCATCGCAAAGGCGCGACGCTTCGGGAACTTGGTTTCAGCCATAAATTTTCACTGTAAAAAAATTGAAAAGGAAGCGCTTCAAAGCCTCACTCAGGCCGCGCTTCCTCCCTAGATAAAATGGAGACGATGTCGTCTCCGCGATTTTCTTTGATTTAAGCACCAAAAAGGGTCAACGAACGTGCCGTTTCGTCATCATAGACAGTACGGCCATGTTCGCAACGCACGCGACCTTCAATGATCGCGCGAACACACTTCGGATACAGTTGATGCTCAAGCACAAGCCCACGATGAGCCAACGTATCAGCATCATCGGACGGCAAAAGAGGTACTACGGCTTGACCAATAATCGAACCACCGTCAAGCACAGGGGTCACAAAGTGTACGGTCGAACCGTGCACGCGACAGCCTGCATCAATGGCGCGCTGATGCGTATCGAGCCCAGGGAAAAGCGGCAAAATGGCGGGATGAATATTTAAGATTTTCCCTTCAAATTGCGAGACAAACCCTTCGGTCAACACACGCATAAAACCAGCGAGCACGATGACACTTGGATCGTAACGGCGAATGACATCGGCGAGGTCTTTTTCAAAAGCTTCGCGAGAATCATAGGCCTTATGGTCCATCGCTACGGCATCAATACCAGCCGCACGAGCGATATCAAGACCCGCTGCCTGAGGACGATTAGAGATCACGGCGGCAATACGTGCTTGACACGTCGTTTCCCAGTTTTCTTCACGGCTCGTTCGAAGAATAGCTTCGAAATTGCTGCCGCGGCCAGAGATAAGAATTACGATGTTCTGCATAGTGGGGTCATTTTAAACCAAAGAGACTGCACTCTATAAAGGGAATTCAACTTTTTTTCCGTATAATCGTACCTTCTATTCTTAATTCTTCTAGTCCACCGAGTCATGCACGTTTTCCGCGGTCTGCCTCACCCGTTACTTCGTCGACCTTCAGCGATTGCCATTGGCAATTTTGATGGCGTTCACCTTGGGCATCAAGCGCTGCTTGAGTATGTTAAAGAATCTGCCCTGCAAAGAGGTCTTGTGCCGTCCGTTGTAACCTTTGAACCACACCCAAAAGATTTCTTTGGTCGTGGCGGTGAAGTTGCGCGCATTTCTACCCTGTATGACAAAGTTCATCACTTGCTCAAAGCAGGTATTGAACGTATCTACATACTTCCCTTTAATGCCCAGCTTGCGCGCATGAAGGCTGAAGACTTTGTGACAGAGATCCTCATTGAGGGTTTAGGGGCTTGTTGGGTGAGTGTCGGTGAAGACTTCCGTTTTGGCGGTGACCGCGCAGGCAACATCGACATGTTGCGTACGCTCTCAAAGACCTTACCCTTTGAACTTTTTGTAGCGCCTACGTTTTTTCATAAAGACGCGCGCGTGAGTTCAACGCGTATTCGTCAAGCTTTGGCTGAAGGCCGACTATATGACGCTTCTCTCATGCTAGGTCGCCCATACACCATGACGGGACGCGTTATTCATGGCGCCGAGCTAGGTCGTCGTTTAGGCTTTCCGACCTTGAACCTTGCACCGATTCCACCAGGAAGCCACTCGCACCCTGCCATCAAAGGGGTCTACGCCGTACGCATCCATGGCTTAGGGGACGCGATTCAAAATGGTGTCGCTTCGATTGGTGTCAAACCAACCGTTGCCACGGACGGTCGTTGGCTACTCGAAACCAATGTCTTTGATTGGCAAGGTGACGCCTACGGACGCGTGATTTCCGTAGAATTTGTAGAACGCCTTCGTGGCGAAAAGAAATTTTCGGGTCTTGATGAACTCAAGGCCGCGATTCAATCTGACGCAGATCAGGCACGTCGGATTTTGGGATGTGCACCCACATCAATTTAAGACCTGTTATTTCACTTAAACCTGAAGAGCCCGAGGGGGCCAGGAGTTTTAGTTATGGCAAAAGAAGCCGGTACGGCCGCCGATACCAAAAAATATCCCCTGAACCTTCCAGACACGCCGTTCCCGATGCGTGGCAACCTGCCTAAGCGCGAACCGGAATGGATCAAGGAATGGGACGAAAAGCGTATCTATCACCGCATCATCGACGCCCGTCGCGACGCCAAGAAGTTCATCCTTCATGACGGTCCTCCGTATGCCAACGGCAACATTCACGTCGGTCACGCCGTCAACAAGATCTTGAAGGACATCATCCTCAAGGAAAAGACGCTCGAAGGCTTCCAGGCTCCCTATGTGCCAGGCTGGGACTGCCACGGTATGCCGATCGAAGTGCAGATCGAAAAGATGCACGGCAAGAACCTGTCCGTTGATAAGATGCAGAGTCTTGCTCGCGAATATGCCCTTGAACAGAGCAAGATGCAGCTCGCCGACTTTAAGCGCCTTGGTGTGCTCGGTGACTGGGATAATCCTTATCGCACGATGGTCTTCAAGAACGAAGCCGAAGAAATCCGTGCGCTTGCAACTGTCGTCAAGCATGGTTATGTCTACCGTGGTTTGAAGCCCGTGAACTGGTGCTTTGACTGCCAGTCTGCTTTGGCTGAAGCTGAAGTCGAATATAAGGACAAGAAGAGCCACACGATTGACGTTGCCTTCGAACTCTCTGACGAAGATCATGAACGCGTTGAAGGCATCTTCGGTTGCAAGATCGAAAAGCCTTGCTTCAACGTGATCTGGACGACCACGCCGTGGACGATCCCTGCCAACCAGGCGCTCAACATGAACCCCGAGCTCGAATATGGTCTCTATGACACGGGAGACCGTCTCTTGATTCTCAGCACGGGCTTGGCTGAAGCTGCGCTTGAACGTTATGGCTTCAAGGGTGACTGCATTGCGAAGGCCATGGGTGACCAGTTCGAACTCGTTCGCTTCCGTCATCCGCTTTGGCACATGCATGAAGGCTACCGCCGCTTCTCTCCGGTCTACCTTGCCGACTACGTGGATGCCACGGCCGGTACGGGTATCGTGCACTCTTCGCCTGCCTATGGTGTAGACGACTTTGTGTCCTGCAAGAAGCACGGCATGACAAACGACGAAGTGTTGACCCCGGTGATGGGTGACGGCAAGTATTCCGAATCCCTGCCGCTTTTTGGTGGTCTCAACATTTGGGCAGCAGCCGACAAGATCTGCGAAACGATCAATGTCGCTGGCAACCTCCTCTCTCACAGCGCCATCACGCATAGCTACATGCACTGCTGGCGTCATAAGACCCCGTTGATCTATCGTGCCACGAATCAGTGGTTCGTCCGCATGGATAAGCCTACGACTGATACGCGTGGTGTACTCAATACTGAAGCGAGCGAAAAGTCTCTCCGTGAACGCGCCCTCGAATGCGTCAAGGACACGAAGTTCTTCCCGACCTGGGGTATCAATCGTCTCTACGCGATGATTGAAAATCGTCCAGACTGGTGTATTTCTCGTCAGCGTAACTGGGGCGTCCCGTTGCCCTTCTTCATGCATAAGGAAACGGGTGAACTGCATCCGCGTACCCTTGAAATCATGGAAGAAGTCGCTCAGCTCGTCGAACAAAAGGGTATTGAAGCCTGGGCAACCGCCAAGCCTGAAGACTTCTTGAGCGCAGAGGATGCGCCCAACTATGTTCGTTCGACCGACATTCTTGACGTGTGGTTCGACTCTGGTGTGACGCACTACACCGTGATGCGCGGAAGTCACCCTGAAGAACTCGGTTGGCCAGCTGACCTCTACCTCGAAGGCTCTGACCAGCACCGTGGTTGGTTCCACTCTTCGCTCTTGACGGGCACGATGCTCGACGGCCGTGCGCCTTACAACATGCTCCTCACCCACGGTTTCGTCGTGGACGAAAAGGGTGAAAAGATGTCTAAGTCCAAGGGTAACGTCGTTCGTCCGCAGGAAGTGAACGAAAAGTTCGGCGCTGAAATTCTCCGTCTTTGGGTGGCTTCGACCGACTACTCTGGCGAACTTCGCTTGGGTCAGACGATTTTGAAGCGCGTGGTCGAAAGCTATCGCCGTGTTCGTAACACCTTGCGCTTCTTGCTTGCCAACACCTCCGACTTCGACATCACCAAGGATGCCGTTGCCGTGGGTGACATGCTCGAACTCGACCGTTGGGCTTTGGCCTACACCGAAAAGTTCCAGAAGGAAGCTTTGGCTGAATACGCCGAATTCCGTTTCCACAACGTGGTCACGATGCTTCAGACGTTTGCGTCTTCTGACTTGGGTAGCTTCTATCTTGACGTGCTCAAAGACCGTCTCTACACGACAGCCCCCAACTCTCACGCTCGTCGTTCGGCCCAGACCGCTTTGTGGTACATCACGAAGACCTTCTTACGCTTGATGGCACCAGTTCTTTCCTTTACGGCCGAAGAAGCCTTTAAGGTCTTCTCGCCCAACGAAAGCGAAACCATCTTTACGGAACGCTTTGAATCGCTCCCTGAAGTGGCTGATGCTGAAGCTCTCTTGGCTAAGTGGGACGTCGTTCGTACGGTTCGTGCAGACCTTCAGAAGGCCATTGAAGAAAAACGTGGCGCAGGTGAAGTGGGTTCCTCCTTGCAGGCCATTGCGCATATCGAAGCGGCACCTGCCGTCTACGATGCGCTCGCCTCGTTGGACGACGAACTGCGCTTTGTGATGATCGTCAGCGCCGTGACGCTCACGAAGTCTGCTGACGACACAACGCGCTTTACGGTTGAAACGTCTCAGCATACGAAGTGCGATCGCTGCTGGCACTATGTGCCGGGCGTAGGCAGCAATGCTGAACACCCGACGCTGTGCCCGCGTTGTGCCGCTAACCTCTTTGGCGAAGGCGAAAAGCGCCTCTTTGCCTAATCGGAGATCAGCATGACGGACACCACCGCCCGACCGACCGCAACGAAGTTTATTCTGTGGATTGTGCTTGCCCTCTCTTTATTAGGGCTTGATCAAATCACCAAGTTCTACTTTGAAAATAACTTCGCACTCGGCGAAAGCCTCCCAGTATTTACTGGCTTTAACCTCGTGTTAGCACACAATACGGGGGCTGCTTTCTCATTCCTTGCGGATGCGGGCGGTTGGCAACGTTGGGCCTTTACAGGCCTTGCGTTAGCCGTCATTGTCGCCATGCTCGTTCTCTTAGCTCGCAACAATCATCGTCCCCTAATGGCACTTGCTTTGACACTCATCACAGCAGGTGCCATGGGCAACATGATCGATCGAGCAATGTACGGTTACGTGGTCGACTTTTTAGACTTCTATTGGCAAAACTGGCATTGGCCAGCGTTTAACGTCGCTGACATTGCCATTTGCGGCGGTG
Organism: uncultured Sutterella sp.; assembly: GCA_937943605.1. GTDB lineage: Bacteria > Pseudomonadota > Gammaproteobacteria > Burkholderiales > Burkholderiaceae_F > Sutterella. Next base: position 7,796 of record CALEAW010000007.1, on the reverse strand, counting down.
CTTTTTTCCTCATCCTCGATGAATTAATCAGCAGTCGCCACTCAAAATAGCGCTACGCCAACACTATTTCAGATGCTGAACTTTCGCCGCGAAAGTTCAGCATTTTTTTTTCGTGTTAAGCATTTCACTTTAGGCATCATTCACCTTAAAATTGAATCAGCACCTATAGTCTCAACGACTCTCCTTACGCCGTTTACACTCATCACAGGATCAGCATGGAACACTCCCTTCCTCTGATTTCAACGCTTGTTATCGCGTTTAGTCTTGCGCTCGTTTTTGGTTTCTTAGCTGAACGCCTTTTTAAGGCACCACCATTGGTTGGTTATTTGCTCGCAGGCATCGCTGCTGGCCAATATACGCCTGGCGTCTTTGCTGACCCCGCCCTTGCCCACCAACTCTCTGAACTCGGTGTCATGCTATTGATGTTTGGCGTCGGGCTTCATTTTTCTGTCAAGGATCTCCTGAGCGTTAAATTCATTGCGATTCCAGGAGCTGTCCTACAGATGTTCATTGCCACGCTCTTGGGTGGCTTAGTTGCGCACTTTGCCTGGGGCTGGCATTGGGGTGAAGCATTGGTGTTAGGCATGTGTTTGTCATGCGCATCCACTGTAGTGCTACTCAAAGCACTGGAAGTGCGTGGTATCTTGCCGACCCACAACGGGCAAATTGCCGTGGGTTGGCTCGTCGTTGAAGACATTGCCACTGTGTTGATTTTGGTGCTATTGCCACCCTTGGCCGGGCTTTTAGGCTCGCAACCCAGTTCTGCGATCACCGGGCAAGACATCGCCATTCAGATTGCCATTACCTTAGGCAACGTGGCCGCTTTTATTGCGGTAATGTTTGTGATTGGCCGTCGTTTATTACCGTGGTTAATGACACAAGTCGCCCGTACTGGCTCACGTGAACTTTTCACGCTTTTCGTATTGGCCTCAGCGGTTGGCATTGCTTATGGCGCATCCGCTATTTTTAGCGTGAGTTTTGCCTTGGGCGCCTTCTTTGCCGGCATGGTCATGCGCGAATCACGTTTTGCTCATCGTGCAGCCACTGAATCCCTGCCATTGCAAGACGCGTTTTGCGTGCTCTTTTTCGTGGGTGTCGGTATGCTCTTTGACTGGCATATTTTGATTGATGCCCCACTCTCAGTGTTGACCATTCTTTTGATCATCATGTTGGGTAAGAGCTTGGCCGCCTTTGGTCTAGTTTATTTCCTACGATACCCATTACAAACCGCCTTAATCGTCAGCGCCTCATTAGCTCAAATCGGTGAGTTTTCGTTCATTTTGGTCGCTCAAGCGCGCGAACTTGGTTTAGCCGACGACTATACCGTCAATTTGATTGTTGGCGCAGCCATTTTGTCCATTGCGCTTAACCCAGTCGTCTTTTCGCTGATTCCGCGTCTCACTTTGCAACTCACCTCACGATGGGGATGGGCGCGTGAAGCCGCATTGCGTGAAGCGCCTTTTGAAAAAATGGATGACGATACGCCAACAGATCAACTCCGTCAGCAAATTGTCCTTACCGGTGACACATCACTATTGGTGCCCTTAGCCACGCAACTATATCGAGATAACCAAACCATTGTTGTGGTAACGGCTAACCAAACGGCAGCGACTACACTCGACGAGATCGGCATCAAAGTGATCGCCGGTGACCCGTGTGACGCTACCACGCTCATCCATGCTCACTTACAGCACGCAGAGCTATTGATGGTTTTGGATAACAGGACGACCTCTATTCATATCATCGAAACCACTCGTACCATCAAAACCGATTTACCGATTACCGTGATCGCTTCTGATCCTGGTATCTGGGCTGACGTGCCTGGCTACGACCATGTTCGATTCGTCAACACCGAAACGTTGACAGCCTCAGCGCTTAGCCTATCGGTTTCCGAGGCTATCTCTAACCATGCGCCTTTTGGTGAATGCATTCGCACCCTGAACGATCAATCCGAAGAGGCGTCAGTCGTTCAGCCCAATCACACTGAGGCTTCAGCGAAGATGACAGAACACACGTCGCCAACCCATGAGGTCAAGAATGAGCCGTCTGACGCCACGGTTAACTCTGACCCCAGCAATCATAACGAGGCGACTCCAACCGAAAAGACGCACATGCGTCCCGAGACCGATCAAGTGGCAACCGCTTCCCAGGTAGATCGCCCGGGGATTTTGGATTTTCTACGCCGTAAATAACACGACAATTCGACCGAACTAGGTACAATTCATTTTAGTTGACGCTACCCTAGCCGGGGTAGCGCTTTGTACATCATTTCTCAGGAGACTCTCCTCATGCAGTCGATCCGCCGTGTCACGCTAGCAGTTACCGGAGGCATTGCCGCCTATAAAAGCTGTGAGTTTGTCCGTGCGCTCAAAAAAGCGGGCATTGATGTCCACGTCGCAATGACAGAACATGCGACCGCCTTTGTGGGGCCGATTACCTTCGAAGCCTTAACTGGTCATCCGGTCGCGCTCACCGAATGGACGCCTGGCGGGCAAGGCACCATGCCTCATATCGCCTTAAATCAAGATTGTGACCTTTTGATTGTCATGCCTGCCACCGCCAACATTTTGGCTAAGGCGGCTAACGGCATTGCTGACGACTTGGTCTCTTCTTTGATTCTTGCTCGTCGTCAACCCGTGCTCTTTGTGCCTGCCATGAACCGCTTCATGTGGGAAAATCCCGCCACGCAGCGTAACGTCGCGCAACTCAAAGCTGATGGCGCATTGTTTGCTGGTCCCGTCTGTGGTTATCAGGCCTGTGGAGACAATGGCGCCGGTCGTATGATCGAACCTGCTGAAGTCATGGATTTGTTGCCTGGCCTACTCTCTCCTAAGTCGCTCGCAGGTCGTCGTGTGGTTCTCACAGCAGGCCCCACCTTTGAACCCATTGATGATGTTCGTGGCATTACGAATCGTAGTTCTGGTCGTCAAGGGTTTGAAATTGCACGTGCGGCGCGCGATGCGGGAGCCGATGTGACACTCATCGCAGGTCCCACGACACTCCCAACGCCCTATGGCATCAAGCGCATTAACACCGTCACGGCACGCGACATGTTAGAGGCTGTTACCCAAACGTTAGACACAAATGGCGCAGATATCTTTATTGGGGTGGCCGCTGTAGCTGACTGGCGTGTCGCCAATGCCAAAGAAGGTAAGATGAAGAAGATTGACGGTCGCTTACCTGAACTGCAATTTGAAGAAAATCCCGATATTCTTCGTACGGTAGGTGAACGCTCTGATGTCGCCGTGAAGATTGGTTTTGCGGCTGAAGCAACGAACCTTGAAAACTACGCTCGCGGCAAATGTACTTCGAAGCACGCTGACCTTATTGTGGGCAACATCGCTCGTCAGGCATTAGGCAGCGACCAAAATGATGTTTTGTTTGTGACACCAAACAACGCTGAATCCTTTGGTCCGGCCGAAAAGCATGTCGTCGCTGAAGAAATCATTCGCCGTGCCGCCCTTATTCTCAACACAAAAGAAACACATTAATCATGCAGATTGACGTCCGAATTCTTGATGAACGCATGCGTGACCGCATGCCCGCTTACGCGACTCCAGGTTCCGCTGGTCTTGACCTTCGTGCCCTTCTCGATGAACCCATCACGATCAACCCTGGCGAAACCGTGTTAGTTCGCACCGGGCTTGCCATTCATATTGGCGATCCTGGCTACGCCGCCATGATTCTGCCACGCTCAGGTCTTGGTCACAAGAAAGGCATCGTCCTCGGTAATCTCGTTGGCTTGATTGATAGTGACTATCAGGGCGAATTAATGATCTCCACTTGGAATCGTGGTCAGACGCCGTTTACGCTTGAACCCTTTGAACGTTTGGCTCAGTTGGTCATCGTTCCTGTGATGCAAGCGGATTTCCGTTTAGTCGATGATTTTGATGCTAGCGAACGTGGCACAGGTGGCTTTGGTTCGACGGGACGCGGCTAAATCGTCACATTGACAAAGAGAGTGGCATCTTCGCAAAAAATGGCCACTCTCTCTATTTTTACACCCTCAAGAACGCGCTCTATACCAAACACTCTTCCAAGAGTTAGCAGAAAAGATCGTTCCCACGAGAATCATCCCGCAACAGATCCATTCCAGAACACTTGGGATGTAATGAAGCATAAAGACGCTCAGAATGAGCGCCCATGCCGCATAAGAAATATTAAGCGCCATCCCTCGTGAAGGACCAATACTGTCGATCGCTTTGTAATAAAAGAGATAAGAAAGCGTGCCAATGGCTGCACATAAAGCCACAAACAAATAATTGTCTGTACTAAACCCATCGATAACCAAATCCGAAATTCCGAGTAGTGGAATCACAATAGCACCGTAAATCATGCCAGAGATCCCGTTCCTAATTTGCAAAGCAATTTGATTGTCAATTAACTCGTGCCTCATGGCGTAGCTGCCTAAAACCGCTTCCGATCCCCAACCTACCACACACACCAAAGCAAACACAAAGCCTAACACAGGATCGCTAACAGTACTGTTGCCCGCACTCAAGTAACCGATACCCATAACACCTAAAAGCGCGATAGCAAAGCTAGCGTATTGCCCAATTGAAAGTTTCTCCTTAAGAAGCATGCGAGCTAACAGCGCACCAAAAGCAGGATAAAAGGCTGAAATGCAAGCGGTATATCCTGGACCAATGTATTTGATGGCCAACATATAGCCAGTCATCCCAACTGGGCCACCCAAAAGCGCAGCCATCACCACAGCTAAGCCATGCTTGGTATGTAACGCATCAGTCAATTGCTTAACGCGTCTTCTGACCACCGTCAGACACAATAGCCACAATGCACTGAAGAGATCATGCAAAAAAGCACCAGCCACTGGAATCAACCAAAGGACCTTTGAAAAGGTGTCGTCTGGTATCACTAGACCCAGTGCAATACCTAAAAGGACCGTATCTAAGGCCCAAAAGATACCGCTCAGTAACCCGTATTTCATAAGGCCAAGCTATTCAAGCGAGTCAAATAATGCACAGCATAACGGCGATAGACACCTCGCCAATCGCCGACGCACTCATCTAGTGCCTCTTTATATAGCGCCCAGTTGTACCAACACCAGGCAGCAAAGACGACATAGGCATAAAAGTGACAACGCTCTTCTAGAGTCGGCATGCGCTCTAAATAATAGTCGAGCGCTTTATCCGCTTCTTCGTCAGTCAACAAACTCGTGACCACGAACGTACCGTAGTCATTGGCTTCATCTCCCATCCCGGCATACTCCCAGTCAATTAAATGCAACTGATTGGCTGGGTCAATGAGAATATTTAAACCGAAGAAGTCATTGTGGGTTAGAACCGTTTTTCGCGTGGGCGTCTTTTCGGTCAAGCGAAGAACGGCCTCTCTCAAAAAGCGATCATCATCGGTCATTGCGACGTACGGAAGCCATAAACCTTCGTATTTCAACCCCTGCTTCAAAAAATCAAAATCTCTTTCGATTGTGGCATCGAGTTGATGGAGCTTACGCATCAACATCATTGCGGCCTTTAAGTCCGAATCTTCTTTGGGGTTCAACATTCGCGCGTCGTCAACAAACCGCGAGATCTTCCAACCCAAATCAGGACAACCTGCAATGTATGTGCCATCTAGCTCAGTTTGTTGAGCAACTTTCAGCGCAGCGAACTCCGCCTGACGATCGACAAGTTTTTCTGTGCCAACGCCTGGATAACGATAAACATAACCGCGACCATCCACAGAAAAGTAGCAAGAAAGGTTGGTTAAACCTGACTTCAAAGGATAAATATGCGTTAGCTGTTCACGTTTGACGTTTAACACCTTCTCAATATCGTCAAGGATACGTGAAGGATTATGGTCAAAAAACGTTGGATCAAAACGCTTAGCATCCTCGATGCTGTCAAATTCATAAATATTCGGAATCGTGTTCTTGTGGATTTTCATCGACAAAGAATCTAGATGAGCCACGAAGATGGCTTCCCACAATTGATCCTTGGTTTCATCTCGATCATAAACCTGAGATAAAATCCGAATAAATGCCTCAGAGAATTGCTGATCAAAATAAGCGTGGCCAATCATGTACCAAGCATCTTTGCCGCCCACTTGTACAGACGAGATCTGATTATTCTGATCAACCTCCATACACCACTCTGATGTTTCTCCTGCTGCAAACTCAGCAGAGTAGAACGCCCCCATCTCATATAAATGGAAAGGATTCTCTACAAAGTAATTATCAACAGAGCAAATGTAGGAGTTTTTTAAATGTCCTCTAACAGCCCATAAGGATGAGTGATTGTTTCTTTTAGAATACTCGTGGTTTTCAACAATCGTGACACCAAAACGCTCTTCCAAATATTCAAAAAGCGCTTTCTTATACCCAACGACGACAATGATCTCGTCGATACCTGCTGCCTTTAATTGTCTGATCTGACGCTCAATGAGTTTTTCACCACGAACCGAGGTTAGGCCTTTTGGCGTTTCATAAGATAAAGGGGCAAATCTTGAAGAAAAACCTGCCGCCATAATGACAGCATTGTCAACTTTAAAAGGTTCAAGTGCCTCCAAGCCCATCGGGGTTATAGAACCAGAATCGATGAAACCTTTAGCATGAAGCGCTTGCCCTACTGAACTATTAAGCGTCTCTTGGGTTAATGGGCGCTTAGCTTCAGCTAGATCTCGAAGCAAGGAAAATTGTCCTAGCGTGAGCATTTTTGAAAAATACCTGTATGCACTAAATATATACTATGCCATTTAATTGTACTTTTAACTTTTTATACTAAAGAACTACTTTTGTAAAAAAGTAGTTCTTTTAAAATAAGCATTCGAAAACACTAACATAAATACATATCGTTAAAAAAGCCATATAATATCATTTTTCAAACTTACGCTTTGCACTAGAAGAATAGTCTCCAAGAGAACCTCATGACAAATAGAATTGATATAGATAAGGTTCACAAGTATCTAACCAGGATGTTGTCGGACTTCGATGATTTCATGCGTTCTAATGATATTGAGTACAGTCTTGCATACGGAACCCTACTAGGAGCCGTTAGACACCAAGGCTTTATTCCATGGGATGATGATCTAGATATCTTCATCACTAAAAAAAATTATGAGAAATTCTTATCTCTAGAAAACAAATGGCCTAGTTATTTTTATCTACAACGCCCTGGAAGCGATCCTTTCTACAAATACCCATTTTCAAAATTAAGAGATAACAGACTCTTTATCAAAGAAGGCAACAACAACGATTTAGGCATCAGCAACGGTGCTTTTATCGATATATTTATTATCGACGGATTCGATTCAAAAACACTCCCAATAACACAAAAAATACGCAAACTAAAAACTTTTATAGATAAAAGAAATAAGCTGCGTAAAAATAATAAATTTATTTATTACACACTATCAATCCCTAAGAAAATTTGCAAACTACTAATAAATAAATATTTAGAGCAGATTAAAACTAAACACCATATCGACAACATAGATAGTAGCTACTACACCGCATACTACTACGACTTAGAAAACAATGACAACTCCATATGGAAAACAGAAGACTTTTTTCCAATAGAAAGGAAATATAAATTTGAAGGTTTGACATTACCAGGCCCCAAAAACTACGACAGCATACTAATGTATTATGGCGACTACATGAAAATCCCTTCATTGAAACAACGCCATACACATCTAGTTGAATTTAATGTTTTAATTCCTTAAATGTTTTTGTTAGGAAACAACATATATCCCATAGGACTATCTTACACATTCAAAAAATAATAAAAGGGGGTGTTGCAAAAGTCGCATGTCGACTAAGCAGTGCCCCCTTCTCATTT
>CALEAW010000006.1 GCA_937943605.1 uncultured Sutterella sp. | reverse complement strand
GATTTTTTGAGTTATATCAACCCATATACGGATCAGTTATCCGGGAGTTCAGGAACTATCAAAGCGTCACCTGCTACGCTTTCAATCACGTCTCTGACCAGTGATATTGTCTTCTTAGACACACACCAAAACAACAACTCCCTGACAGCCAGCACCAAGTCGCAACGACGGTTTTTATAGAAATCTATCCTTTATGCTCTATACACTTTGTTATAGAGCATGTTCGGCATTTTTTATAAATTTTCGGAAATTCAAAGTTTCAATAAAATTGAAGACCGATAGTCACAACCGAGATTCCGTACTGGTTAGAGAGCAGATGCTTCTGTTCAGAGGCACTAAATCTCTGAGCCTTCATGAAACCTTGTCTAACGGTTCACAGCCCTATTGGAATTAAACTCTAGTTGAGTCCAACCTATTAAAGGGTCTCAAGCCATGCTTTTTTTCACTTTGATGAGTGATACTCAATTCCTCAACCCAAAGTCCGATGAGAATGAATGGCTATTAGACACAACACCGCTCAAGCCAAAATTTTATTGTCGACATATACACTTCAACAACTATCAGAATAGGATGAACTCGCTTCATCGCTTAATACAGTCTTTGATTTAGATAGTGTCGACCAATTGCTAAGTCGGCTCATCTACCAAATTCGCCATAGTACCTCGGAAGACAATTACAACAACTAGGCTTATCACCAAATCTTGCCCGAGGCTTCGCAAAGAATATCACGCCATATGATTTGCAACCTATTTCATCAATGCGACGAGCGAGCATGGAAAGCGTTTTGGAATCAGCGCTGGCCTTCTGTCAAAGACAAACGACGCAGAGCCGGCGACAACACACCTATAGGCCATGCCGTACTATTGAGTTCTGTTAAAGAGGCTCATCTCGCCACAGTCATTGACCTTTGGCAGGTTGCAGCTGTCTACGCTTTTGTCGACAATGGCGCGCCCTTTGAAGAAGAGAAGTATGAGTACCTTCTTCAACGTTTGCAGTATCTTGGATTTAAACTGGATCAGCTGTTACTGGTGCCAGCGCTCGGCTAATTATCTATCTTATAAAAGCAGCCTACGCATTTTCTGTACCGCTCACCAATCGTTGCGCAAAGTGAACGACGCAACCGTTGCCTTAGACCTATTCAAGTTACAAGAAAAGCTCACTAGCGTTTCTCAAACGGTCATTCAGGAGCAAGTAACAGCTCCCTAGTCTCCACTTTTATTCTGGGAACGAATCTGCGCTAGCCAAGCTCCTAACGGCTCTCATAGCCTTCGAGCTACGCCTTCAGATAGACCACAACACGACCATTGCCAGCGATAATCTGCCTAGCCAAATATGCGCGCAAGAAAAGCTAGTCGATAGCCTAGATCGTTTCACCGTACACCGTGAACGCATCGATAGCCCATGACAACTAGACCCGTTACCACAGCCAGTCAAGTTGTTTCTCACACGGGTCTTTAAAGCCAAGATACCGCCGACAAAAGTCACGTCCCCTTGCAGAGGATGTATGTATTCATAGCGGATTGGATCACGGTAAAAACGACCTTATAGCCCAGGACAAAAGCGTCAACAATCAGCACTATACCGTTGCTCAACATTTGAATTTCAACGTCGACTGAAAATGAAAAACCTCCGATACCGCTTTGATACCGGAGGTTTTAATTGCGAGCCTGACGATGTCCTACTTTCACTGGAAATACAACCAACTATCATCGGCGATA
>CALEAW010000005.1 GCA_937943605.1 uncultured Sutterella sp. | reverse complement strand
TGCGAAGCATTGCTAGCGCCAGAATCATGCAAGCGTCTTTCACGTCATAGATATTGAAGAGTTCTCGATCTAGCCCACGTAACTCATCGTGAAGTAGCGCTGCTGCGCCATACGACAGGTATTCTGGACCATCCTCAGCTAACTTGGGTTGGGTGGTTCGCGGGACAAATTGACCGTCGATGATATGACCAATAACCGGACCGTTGACCGGACGAGGATTACACCCTGGCTTACAAATCGAAGTCAACCGAGCGTGGACAGAATAGCGCTTGGCACCATTGCTTCCACTATCAATCACCACTGTGTTTCTCGGTCTAGGAGCAGCGCGAATACTCTCTGGAACGCCCATGATAAAACACCTATAATTATACGATTAATTATAGTGCTTCGAACTATAATTGTCAAGTTTTTACTAGGTTTTTTGAAGATGAAAAAAGAACTTGTCAGATGCGATTTACTCCTTGAAAACGGGCGTAAAAAAGCTCGAAATGAAAAAAATCATTCCGAGCCACGGGAAAATTTTGTAAGCTATTGGTTTTTAAAACTTTTGCATAGTTCGAAGAACTGCGGTTCTTTTAATTAATAGCAATACGGAGGTTATATCGACAACGGGTCCACCTCAATAGTCCAATCAATACCAGTCGGGGACTGAAAGGTAGATTGCCACGCCCAAAGAAAGCGATTTAACGAAGCCCGGTTGTCAGCCTCTATTAATAGTTGCGCTCGTTCAATATCCATCAAACGCACAACTGGCATAGGGACAGGATCGTAAACGCGAATATCATCAGACATAAACGATATCGCTTGTTTCGCAACAGCCTGTAAGAAATACAAAGCTTCAGCCAACGTCTTCGCTTGCGCAGTCAACAAAGCTTGATAAACAAAAGGCACACACCAATTTTCTCTTCGTTCATTCACCAACGCAGTTGCAAATCCATCATAGTCCTGCTTTTCCAAATGCGAAAAAATAGGCTCTTCAGGTAAACGGGTTTGAATTAACACCAGACCTTGATCTCCATGCCTACCTGCTCTACCTGCCACCTGCATTAAAGTTGAAAACAATCTTTCCTTAGCGCGAGCATCAGGACTTAAGATTTGCGAATCTGAATTCAAAATAACTACCAAGCCTACGTTTGCAAAGTCATGCCCTTTAGCAATCATTTGAGTACCAACGAGAATATCAACCTTTCCTTGGTGAACTTGTTGAAACGCTTTCTCAGCCTCATACTTCCTAGAAACACTATCACGATCAATGCGTAAAACGCGTGCCGCGGGAAAGAAATGAGCTAATTCTTCCTCGACTCGTTCTGTGCCGATACCCCTCGGAATAATATCTACATTGCCACACACTGGACAAGTCTCTGGCACCGGGGTACTCCATCCACAATGGTGACAAGTAAGAGTCTGTGTTTTCTTATGAAAAACAGCGAATGTAGAACATCTTTGACAGGTACTTACCCAATCACAAGCAGGGCAAGATAAAACTGGTGCATAACCACGCCGGTTTAGAAAGACTAGAACTTGCTTTCCTGCATTGAGATATTGCTGAATCTTCTCGACCACTACGTCTGATAAAGCCCGCCTTGCTCCACGCCGTGGTACATCCACTAAATGAATAGTAGGAAGTTGAGCCTCTTTTACAGCTCTTTCTTTTAAAGTAAGTAGCGAATATCCTCCCGTATTCGCCTTCACCCAAGTTTCAATAGACGGTGTCGCCGAGCCTAAAACAACAGGAATTTGATTCTTACTTGCTCGCCATACAGCTAAATCTCTTGCTGAAAAACGTAAACCATCTCCAGCTTTATAAGAACTATCATGCTCTTCATCAACGATGATGAGTGACAACTTCTTAAAACTAGTAAAGATCGCCAATCGAGTTCCAACCAATACCCTAGCTCGCCCTTCATGGACTGCTAACCAAGCTCTCGCTCGTTCAGTGTCGGAATATTCTGAGTTTAAAGCGACTACCTGCTCTTGAGGAAAACGTGATCTGACACGTTCCTCAAGCTGAGGTGTTAAGTTGATCTCAGGAACTAATAGCAAAACCTGAGTATTTGACTCTTGTCGCAAAACACGCTCAATGATATGTAAATAAACCTCAGTCTTACCCGACCCCGTCACCCCATATAAAAGGAATGGTGCGAAACCTGACGTAGTACTGACCGTATCGACTGCATATTGCTGTTCTGCATTTAATGTAGGCCGCTTATCCTCTCCGATCAATCGTGTTGGCATATCTAACAATTTAGCAAACTGCGTTTTATGTCTAACACCAGGTACCTTACGAAAAAAAATAGGTAACGCAGGAACTGCCGATTCTCCCCATGAGCGCACATAATACTGCGCCGCAAATTTGGTAAGAGCCAGCCACTCAGCCGACAAAGGCGCCGTCTCACGTAAAACTTGTTTAATCGAACGAAGGCGAGCTTTCGCGAAATCCGGAGCATTTTGTAAACCTACAACAATGCCAACCACATTACGCGTACGGAGCCCGACAATAACTCGATCCCCTACAGCAACCATCATGTCCGCAGGTACAACATAATCTAAAGGAGCTAATCCCGGCGCCTCGACAATGACTTTTGCGTAAAGAGAATTTCCCTCTTTCATAAACAAACTCAATAAAACTCTGTTGTGGATAAGTCTGTGGATTTTCAGAAAAGGACTCTTCTTTCTTATCTTTTTTAACAATTTAACCAGCGTTAAAAAAGATAAGAATATTCTTGCAATCACCTGAAATTTAGGCCGCTTAACAATAAAGGCGCTTACAAGTCATTGCCGTAAGCGCCTTTGGTAGGTTGTGCACAGGGCTTGTTTTCTGTGCATAACTGCTACTACTATTTAATGGTATTGACGACTATAAGCGTGGACTTCATCAACCAAAATTTGAACATTCTCGATCGGCGTGAATTGGTTTATGCCGTGACCTAAATTAAACACATGCCCACCTTGGTTGACTTTTCCGTATCCATCAAGAACCTTACGAACTTCGGCACGAATAGCCTCTTCAGTACCGAAAAGCGCAAACGGATCCATATTTCCCTGTAAAGAAACCTTATCTTCGACAACCTTGCGAGCTCGTTGAATATTAGTTGTCCAATCCAAACCAACTGCATCGCAACCACAAGCCGCGATGTCAGACAGCCATTCCCCGCCTCCTTTGGTAAAGACAATCGAAGGAACAGTTTCGTTGTTTTGCAGGGTCTTCACTTGCTCAAGTACTTTTTGCGTATAACGCAGCGAGAATCTTTGGAAATCTCCATCGGCCAGCATGCCTCCCCAGGTATCAAAGATCTGAATAGCCTGCGCCCCTGCATCAATCTGTGCGGATAGATACTTAGCTACCGCCTCAGCATTAACCTCAAGCACGCGTTCGAACAAGTCAGGACGACGGTACATCATCGTCTTGACTGTACGAAAATCGCGACTGCCGCGCCCTTCAATCATGTAACAAGCTAAAGTAAAAGGAGACCCAGAAAAACCAATCAAAGGAACGCGATTATTCAATGCTCTACGAATGCATACAACTGCATCCATAACATAGCGCAGTTCCTGATTAGGATCAGGCACAAACAATTGCTTGACAGCCTCCTCGGATTGTACAGGCTTATCAAAAACAGGGCCTTCTCCTGCAACAAACTGCAGGCCTAAACCCATCGCATCTGGAACTGTCAAAATATCCGAAAAAAGAATAGCAGCATCTAACCCGTAGCGATCAATGGGTTGTAAAGTGACCTCTGTCGCATACTCAGGATTCATAGCTAAGCCCATGAAACTCCCGGCACGAGCGCGGGTTTCGCAGTATTCAGGAAGATAACGCCCTGCCTGACGCATTAACCAAACAGGGGTAAAATCAGTTTTTTCACGCTTGAGCGCTCGTAAGAAGCAATCATTGATCGGTTTCATGGTTTCCATTTAGAAGCTATATAAAAGAAAGAGCAAAAAATGCCTACTCATCCAGAATCGCCCTTGACGAACACAAACTGGCTTTCGATTGGCAAAAATAATGAATTATTTTTGGCTATTCATGCGCAACCAGCAGCAAAACGCACTGCTATCGTTGGTATCTATGGCGATAAGCTGAAAGTATGCTTAGCCTCACCTCCTGTCGATGGCAAAGCTAACACTGTATTAATCAAGTTCTTCGCCAAGCTACTACACATACCTAAAAGCTCTATCGAGCTCACTCGAGGAGATACCAGTCGAGAAAAAAGCCTGGCTATCTACGGGCTATCTTCCCAAGACCTACTCGAGCGACTACATAAATACTTGTCTTCCAATTAACGAACGATTAAAACTGGTCGATCGGCCTTATGTAGCACTTTTTGCGTTTCACTTCCCAACAATAAAGAACCGATCGAACCCAAGCCTCGACTAGCCATAACAATAAAATTCACATTATGGCGTACAGCACAGGCAAGAACTCCTTTCCAAACAGCATCAGCGTGTTCCGCTACTACTTCACATGGCACACCTTTCTCAGCAGCCTTACGCGAAATAATGGCTAAACGATCACGAACAGCAGTGTCTTCCGCTTCAAAACCACCCGCTGGAGGAGCTCCGATCACTGCCGTCATACCAATCAACTCACCATGCAGTTGTTCAACCAACTCAATTGCGGTATCAATAGCCTTATCACTAAGATTAGACCCGTCTGTAGTTACCAGTACCTTAACGCTTGTCATTTTGGTCTCCGTTTTTCAACTTCTTCTGCATTGAAAACTAAGTTATACAACCGTTGCCCTTAGCTTGTCATATTTTTTTGAATTAAAGTAAAAAAAAGGTGGTATTGATCCAATACCACCTTTTTTCTATGAAACAACGTTCGCTTAACGCTGCTGACGAATCTTCTTGATTGCAACAAGCTGAGCTGCCAAAGCAGCCATTTCTGCTTCGAGCTTGGCAATTTCGAGTTCACCCGTAGCATTTTGACGCTGTGTACGTGCATCTTCAAGCGCTTTCGCAGCCTTGGCCTCATCGAGGTCCTTACTACGAACGGCCGTGTCAGCCAACACAGTGACTAAATTGGGTTGAACTTCAAGCACACCACCAGCCACAAACACCTGCTCCACTTCCTGCTTGCCCGGCAAATGAATGCGAACAAAACCAGGACGGATCAGTGTAATAAGGGGCACGTGTCCAGGCAAAATACCTAATTCGCCAGACTGACCGGGCAGCGAAACGAGCTCGGCGTCACCGGAGAAGATAGACTCTTCCGCGCTAACGACGTCAACTTTAATAGTAGCCATTTTTGTTGCTCCGTTGTCGGGCGCCTGACTGGATCAACTACTTTGCAGTTGATCCAGACAAGCATTACTTCAGGGTCTTCGCCTTTTCGAAGGCTTCGTCAATGGTACCCACCATGTAGAAAGCCTGTTCGGGAAGCTCGTCGCACTCACCTTCAACAATCATCTTGAAGCCGCGGATAGTTTCCTTGAGCGGAACGTATTTACCAGGGGCACCAGTAAAGACTTCTGCCACATGGAACGGCTGAGAAAGGAAGTTCTGGATCTTACGAGCACGCATCACCGTCATCTTATCCTCAGGAGCGAGTTCGTCCATACCGAGAATGGCGATAATGTCGCGAAGTTCCTTATAGCGCTGGAGAGTTTCCTGAACTCGACGGCAGGTCGTGTAATGCTCTTCACCGATAATGTTCGGGTCAACCTGACGAGACGTAGAGTCAAGCGGGTCAACGGCCGGATAAATACCGAGAGAAGCGATATCACGAGACAACACAACCGTAGCGTCCAAGTGACCGAAGGTTGTAGCCGGAGACGGGTCAGTCAAGTCGTCAGCAGGCACGTAAACGGCCTGAATAGACGTAATAGAACCTGTCTTCGTGGAGGCAATACGTTCCTGAAGCTTACCCATTTCTTCAGCAAGCGTCGGCTGATAACCCACAGCAGACGGCATACGACCGAGCAAAGCAGAAACTTCAGTACCAGCCAAAGTGTAACGGTAGATGTTGTCGATGAAGAGAAGAATGTCACGACCTTCATCACGGAAAGCTTCAGCCATCGTAAGACCAGTCAAGGCAACACGAAGACGGTTTCCCGGAGGTTCATTCATCTGACCGAAGACCATGGCAACCTTGTCCAAAACCTTCGAATCTTCCATTTCATGATAGAAGTCGTTCCCTTCACGGGTACGTTCACCAACACCAGCAAACACAGAATAACCACCGTACTGCTTAGCAATGTTGTTGATCAATTCCATCATGTTAACGGTTTTGCCCACACCGGCACCGCCGAACAAACCAACCTTACCGCCTTTAGCGAACGGACAAATAAGGTCAATAACCTTAATACCCGTTTCAAGCAAGTCAACGGAAGGAGAAAGTTCGTCGAACTTCGGGGCAGGACGGTGAATCGGGCGAACTTCTTCAGCGCCGATATCGCCACAATCGTCGATCGGGCGACCAAGCACGTCCATAATACGACCAAGGGTCTTAGGGCCAACAGGCACAGAAATTTCGTGCCCAGTGCTATTGACCTTCATGCCGCGCTGCAGACCTTCAGAAGAGCCCATGGCAATGGTACGAACCACGCCGTCGCCCAACTGTTGTTGCACTTCGAAGGTCAGGCCGGCCTCGGCCAGGGTATTGTTCTCATCACGTTCAAGGACGAGAGCTTCGTAAACCTTAGGCATGGCTTCGCGGGGAAATTCAATGTCCACCACGGCGCCAATGACCTGAACGATCTGTCCGATACTCATGGGTTTTCCTCAGTTATCGATACTTTCAATTAAGACACCGCGGCTGCACCACCGACAATTTCGGTGATTTCCTTCGTAATACCAGCCTGGCGAGTCTTGTTGTAGACAAGTTGCAACTCTCCAATAAGCTTCTTAGCGTTATCCGAAGCTGCCTTCATAGCAACCATACGGGCACTTTGTTCAGAAGCCATATTTTCAGCAACTGCCTGATAAATCAAAGCCTCAACGTATCGCTTAAGCAATGCGTCGAGAACGGTTTCGGCGTCGGGCTCGTAGAGATAGTCCCACGAGTGGTCACGCTTAGTATCAGCATCAAGATAAGAATCCGTAAGCGGCAAAATCTGCTCGATCACGGGTTCCTGCTTCATGGCGTTAACAAAACGTGAGTAGGCCAGATGCACAGAATCCACCTTACCTTCGACATATGCCTGAATTTGAACGCGGATTGCGCCAATCAGACGGTCGAGGTTTGGGCGGTCGCCAAGTTGAACAACCTGGCTAACCACATTAGCTTGAAGGCGCTGGAGGAAGCCTAAGCCCTTATTACCAATAGCCGTAGCGTCAACGGAATAACCTTCCGCGCTCCAGGTCTTGATCTGTTGAAGAACAAGACGCTGAATATTGGTATTAAGGGGACCAGCAAGACCCTTGTCAGTCGTAACCATAATGAGACCGACTTTCTTAGTGCCTTCGTGCTTCACAAGGAACGGATGCTTGTATTCACTGTTTGCCTTGGCTAAGTGCGAGCAAATTACTCGAATCTTATCGCCATAAGGACGGGAAGCAAACATCCGATCCTGTGCCTTGCGCATCTTCGAGGCCGCAACCATCTCCATCGCCTTGGTGATCTTGCGCGTGTTTTGCACGCTCTTGATCTTTCCGCGAATTTCCTTTGTACTTGGCATGGGATATGGGTCCTCTTGGATTGGTTAACGCTTAGTAAGCACCGCTCTTCTTGAACGTTTCGATAGCTGCCTTCAGCTGAGCATCAACGTCCTTGGAGAGTTCCTTCGTGGCTTCGATCGTTTCGATCAAATCAGCGTGATGCGTCTTGAGATATTCACGCATACCACGTTCGACACGAAGAGCATCAGCAACAGCCACGTCGTCGTAAGCGCCCATGTTCACAGCGTAGAGAACCAGAGCTTCTTCCCAAACCTGAAGCGGCTGATACTGCGGCTGCTTCATGAGTTCGGTAACAACACGACCGCGATCGAGCTGCTTACGGGTCACGTCGTCAAGGTCAGAGGCGAACTGTGCAAAGGCAGCAAGTTCACGGTACTGAGCCAAAGCGAGACGAACACCACCACCCAACTTCTTAATGATCTTGGTCTGAGCAGCGCCACCAACTCGGGACACAGAAATACCCGGGTTAATAGCCGGACGAATACCAGCATTGAAGAGGTCGGTTTCAAGGAAGATCTGACCGTCAGTAATAGAAATCACATTGGTCGGAACGAACGCGGTAACGTCACCAGCCTGGGTTTCAATGATCGGAAGAGCCGTCATAGAACCAGTCTTACCCTTGACTTCACCGTTCGTGAATCGTTCAACATAGACCGGATTCACACGGGCAGCGCGTTCAAGCAAACGGCTATGAAGGTAGAAAACGTCACCAGGGTAGGCTTCACGTCCCGGCGGACGACGTAGCAACAAGGAAATCTGACGATATGCCCAAGCCTGCTTCGTCAAGTCGTCATAGACAATCAAAGAGTCCTGACCGCGGTCACGGAAGTATTCACCCATCGTGGCGCCAGCGTACGGGGCGATGTACTGCAAAGCGGCGGATTCAGAAGCCGTAGCAGCCACGACAATGGTGTATTCCATAGCGCCACTTTCTTCGAGCTTACGAACCACGTTTGCAATCGTAGAGGCCTTCTGGCCGATAGCGACATAAACACAGATCAGGTCCTTGCCCTTCTGGTTAATGATCGTATCGATAGCCACAGCGGTCTTACCACATTGACGGTCGCCAATGATAAGTTCACGCTGACCGCGTCCGATAGGCACCATCGAGTCAACAGACTTCAAACCAGTCTGAACTGGCTGAGAAACAGACTGACGATCGATAACGCCAGGAGCGACCTTTTCGACCACGTCATAAATCTTGGCATTGATCGGACCCTTGCCATCGATCGGCTGACCGAGAGCGTTAACCACGCGACCAATCAGTTCAGGGCCAACAGGGACAGAAAGAATGCGACCAGTCGTCTTGACCAAATCGCCTTCAGAAATATGTTCGTAGGAACCGAGAATAACGGCACCAACGGAATCACGTTCCAGGTTAAGAGCAAGGCCATACGTATTGTTGGGGAATTCGAGCATTTCGCCCTGCATCACGTCGCTAAGACCGTGAACACGGCAAATACCGTCAGTCACCGACACTACGGTGCCTTGCGTGCGAAGATCAGCGGAAACGCCGAGGCCTTCGATACGCTTCTTCAGCAAATCGCTGATTTCACTGGGATTGAGTTGCATCTTACAGCTCCGAATGTTTTATGCGGTGAGCGTCGTCTTCATTTGGGCGAGACGGGCGCGAATCGAACCGTCAAGAAGCTTATCGCCGACATGGATACAAACACCACCAATCAGTTCTGGCTTAATAGCCACAACCGGGTTCAGTTTGATGCCAGGGAACTTCTTGGCAAGCGACTCAAGCAGGCTGTTAAGCTCAGCTTGGCTAAGCTCAAAGGCCGACTCGATATAGGCATCTGCAATGCCTTCAGAAGAATTCTTCAGCTCACGAAACTGACGAGCGATCTCGGGCATAGCTTCCAGACGACCATTTTCGATGACCACACGCAACAGGTTCGCGGCTTCCTTAGAAAGGGGCTTGCCGCAAAGTTCCGCAATAAGGTCGCAGAGTTGATCATCAGTCAGCTTCGGATCGCCAACCAGTGTGGCAACATCAGGATTCGAGGTCAAAGCAGCAAAAGCCTCCAAAACTTCAACTTCCTGAGCCACATCTTCAGCGCCAGCATTACGGTCTCTCAAGGCCTGCATAAGGCCCTGTGCGTAGGGGCGCGCAATCGTCGAAAGTTCAGCCATAGTTAGAGCTTCGCCTTCAATTGTTCAAGCATGCTGGCATGGACAGTCTTGTCGACTTCACGAGCCAGAATCTGTTCAGCACCAGCAACAGCCAACGCGGCAACTTCATTACGAAGCACTTCACGAGCACGTTGCATTTCCTGAGCGGCTTCCGCACGAGCATTTTCGATGATACGATCAGCTTCAATTTGAGCTTGAGCTTTTGCTTCATCAACAATGCTCTGAGCGCGCTTTTCACCATCAGACACAATAGTCGTGGCACGAGCACGAGCTTCAGCTTCAATCGTCTTACCCTGCTCAGTGGCAATCGCCAAGGCTTTCTCGCCCTTATTGGCCGCAGATAAACCATCAGCGATCTTTTTCTGGCGTTCTTCAATCGCACGAATTAAGGGCGGCCAGATGTACTTCATGGTGACCCATGCACCAAGGAAGAACACAATCATCTGTATAAACAGAGAAGCATTAATGTTCATTATTGAACCCCGTTACGTTGACAACTTCCAATACCTAGTGAAGTATCTAAAGTTGCCAACGTCGTCATTAAAAAAAAAGACGTTTTATTTTCGCGGCACCAATATTAGCCGACGAACGGGTTGGCAAAAGCGAACATCATGGCGATACCAACACCGATAAGGAAGGCGGCGTCGATAAGACCTGCAAGAAGGAACATCTTCGTTTGAAGCGTTTCCATCAACTCGGGCTGACGAGCGGCAGACTCAAGATACTTGGAACCCATGATACCAATACCAATACAAGCACCAATAGCACCAAGACCGATAATGAGACCGCAAGCGAGAGCGACGAAAGCGATGTTGGTCATTTGAAAACTCCTAAATTACAAAAAAAAGGGAGTAAAAAGAAAGAAAAGTGTTATTAATGGCTGCTGTGAGCCTGGCCAATATAGACCAACGTCAACATCATAAAGATGAAGGCTTGCAACAACACAATCAGAACATGGAAAAGCCACCAGACCAAACCTGCAAAGACTTGTCCAATGCCTGCACCTACAGCCCCAAGAGGACTGAGTTCGAGAGCGAAACCGCCAAGTAAAGCCAGCAAGAAGAACAACAACTCACCAGCATACATGTTACCGAACAGTCGCATGCCTAACGACACGAACTTTGCTACGTACTCAATGAAGTTCAACAAGAAATTGAACGGCCAAAGAGCAGGATGCTTGCCAAACGGTGCAGTAAACAACTCTGCAATGAATCCGCCGAGGCCTTTTACCTTCAACCCATAGTAAAAGAGAAGCAGGAGTACCCCCAACGACATCCCTAACGGACCATTAAGATCCGCTGTCGGCAAAGGTCGAAGATGGGAAAGACCAAACCAGCCAGCAATCACTGGTAACAAATCAACCGGGATCAAGTCGATGGAATTCATCAACGCCACCCAGCAAAAAACTGTTAACGCAAGCGGAGCTACAAACGTACGGTCGCCATGTACGATGTTTTTGGCCTGATTATCGACCATCTCCACCAACATTTCGACAGCACACTGCATCTTACCGGGAACTCCAGAAGTAGCCTTCTTAGCGCCGGCACGTAACAGGAAGAACATAACAACCATCGTCAACACAGAGAAGAAAATGGTGTCAAAGTTCACGACAGAAAAATCAACAACAGAGCTCTGCTTCATGGAAGCGAGATGAGCCATATGGTGTTGAATATACTCAGTAGCGGTAAGGGCCTCTGCCATGGATACCGATCCTTAATGTCTCTTGAATAGCACAATGAAGTAACTATTCGCCACCGCAATTATTGTAAAAATAAAAGCGGGCCAATGAAGGTTTTCGTAGTACCTAACCATAAGTCCCAAAAGAGCCAATACAGTTAGGATCTTGACACATTCCCCTCCGAGTACTGAATAAGTACCAAGTCTGTACACTGCTTTAAACTTTGGCAACGCTAAATACAACACTAAAAGTGTTGTTGGAATTGCATAACACAACCCCGTCATTAACGCTGTGTACGCAGCTGCTCGCCCTACGAAAAAAGCAGAAACAACAGTTACAAGAAAGACAATGACATACTGCGCAAGGGAAATGCGCATCATATCAGAAATAGCGTACATACTTGTAGTTATCTTTGGGTTTTTTAGTCGGTTCGCATTCTACGTTTTGTTGAGAATACATACAACTCACCAGAGGGATTAAAAGAATACCCCTATAGAGGTATTTTTGATAGAATTCTTCAATCGACCTCATGTTAGTCTTTAACATAATCGTTTTTCTGAATCTTATCCACAATCCCTTGTAACTGATTCAAATTGCTAAACTCAATGACAATTTTCCCTTTTCCTTTTTGATTTGCAGTCAATTTCACGACCGCCCCTAAGCTTTCTGCGAGCGTTTCCTCCAAGCGCAAATCATCGCGCGTTTTAATCACCACTTTGGGACGCGCTGGCTGCTTCTCTTTGTATTTTTTGACCAAATCTTCTGCTTGACGCACCGAAAGATTACGTGTCGCTATCTCTTTAGCCACTAAAATTTGCTCAGCGGCATCCAAAGGTAATAATGCTCTGGCATGTCCCATCTCAAGGGTTCCCTCCAAAAGCATCGCTTTAACTTCATGCGTCAAATTTAGCAATCGTAATAAGTTACTAGTGGTCGTTCTAGAGCGCCCAATCGCCTCCGCCGCCTGCTCATGGGTATACGAACACTCTTCAATCAACCTTTGAATACCTAAAGCTTCTTCTAAGGGATTTAAATTTTCTCGTTGAATATTTTCAATCAAAGCCATGGCTAACGCCTGACGATCATCCACTGTCCGAACAATCACAGGCACTTCAGATAGTCCCACAAGCTTCGCAGCACGAAAACGACGCTCCCCAGCAATAATTTCGTACCTTCCCGACAAAGTCTTTCTTACAACAATTGGGCTTATTATCCCTTGTTGTCTGATTGAGTCAGCCAATTCGGATAACCCCTCTTCACTCATTTGAGTGCGAGGCTGACTAGCGCCTGGTTGAAGCAAATCGAGACTTACAATCTCATACGGCTGATCACCTCTTTCAGAGATCGTGGTCACGTCATCGTAATAAATTGCACCTAAACCTCGACCTAAACCACCTAATTTTTTTGTAGCCACTCTTTTTCCCTGGTTCTCAACGATGTTCCATTCGACTGATCAATTCTTGAGCGCAAGCAACATAAGCCTTTGCTCCCTTACTTGATCTGTCATAAACAACTCCTGGCAAACCATAGCTAGGAGCCTCCGCTAAACGAACGTTTCTTGGAATAATTGTTTTAAAAACCTTGTCTTTAAAATGCTCTTCTAGTTGGGAGCTTACCTGTTGCTGTAGCGTAATTCGAGTATCAAACATCACTCGTAATAACGCTACAATGCGCAAATTCCTATTTTTTTCTGTTCTTACTCTCTTGACGGACCCAACCAAGTCAGTCAATCCCTCTAATGCATAGTATTCACACTGCATTGGAATAATGACCCCATCAGCAGCACACAAAGCATTTAAGGTCAGCATCGAAAGGCTCGGGGGGCAGTCTATAAGGATATAGTCATAATTTTGTAAAACTGGCTCGAGAGCTTTTTTTAAACGTACATCTCTTTGATCTAAACCCACTAATTCAACTTCAGCGCCAGCTAGCTCTCGATTCGCAGGTAATACATCAAACCCACCTTCTTGCGATCGTTGCACAGCCTGATCAAAAGAAGCAATGCCTAGCAGAACTTCATAAACCGATTTAGTTAAATCTCGCTTTTCAATGCCACACCCCATCGTGCCATTACCTTGCGGATCTAAATCAATAAACAAGACACGACGTTTTTGCAAAGACAACGCAGCAGCCAAATTCACCGCAGTTGTTGTTTTGCCTACCCCACCTTTTTGGTTAGCTATACAAAAAATTTGTGCCATACCTTCACCAATAATTTATTCGTGATCCTTAATTACTTGGCATTGATTGTGCAGACAACGACAACCAAAGTTCCGTAAAGCCTTGCCAACAAACAGCTACACCCAAGCAAATTAAGATAAAAGCAAAAATTCTTGCTAGGGCATCAGCACCTGCTACTCCAACAGCTTTACTTAGACGATCGCTATAACGATAACAAAGCCAAATAACAATAACAGAAGCAATTGTTGCAGCCAATGTCCCGGCGATATGCCCTAAATCTCTCGGCAAACTTGTACTAAGAGCAACAGAAACCGCAATGGCTCCTGGACCAGTTGTTAGCGGCAATGTAAACGGATAAAAAGCCATTGACTTTAACTTTGCTCGAGAAAGCGAAGGACTCTCCGTGCTACTGTCATCCTGAGTCGGCGCATTTAACGCATTCCATCCAGCCGCAAACAACACACATCCGCCCGCCACTCTTAGCACACCGACAGAAATACCAAAAAAACTCAAGATCAGATGCCCACATGTCAAACAGACCAATAAGATTATTAGTCCGTACAACGCAATTCGATTAGCAACAAAAGCTCGATCTCTATCCGATAACGATCTTGTCATCGTACAAAAAAACATAGCTCCACTAAACGGATTGATCACTGGCAAAAATGTCGAAAACGTCAACATAAAAGCGCTGACAAAGGCACTGACCATAACAATTTCCTTTCTTTAAGGTACGGGCTTTATAACAACCAAGTGACGCTCCTCAGATAAACCAGGCACGCTTAATGGACAAATTTGCTCTACCCTTACTCCCAAAGGTAACGAACTTACCTCGTTATCAGGCATCACTCCTTTCATAGCCAACCAAGCACCCGAAGGTGCTATCAAGGACTGAGTAAGAGAAACAAAATCAGCCAAACTCGCAAATGCACGAGATGTGATCAAGTCATAGCTACCATGCAACTTTTCAACTCTAGTATGCCGAGCAATGAAATTGGTTAACCGTAATTCAATGGCTACTTGAGTCAAAAAAGCCGTTTTCTTGCTGACTGCATCAACAGCCGTAATTTGTAAATCTGGCCTCAATATAGCCAAAGGAATAGCCGGCAAACCTCCACCACTACCAACATCTAAAACTCGTTCAGCACTCGGATGAATCTTATGAACAAACGGAACCAAACTAGCTGAATCCAATAAGTGATGCGTCAAAATCTCTACATCACTTGTAATAGCGGTCAGGTTGTACACCTTATTCCACTTGCTTAATAACTCAGCAAAACGACAAAGTCTATCGAGCTGAACCTCGTCGACTGTAAGCTCGAGCTTTTCCAGCCCTGTCTGCAACTCTGTTCGAAATTCAAACATCTGACTTATTCCTCGTCCCTTTATCTTTGGTGTAGTAATAACGACGCTTTAAGTAAACTAAAAGTAAAGAAACAGCTGCTGGTGTCACTCCTGAAATCCTTGAAGCTTGACCAATTGTTTCTGGAGAAATTGACTTTAATTTTTGACGAACTTCAAAACTCAAACCTGGTACGTTGTCGTAATCAAGATCTGTCGGAATTTTTAGTGTTTCATTTGCTAAAGTTTTTTCAATTTCACCTTTTTGACGGGCAATATATCCTGAATACTTAACTTCCACCTCTACCTGAAATTGTTCCTCTTCCGAATAAGCCATCATAGGCAAAACATTTTCGCCATTGTTTTTGCTTAAACTAGCAACGTCTTTCAGTGTTACTCCTGGACGAGCCACTAACGAATGCAAAGAGTATTCTCTTTCCAAATTTGTCCCAAACACTCGTTGCATTTCAGACTCAGGCAAAACTTTGGGATTCACCCAAGTTTCCTTTAATTTTTCCTGTAAACGCAATACATTTTCTTGCTTCTTACAGAAATAAGTCCAACGCACGTCATCGACCAACCCTAAACGACGACCTTCTGCTGTTAAGCGAATATCCGCATTGTCTTCTCTTAAGCTTAAGCGATACTCCGCACGACTCGTAAACATACGATATGGCTCAGTCACACCTCGGGTCGTTAAGTCATCCACCATTACCCCTAAATAGGCCTGATCGCGTCGAGCGGTCCAAGAATCTTCTCCTCGTGCGTACAAAGCTGCATTCAACCCTGCAAGCAATCCTTGAGCAGCTGCTTCTTCGTACCCAGTAGTCCCATTGATTTGTCCTGCAAAAAACAAACCAGGCATAGCCTTCGTTTCCATGCTCGTTTTTAATGCTCGGGGATCATAGAAATCGTACTCAATAGCGTAGCCAGGACGTAATAAGTGAGCATGTTCAAGCCCAGGCATATTGTGTACGATCTCCAACTGCACATCAAAGGGCAAACTTGTAGAAATCCCATTAGGGTAATACTCATTAACATGCAACCCTTCGGGCTCCAAAAAAACTTGGTGACTATCTTTGTCCGCAAAACGCTTTACTTTGTCTTCAATAGAAGGACAATATCTCGGACCAATTCCATGAATCACTCCCGTATACATAGGAGATCGGTCTAAATTAGCCAAAATAATGTCATGAACTTTTTGATTCGTTCTCGTAATCCAACACGGAACTTGTGTCGGATGTTCAGCTGTTGGCCTTAGTAAAGAAAACTGCGGAATAGGATCTAAATCACCCCATTGCTTTTCGCATCTATCAAAATCAATTGTTCGGCCATCTATGCGAGCTGGCGTACCCGTTTTTAAACGTCCTTGCGGCATTCCAAGTTCTTTCAATCTTTCTGCCAGTTTGACACTTGACGGATCTCCAACACGACCTGCTTGATAGTTTTCTAAACCTATATGAACAACACCATTCAAAAAAGTACCAGCACATAAAACAACAGCTGGTGCACTGAAGCGAACTCCAGTTTGTGTAACAACACCTGCGACTTTATTATTTTCTACGATCAGATCGTCGACAGCCTGCTGAAACACGAACAAATTTTGCTGGTTTTCAATGCGCTGACGCATCGCGCGACGATAAAGTTGGCGGTCAATTTGAGCTCGAGTTGCCTGTACAGCAGCCCCTTTTGAGCTATTTAAGATTCGGAATTGAATACCAGCCTCATCAGTCACCATCCCCATGGCGCCACCCATCGCATCTAATTCTTTAACTAAATGCCCTTTGCCTATTCCACCAATGGAAGGATTGCAAGATAACTGACCAATCGTTTCGACATTATGTGTAACCAATAACGTTCGGCGACCCATACGCGCAGATGCTAAAGCCGCTTCCGCTCCAGCATGACCGCAACCTACCACAATAACTTCAAACTTTTCGGGGTAAAGCATTTATTTTCCAATACAAAATTTACTAAATATCAAACCGAGAAGATCTTCAGTGGTTGTTTCACCGAGAATTTCATCGAAGGCTTTACTTGCCCAGCGCAACTCTTCGGCAAATAACTCTGGCATAGGCATACTAATACTGATCTTTTGGGCAATCTCAATGTGTTCCATAGCCTCTCGTAAACACGCTAAGTGACGCTCGCGAGCCATGAATAACCCATCAACAGTTGTAGCCATGCCCACAACATCCAAAACCTTGTCTTTAAGGGCTTCTAGACCAATTCCTTGTTTAGCTGAAATGCGTAGCTCTGTAGTTTCACTACTCTCTTGACACAAATCAGCTTTATTTTTAACAGTTAATAGCGGTACGCCTTGTCTTACCTCACTCAACACCTTTCGCAAAACTTCAACATCATCAGACACTCGTCCAGAAGCGTCGAGCAGATGTAGCACAATATCCGCTTTACGAATTTCTGCAAGAGTACGTTCAATCCCCTTACTTTCAACAATATCAGCAGTATCACGTATCCCTGCTGTATCCACCATCTTAACGGGTATACCTTTCAACGAAACCCAATGTTCAATACGATCTCTTGTAGTTCCTGGTATATCCGTCACGATAGCAACTTCTTCTTCAGCCAGTGCATTTAGCAAACTAGATTTGCCGACATTGGGGCTGCCTACAATAGCAACCGTAACGCCCTCCCGAAGAATACTGCCCTGTTGCGCTTGGGCCAAAATTTTGGACAAACTTTCTCGCACGCCCTCTAGACGTTTCGTAACAACAGCAGAACTCAAAACATCAATTTCTTCTTCCGGAAAATCTAGTGTTGCCTCAACAAAAGCTCTTAATTCAGCAACTTCTTCATCGACCTGTTTAATGCGTTTCGAAAATTCCCCACTTAAAGATCGTCCTGCCGCTTGAACAGCTGACTCACTGACAGCATCAATTAGATCCGTAACAGCTTCGGCCTGGGTTAAATCCATTTGCCCATTTAAGAATGCTCTCTTCGTAAATTCGCCTGGCTCAGCCATGCGTAAATCTAGCCCCTTGCATTTCTCGAGACAAACGCGTAACAACATACTCATGAGTACGGGACCACCATGAGCTTGAATTTCAATCACCGACTCACCCGTATAACTGTGAGGAGCTGGGAAATATAAAACAATGGCTCGATCTAATATCTGCCCCTCAAGATCATGGATAGGTAATAAATGAGCGTAACGATCTTTCAAAATGACATGAGCACCAAACAACGCCTCACTAAAGCGAGTAGCTAAGTCCTTTTTGAAAGACAATCGCAATATGCCAATACCACCACGACCTGAAGCGGTTGCAATCGCAATAATCGGATCTTTGTCACTGTTCTTCATAACAATCAGAAAAAATTAACGTTTTTTCAAAAATATGTGGGGCAATTGTAATGCTCACTCCTAAAACCTTGGTATAGGATGATGCTCTTTCTTTTTTACTCTAAGTGAACCATGTCACTCCACCGAAAACCTTCTAACCAATCACCTTTTATTCTTCCAACACTGATTGGTGTTTGCATGGGTATTATCTCAAGCATTCCCATCGCAGCATACATCGCAAGCTTGATCGGGAACACGTATGAAGGAAGGGCAACTGCCTATTGTCTATTACTTGCTTGGTGCATACTAGGAGGTGTTCTTCTCTTTTTTAAGACCTATCGCTCGGTCTCACAAACAATCACTATGGTAAAGATTGGTTTATGGTGCATATCCGTCTGGTTTTGGCCATTTCTACTGTTACCTAGCTTATTACGTAAAAATAAGCATTTATAAAAAAAGGGATGCTCATTTTTAGAGCATCCCCTTTTTTGCATGATAAACGCTAGTTCATCTGACGCTTAGCACGTTCTTCGGCGATGGTCTTATTGATCCACCACTGTTGCACAATAGATAGGATGTTGTTGGTTAACCAATACAACACCAAACCTGATGCAAAAATGAAGAACATCACAGAAAAGACGAGCGGCATGATATACATCATACGAGCTTGTACTGGATCCGTCGGTTTTGGATTCAAAAGAATCTGCAAGAACATGGTGACTGCCATCAGTAATGGCAACACAAACCACGGGTCAGGCATGGCCAAGTCATTGACCCACAAAATCCACGGTGCACCACGTAACTCAACCGAACCTTGAAGAACCCAATACAACGCTAAAAAGACAGGAATCTGAGCCATAATCGGCAAACAGCCACCGACAGGATTAATTTTTTCCTGACGATACAGTTCCATCATAGCCTGATTCAAGCGCTGCTTATCATCCTTATAACGATCTTGCAACGCCTTCATACGCGGCGTTACTTCTTTCATGCGAGCCATCGAACGATAGCCAGCAGCCGAAATCGGATACAAAATCAACTTGACAATGCAGGTCAACAGGACAATAGCCCACCCCCAATTGCCAACAATTCCATAAAGGAAAGACAGCAACCAATAAATCGGCTTCGCCAAGAACGTTAGCCAACCATAATCCACAACCAATTCTAAGCCAGGAGCAATTTGCTCTAGACGGTCTTGATCTTGCGGACCCACATACAAAATCGCCTTATTAGAAACGCTCTTACCTGCTTCGATGGTTCCAAGATTGACTAAAGAACCAATAGCGAACAGATCCTTACCAACTTCGCGAGCATAATTTTCACGTTCTTCGCCAGCCGTCGGAACCCAAGCGCTTACAAAGTGATGCTGAACCATAGCAACCCAACCATTGTTGGCAAACTTCTCATACGAAGCGCTATTGTCAGCAATATCACTGAATTCCAATTTTTGGAATTTTTCTTCTTCAGAATAAACCGCTGGCCCTGTGAAAGTGGCATATAAAGAACTTTCACCTTCTGGCTTGCCACCATCTCTAGTCAACTGATAGTACGCAGAGGGTTTAATTGACGCTTTGGTATTGTTGACTACTTCAGTAGCGACATTGATCCCGTAATGGCCACGAGTAAAGGTATAGGTCTTACGTACCGTTACGTCATTCTTAGTCGCTTCAAAGACAACATCTAACTTTTCAGAGTCTCCCATCTCCAGGCGAGAGCTCGCTAACTTAAATGCATCTTTGTGGTTTGGAAAGTCACCACCAACCAAACCACTTTGAGCCACATAGGTACGATTCTTGGTCAATTCGAGCAAGTCAACATTACCAAGATTTTTGATAGGTTCTTTACCTAAAATTAATCCTGCCAGACCAACTTCCGTCCAATCAGCTTGACGTGGAATTTGGGTCATTTCAGTACCGACAATGACAGCACCCTCGCGGTCGAACGTAACCTTCATGCGGTCAGTCACAACAACTACAGGATCCTTGACGTCAATAGCCAACGGAACAGAAGAACCAACATCCTCGACACTGGGAGTAGCCACATCTGCAGAGACCTGCTGATGGACGGCCTCAGTATGGAAGAAGGACTTTTCGCCCTTATAAACCTGATAGTTATCCCACAGCAAGAAGCAGGAGGTAAAAAGAATCACCCACAAAAGGGCGCGTTGCATTTCCTTTCCCATATTTATTCACTACTTCTGTTGAAGTTTAAAAAAGATCTTTCGATCCTTTATCTTGTTCCGACTTCGAGATTTGACAATCGCTACACCAACAACGCCAACGAAATTTATTGGGTACTGGATCATAGCCTCGCCCACCTAACGGATGACACCGTAGAAGTCTGTAAATTGTTAAATAAGTTCCTTTGACAGCACCGTATCGTTCTAAAGCATCCAATGCATAATTGGAACACGTCGGAATAAAACGACACTCTCTTCCTATCCAAGGAGACAGTGTTAACTGATACAGACGAACTAGTAAACGTAAAAGTGTAGCCATTGCTCAACTTCACGAACACGAACTCTTTAAACAACTGACTCGACGCAATAACGCCTGCATCAATTGTTCAACATCGCTATGAAGATTAATTTTCATAGCAGTGACACCTTGTTCATGACCAGATATACTCTTTAGAGGTACTCGAAGCCTTAAAGACACATCAAGCCCCAAACTCTTTTCATTTAACAAACAAATGAGAGCTGGGGCTTGTTTTCTAGCAGCTTCTCTCAAAATTCTTTTTACAAGTGCTCTATCCACAGAACGATGTGCATTTTTTTTCCCAACGGTTATACCGAAGCGAAGCGTATGCTCCCACTCTGTAGATTTCATGGCGTTAACCGAAAAATATTTCGATGTTAACCGAAAGGTATTTTCGTTTCGCGTATGCACAAGTACCCCATAGTCCGCACTCTTAATTATGCGAAGACTACGGGGAAACTTGAAAGATGCTGATGCCAAGTTAGACACGGCAATTACCGGCCGTGAACTAGCTTATTAAAGAGCCAAAGTATGACGGCCCTTGGCGCGACGGCGAGCGAGAACGCGACGACCGCCCTTCGTGCGGCTGCGAACCAGGAAGCCGTGCGTACGAGCACGCTTAACCTTGGAAGGCTGATAGGTACGTTTGGTAGCCATGATTATTCCTCAATAGGCATAAACTTCAGCAACACAACCGTGCCGTCTGAAGCAAAAAATCAATTAAGAAGAAAAGGGGACTGCTGCTCTTTTGGATTCCAGGTCAGAGACAGCGAAAATTAGTCTTCGCATCTTTACAGTGCAAGCGGTTCAAATCAGCTTAGGTCCGACATATACACACATTGCACGTAGGATTACGAAAAGCTTGATATTAGACCTCAAACTAGCCCCTTTTGTCAAACGATAGTACCGAAAAATCTTTGCTTCTGCTAGAACATTAGACGTTTTATTTTGTGAAACACAAGATTTAGGGATCCCCTCTCAACACAATCACAGGGACTTGTGTAAATCTTCCTTTATGACCGATTCAAGAAACCCTAAGTAATTGAAATTTAAGAACTTATTTATCCACAACTTTTTGTGGATAAATTATTCATATCCCTCTTCTTCTTGTGGAAATCCGCTAAAATAATATATTCACCGTCAACTATGTCCATTCTTAGACAAGTCAAGACAAGCCCATAACTACTATCTAGGTCCGTCATGAACAACTTCTGGCAAGACTGTCTCACACAGATCAAAGCAATGAAGCTTCCTCCAATGATTTATAGCACTTGGCTGGAACCCTTAGTACCTTTGCGTTGGGACAGTGAAAATGGAGAATTGCTTTTAGGCGTCCCCGGTAGCAAAATGCAAACCATCCGGCAAACCTATCAGAAGACAATTCAAGATATTGCTACGCATTTGTACGGTAGCCCTGTCAAAGTCACCTTACAGCCAATTGGGCCTATCGAGGGAACACCCGAGCAATCACCAGCGTCTGTTACCCCAGTTGAAACAATTACCCCCAGAGAAGAAACGGGTTTATTGCCAGGCTTAACATTCGAGAATTACGTTAACGGAAACGCTAACCAATTAGCCGTAGCAGCAGCAGAGCACGTTGCTACAACAATGGGAATGCAATATAACCCACTGTATATCTACGGAGGTGTTGGGTTAGGTAAAACACATTTAATGCAAGCCATCGGACACCGTTATCTAGATTTGCACCCAAAGGCTAAGATTCGTTGTGTTTCTGCGCAAGATTTCATTAGTGAATTTACCACCGCTACTCGTGAAACAGCGACACGCGATTCTGCACATGCGAAAAAAGCTTTACAAATGTTTGATGAGCGCTATAGAAGTCTCGACTTACTGCTCATTGACGATGTGCAATCTTTCTCTGGCGCCAAAGGTTCTCAAGCGCAGTTTTATCGAGCATTTGAGGCGCTAGTTCCGCATAACAAACAAGTTGTACTTACAGCCGACACCTACACACGCAACCTTAAAGATATTGAACAGCGATTAATATCTCGCTTTTCACAAGGTCTATCGGTTGCCATTGAACCGCCGGAACTAGAAATGCGTATCGCTATTCTATTGAACAAAGCTAAAGCCTTAGGAGCTTCTTTGCCTGAAGAAGTTGCAATGTTTATTGCAAAGCGATTGAAATCCAATGTTCGAGAACTAGAAGGTGCGCTGCAGCAAGTCATCGCATATCAACAGTTCCAACCATCAGCAGCAAAAGAGATCACTATCGACATCGCTAAGCATGTTCTTAGGGATCAATTCTCTGTTACTAACAACTTAGTTACTATCGAAAATATCCAAAAAACAGTTGCTGATTACTACAACATTAAAGTTGCAGAAATGCATTCCAAACGTCGCCCTGCCAAGATCGCAAGACCCCGACAGATTGCTATGTATCTCACAAAAGAGCTAACTCAACATAGTTTGCCTGAAATTGGGGCGCATTTTGGTGGTCGAGACCATACAACTGTAATGCACGCAGTAAGAAAAATCTCTCAAGAACGTCAAGGTAATGCAGAACTCAATCACGAAATTCACGTCCTTGAGCAGATGATTAAGGGATAAATAGATCCCCGCCGTTTATTGATTAATTTTTATCAGGTACTAGTCTTATGATGCACATTCACAGCAATTGTGAAAACTTGCTAACCCCCGTCAAAACGGTTGAAGGGATTGTTGAAAAACGCCAAACCCTCCCCATCCTTAGCAACATTCTCATTGAGCAGGATAATGAACGAGTCAAGTTCTCCGCAACAGACCTTGACATTCAAATCTCGACAGAAGCTCCTGTTGGTGTTGCAGGTTGCCAGGCTAGCTTTACAGTCTCCGCCTCGAAAGTAGCTAGCATCTTAGCCGCATTGTCTGCCAAAGACACCGTTTCCTTTGAACTTGAAGAGAAAGATCTCACTATCAGCTGTAACAACGGGCAATTCCATCTTCAAACCTTGCCTGCCGAAGAATATCCTGTCTTGAAAGAAGGACAATGGGAAACTACGCTCGATCTTCCCGCTCGCACTCTCAAATACCTTCTAACCATGACCGCTTTTTCAATGGCCAGTCAGGATGTTCGCTACTATCTAAACGGAGTTTTGTTTGTTCTTGAAAATCAAAAGATTCGTACGGTAGCAACTGATACACACCGTCTTGCTTGCTGTGAAGTTTCACTTGAAGAAAACATTCAAGCTACCATTCAGGCCATTATTCCACGTAAAACCGTTAAAGAGTTGATTCGCCTCTTACCAGACGACGATACTCCCGTACATATTCAATTAACAGACCTTCAGATTTGTTTTACGTTTGGGAACGTAACCTTTATGAGCAAACTTATCGAAGGACGATTCCCTGATTACAAGCGAGTTTTACCGACAATAGACACGAATCCTCGTTGCATGGAACTCAACCGAGAAGCTTTGGCAAGTTCATTACGTCGTGTTTCAATCATGACTAATGAAAAGTTCCATGGCGTCCGTTGGATTGCTTCCAATAACAAACTCCAAATTCAAAGTACCAACTCTGAACATGAAGAAGCTGTGGAAAGAATGGATGTTCCTTGGCCTTACGATGAGTTAGATATTGGCTTTAATATCACTTACCTGCTCGAAGTGCTTAACCTACTCAAAAACAATACAGTATGTTTTAACTTCTCCTCGTCTGCGGGTAGCGTATTAATCACCATGCCAGAATCTAAAGAAAGATTCCGTTATGTCGTGATGCCGATGCGTATCTAACTTCTCCTCTTACTCGTTATCAGTTAAGCAAGCAAGATATTCCATATCTTGCTTGTCTTTGCTAAATGCAAAATATGCATATTTTCCGCCGAAGGATTACTCAATGACCGAAACGGACATCAAAAACGAACAGCAGCTAACCACAACTCCTGTTTACGATGAACATAGCATCCAAATTTTGGAAGGCCTCGAAGCTGTTCGTAAACGCCCTGGTATGTACATTGGCGATACCGCCGACGGTTCTGGGTTGCATCATTTGGTTTATGAAGTCGTCGATAATTCCATTGATGAAGCATTGGCTGGCTACGCAACTAAAATTCAGGTGACTATTCATACTGACAACTCGATTTCCGTCATTGACGATGGACGTGGTATCCCTTCATCTATCAAGTGGGACGATAAGCACAAACCCAAACGTAGCGCTGCAGAAATTGCTTTAACCGAATTACATGCAGGCGGGAAGTTCGATAACAACGGTTATAAAATCTCCGGTGGTCTTCATGGTGTAGGGGTTTCTTGTGTCAATGCCTTATCTACCTGGTTGCGATTGATTGTGCGTCGCGATGGTGAGGCACGTCTATTAGAGTTCGAACAAGGAAAGGTAAAAAACCGTTTAGTAGAAAATGCTAAGAACCCACTTTCTGGAGATGTTGTTAGCATTTCTCCTATGAAGTTACTCGGTTCGACTAACCGTCGTGGCACCGAAGTACATTTCTTGCCCGATACGCAAATTTTTGAACAAGTTACCGAGTTCAACTACGACACCTTATTGTCTCGATTACGAGAGTTGTCTTTTTTGAATTCCGGCGTTTTGATTGAACTGAAGGATCAAAGAACTGCCCACCAAGCTCAGCTCATGACTGATAAAGGGCTAGTAGCCTACGTTCAATTTAAGAATCAAAGTCGTACTGTTCTTCACTCTAAAATTTTCCATGCTCGCGAAACCGTGAACATTAATGATGTACCCATTGAGGTCGAGATCGCTATGCAATGGCAGGACGGCTATAACGAAGTTCTTTCTGCTTATACCAATAACATTCCTCAAAGAGATGGCGGTACGCACGTTACTGGGCTTCGTGCAGCAATGACTCGTGTTCTCAAAAATTACATCGCCAACAATGAAATTGGGAAAAAGAACGGTAGTAAGAAAAATGACATCGATCCAGAAGGCGATGATATGCGCGAAGGGTTGACTTGTGTTCTATCCGTTAAAGTACCGCAACCGAAGTTTAGTTCCCAAACAAAAGACAAATTAGTTTCTAGCGAAGTTCGCCCAGCTGTTGAAGAAGTGGTTTCGAGAGAATTGGAACTCTATCTTGAGCAAAACCCGGTTGATGCCAAGATCATTTGTGAAAAGATTGTAGCCGCAGCTAGAGCTAGAGAAGCCGCTCGTAAGGCACGTGATATTTCAAGAAAGAGCTTCTCTGGCGGTGGACTTCCTGGAAAATTAGCAGATTGTCGTGAAAAAAATCCAGCTAACAGTGAACTGTTTTTAGTGGAAGGGGACTCTGCTGGTGGATCAGCTAAACAAGGTCGAGACTCTCGTTTCCAAGCTATTCTTCCTTTGCGCGGGAAAGTTCTTAATGTAGAAAAAGCGTCGCAAGATAAACTTCTCGACTCAGAACAGATTCGAATGCTGACGTTAGCACTCGGAACCAATATCGGCAAAGATTTCGATATTTCCAAATTACGTTATCACCGTATCATCATTATGACCGATGCTGACGTTGACGGCGCACATATCCGTACGTTGCTATTGACCTTGTTCTATCGTCAAATGCCTCAATTAATTGAGAACGGACATGTATACATCGCCCAACCTCCACTGTATAAAGTCAAAAAGAATCAATCCGACAAAGGAGTGTTCTTGAAAGACGAACGCGAAATGAGCGAATACCTGTTAAAAATCGCTCTAGAAGATGCTCGTCTTTATAAAAACAAACAGGCCTTTGATGACAACAATGCTATTCGAGGTAGTGAACTGGAAACTTTAGTCAATGAATACCTTCAATCTAGTGAAGTTATTTCTAGACTCCAAGGTGCCATTGACAAATCTGTTTTAGTCGCAGTCGCCGCAGGTATCGATCTCAATCTAGAGAATGAATTTACGACACAGGCAACAGCCGAAGCTTTGCAAAAGGAACTTAGAGATCCCAACGTAAAAGTTGAAGCTGCTTACGATGACGAAAACGAAAAACATATTCTTAAAGTCCACCGCCTTAGACATGGCAACTATAAAACAACAAGCATCACCCCCGAGTTCACCTTGTCTACAGACTATAAAAAGTTGCAAGAAAGTGCTCATATTTTGCGAGGGATTATCAACACGGGCGCTCGCGTTGCCCGTGGCAAGGAAGATCAAGCTATTAAAAACTTCGGTGAAGCAGTCAATTGGTTGTTAAAACAGGCTGAAAAAGGCATTATTCGTCAGCGTTATAAAGGACTCGGCGAAATGACAGCAGAACAGCTCAATACCACTACCATGGATCCTTCTGTACGTCGTATGTTACGTGTCCGTATTGAAGATGCTGCTAGTGCAGACGCTATCTTCTCTATGCTTATGGGAGATGTAGTCGAACCACGCAGGGACTTTATTGAAACCAATGCCCTCTTTGCTGGCAATATTGACGCCTAATTAGGTTGTTGCACGCCAGGAGAAGATAACTTCTCCTGGCTTTTTCCAACCTTTTCATTATAAAGAGAGCATTGTGGATCAGTTTAAGGAAAAGATCGTCGTTGCCGTTTCTTCAAGAGCGTTATTCGATCTTGAAGAAGAACACCAACTCTTTGAAACTAAAGGCTACAAAGCCTTCAAAGATCACCAAACCAAATATCGAACTAGTCTTTTACGCCCTGGTATAGCTTTCCCTTTCGTGCGTAGATTATTAGCCATCAATGATCTCTATGACGGCTTGGCACCTTTTAAAGTGATCGCTCTGTCCCGCAATTCACCAGAAACAGCAGAACGCTTCTTTTATTCATGCCGTCACTATAACCTTCCGATTACTTCTGGCGGGTTTACTTCTGGCAATCCTACCTTTCCATATATCTCAGCTTATAACGCCTCTCTTTTTTTAAGCGCCAATCCAGATAGTGTAAAAAACGCCATCAAACACGGACAACCAGCAGGCTTAGTAATTCCCGGAACCGTTCAAGATGACGATAGTCTGCCGCTTCGCATTGCTTTTGACTTTGATGGAGTGATTGCTGATGATGAAAGTGAAAGAGAGTTCCAGGAAAAAGGGCTTTCAGGTTTTCATCGTTTAGAACAAGAAAAAGCTAGCACTCCTCATTCTCCAGGGCCGCTAAGACGTTTATTTGAACAACTCTCAGCATTTCAAAGCTTCGACTATAAGCATCGTGGTGCCTCTACACTCCATTTTGAGCCAGCGATTCGCATTTCAATTATTACCGCTCGAGGTGCTCCTAGCGAAGAAAGATTGATCACTACTTTAAAAAGCTTCGGCATGTCTGCAGCAGAACTATTTTTGCTTGACGGGCTTAATAAAAAACCTTTCCTGGAGGTTTTGAGACCGCATATTTTCTTTGATGATCAATCACATAATTTAGAAATGACTCAGCAGATCGTGCCGAGTGTACTGGTACCATTTGGCATTCACAACCGAGAGAAATAAGAACGCAATGGCATCCTACCCACATTTATTCTTTCCACTTAAAGTTGGTGCTCATTTTCTCAAAAATCGCCTTGTTATGGCACCGATTGAAACTGGATTAGAACAACAAAACTATCTTGATGAAAGAATCATTGAGTTCTACAGGAATAGATCGAAAGATAACGGACCAGGCCTTTTTATTATCGGTAATGGCGTAACTCACTTTACTGGATTGCGTAAGCTAAGTGACCCTGTTTTAACAGCTAGCTATTTAAACAACGCAATCCGTCTTACGTCTGCGTTACATGAACATGGTTCTAAAGTCATACTACAGCTCCAACATCACGGAGCTCAGGCTGATCACATGTTCGCCATTTCAGCATCAAACATTCGCAATAGAGACACCAAACGTCTAGCCCACCGAGCTCCTGGGTTACTCATACCTCATTTAATTTCTCAGTACGCTCTTCATGCTTATAACGCTATCCAACATGGTGGTTTTGACGGCGTAGAAATTTACGGTGGACGTCTCTCGCTTCCTCATGTTTTTTCAAGTAAGTTATTTAATCAAAGACACGATAAATGGGGATTACATAGTCGCACCTTTTTCGCGTTAGAAATCGTCCGTCGTATTCGAAGTTACATTGGACCTTCTCCTATTTTGGCTTACAGATTATCGTTATTAGACGTTAATTCTAGTGGCACAGAATGGCACGATCTCTTAGCCTTCGCACAAGCACTTAAATATGAAGGCGTCAACCTCTTTAGCTTTGAGATCGCACTTTCTCCTAATAGCATTCCAGTTAATAGTGATTTGACACCTGCTGGAGCATGGCTCCCTGTCATGGAGAAATTTTCCAAAGAAATAAAAGTCCCTGTTATTTTCGGACATCGCCTTCCCGAGCCACAAAAACTCGACACTCTCATCAAAAATAACATCACTTGTCTAGTTGAATTGGGCCGCCCTTTCATCGCTGATCCCACTTGGGTTCAGCGTTTGCAGAATAATCAATCTCCAAAACCGTGTACTTTATGTTCACAAGGGTGCCTCTCTTACGAAGCTACTGAAGGAAGAGCAATCTTGTCTTGCGTTGCCTCTCCAGGGCTTTTAAAACGCTCTAAGAGGCCGGCTTCCCCTCGTAATCTACTTATCGTAGGCGGAGGGCCTGCTGGCTTATCTGCAGCAAAAGAAGCAGCCCTACAAGGACATCAAGTAACGCTTATTGACGAGAATGCAGAACTTGGAGGGTTGTATCGACTTTGTGCCAAAATTCCAGGACGAGAAAATATTCTGAAACTCATTGAGTGGCAAGAAAAAGAACTTCAAGAGCTGGGAGTAACAATTATTAAGAAACTCAAAGTTACTCCTGAATGGATTGAAGATAACTACAACAATCACTTTGTTATCTTGGCAACAGGAACCGAAACTATTGTGCCTGATATTCCCGGTATCGATAATCCTAACGTCTTAACAGTAGAAGATCTGCTTCAGGAACGAACCCCTGTAGGACACAGAGTTGCTGTTATTGGAACTAATAACTTAGCTGTTGACGTAGTACGCTTCCTCTGTACGAAAAAAATTGCCGATTATGATGATTGGTATTGCGCTTGGGGAATTGGTGATCCTGCAAAGCATATTGGAGGAATGCTAGGTGTCGTTCCACATCTTGTTCCCCCTAATCGTAAAACGTATTTGCTTTCACAATCCTTAGAAGTGTCTGATGAAAGCTTTATAAAAGCTCAACGATTGTATGAGTTGCAATGGTTACGTATGCACGGTGCCAATATCTTTAGTCAGGCTCAAATTGAACAAATTGACAGCCATTCAGTCCGAGTCAAAGGACCAGGTGAAGACAGTTCTACAATTCTTAGGGTCGATCACATCGTGATTGCAGGTGAAAGAGAAGCAAAAGACGAACTATCTGACGATTTGAAAAGTCTAGGAATCCCATGCCTGTCTGTTGGAAGTATGAACCCCCACAAAGGTATGTACTTTGCTAATCAAGCTGCGACTGAAGCTATACAAAAAATTAACGAAATCCCTGGGTAACAAGGCAACTAATAAACAATCCACAACAAATACACACCATAACCCACAACTTATCCACAGAGCTATCTTTCGTTTAGAGCGGTTTTTAAGCCGCTCTTTTTTTATCTCATTCCAAGTTTCTACTAATTACATCCCAAGAATCTTCCGTTTTTTGTATAGTTAGAGCTTCCAGAAAGATGTTCTACTTATTTAATCTATTTTAATATCTTTATATTAGTAGTAGATAGTAGTAGGTTGAGCAGATTCTGTGAATTGTAGTAAATTTCTCTTATTTTACATGTAGATAGGGTTGTTGAAAATTTGTGGATAAGCTGTAGAATTAGCTGTGATCAATTCGGGATAAGCTGGGGAGAAGTTTTGTGCATTTCGAGTGCGCAAAAAAGTTATCCACAAAACAAGCAGAAGTTCTAAGAGATTATCCACAACAATAACCACAGACGGTTAAACATTTTTGTTTATGAATTCCGAGATTCTTCCTTGGTTGTCGCCTCGTTTATCTCAATCGATGAGATTTGTATTAGCTGGGATTGGACACCCTCAACGTTTTGCTAGGGGTGAAGTGATTTATTCAGCCCCAGGTTTTTTTGGAACCTTAATGTATGTACGTTCTGGTTTCGTTGTTAAAGCGCTGTTGGATCCAGTTAGGGATGAGCCGTTATTACTTTCTTTAGCGGGTGCTGGAGCTTTGTGTGGTAGCTATGAGAATTTGTATGTGCGTGATCGTATGCCAAGAAGACATTGGTGTCTGACTACTACTGAAGTGCTGATTGTTAATCAAGAGTTGTTGTTAAAAATTGCCGATGAGAATTATGAGTGGCAACGAGAGCTAGCTGGATATTCATCAGCATCAGCGCTATGTGATCGATTAGGAATGTATCTCAATTATTCAGGAAGTGTAGAGGAGAGGTTTGGCACGTTATTATTGTTGATGCTTCAGGGAGAAAATCCTACGGTTACATCTAATTTAGTGGCGCAAGGTATTGAATGGATTGAGTTGTCTTTTTTTCCAGACAAACTTACCATAGCTCGTTTGTTAGGTTGTAAGTTTGAAATGATCAATGAGGTCATCCGTAAATGGGTTAAGGATGATGTAATTAGAAGGCGTGGTCACAAAATATGGTTTCGCCGGAAAGTTTTTATTAATTATTGGAATTGGTTTTTACCTTTTATCGAAAAATCTCGGCTTCTTTCGGGTATAACTGCGCTAAAAGTTCAGCAAGTGTTT
>CALEAW010000004.1 GCA_937943605.1 uncultured Sutterella sp. | reverse complement strand
ACCTTCCTACGCGCCTCATAGTGCTTGAGTGCAACTTTTATGGGAAGTTAAGGTTACAGGGAGGCGGTCTTTGGCTGGAAAAAGGTGAAGTCACCGCTAAAAACGTGAACTATGTCGGTAACACCGCGCTTGACAACAATGGTGGTGCCATCAACATCACAGGTTCTGGCACCTACACACAGGACGGTGGTGTCATCTCTGGCAACTCCGCTAAGAAAAACGGTGGTGCTATCTCGATTTCTGATGGTAATGGTGTCGATGTAGCAAAGGTTGAGATCAAGAACGCCACGATTAAGAACAACACTGCGGGCAATGGTGGTGCACTCTTTTTACACAAGGGCACAGCAACCTTTACGGACACTGTCTTCTCGGGTAACACTGCGCTTGGTTGGGGCGGCGCGCTTTATGTGAAAGAAGGTACCGTCAACCTCAATGTTACGGACGGCAAGAACCTTGTTTACGCAGGTAACAAGGGCGGCACAAAACTTGATGATGGCGTCATGAAGAACTACGGCCATGCCGGTGACTTCATGTATTTGCAGGGTGACAAGTCCACCGCTAACTTCAACGTGGGTAACAATGCCTCCCTCACGATCAAGGACAGCATCTTAAGTCAGAGCATTAGTGGCCAGACCGTTTCAATTAATAAAGAAGGCACAGGTACGTTAACCGTCGCCGACCTTAAGGGCTTCATTGGCAACCTCAACGTAAATGCCGGTAAAGTCGTTGTGGAAGGCGGCATCGGTGAATTTGACATCGTCTCCCAAATCAACG
Source organism: uncultured Sutterella sp. (assembly GCA_937943605.1). Taxonomy (GTDB): domain Bacteria; phylum Pseudomonadota; class Gammaproteobacteria; order Burkholderiales; family Burkholderiaceae_F; genus Sutterella. The sequence continues at coordinate 9,722 of CALEAW010000004.1, read as the reverse complement.
CTAACGACAACAAGACCATTGGTCTTTCTGCCACGAACGTCAAGGTCGGTGCACAGGGCACACTCGAACTCGGTGACGTCGTGGTTAACCGTGTCGTTAACGGCGGTGCAGGCACCATCTTTGACGTAACGGACGGCGGCTCCTTGACCATGAACTCTCTCACGGTCACGTCTTCCGAATACAAGAACCGTAAAGAACCTGCTCAGGCCGCGGCCAATGATCCTGCTCAAGCGAATCAGAACAAGTTCGTTGGTTTGGCTCAAGTCAAGGGCGACACCACCATCAAGAATGGCTTGAAGGTTGACAAGGGCGCGACCTTCGACATCGAAAGCGGTGTGACCACGGTTAGTGGTACCTCAGTCAACGAAGGCAAGATCACACTGAAGGACAACGCTGGTCTTGACCTCGCCGCTGGCACGATGACCAACAAGGGTCAATTGGGTGACATGAGTGGCGCGAACGGCGAACTCACGATCGCCGCTGGTGCTACGCTCAACAATCAGGCTACGATTGGTGTGAAGGATCTCATCGTTGACGGCACCTTGACGACCAATATGTTCGAAAAGATGGGTGAAGCTGGCACTCAGCACGTCAAGTTCGCCAGCGTCACATTGAACGACGGCGGTAAGTTCGTCATCAATAACATCAAGGATAATCAAGCCGGCTTTACTGACGGCACCGTTAACCTCAACGGTGGTCACTTCTACGATAAGGACAAGGTCTTTACGGGTGACATCACAACGGGTCAACAGGCAACCGTCAACCAAAACGGCGGTGACTACACCTATGGCAAGTTAACTGTTGGTGGTACAGCTAACCTCAATGCCGGCAAACTCACGGCTGAAAGCTTGAATGTAGCTAGCAGTGCTACGGCTTCTATCGGCAATGAAACAACCGTTAAGGGCGACGTCAAGATCGAAGGTAACACCTCCGTGACGGAAACGGGTACCTTGACGCTCAATGGCAATAAGGTTTTAGCTAATAGCACTGAAAAACAGAATCTCACCAATAACGGCACGCTCGTCTTAGATGGCCTTAAGGGTGAATATGACAAGACCGCCATTGATAATCTCTTTGCCGACCCCAGCAAGAACACGGGTATTGTCGACATCGGCAACGCGACGATCAAGAACGTAGGCGTCAAGGATGGCAAGATTGCCTACAACGACGTTAAGAACCTCGGCGGTCTCACGAACGAAGCCCTCAAGAAGGCTCAGGTCACGGGTGTCAATGGTGCGCTCGCAGGTAGCTTCAACTCCGTCGCTTTGGCTGAAAAGGGTGCCTTGACTGTTGATGACAAGAAGACCCTTGAACTCAACGGCACAGGTAAGCTCGTTGCTGCCGCTGACGGTAAGTTAGCTGGCGCTAAGGTCGACGGCACGTTAGCTACAACTGGTGACGGTGCTCAGATTGGTGACCTCACTGGCAAGGGCACTCTCGTCGTGAAGAGCGGTGACTTGACGGTGAACAAGGTTGAACTCGGCAAAGCTATTGTCGCTGGCGACCTCAAGGTTAACGAACTCTCTGTCACCGATGGTACCGTGACGGGTAACGCCCTCGTCACGAAATTGACGAAGGGTACCGTCTTTGCTGGTAAGGCTGGCACGACCGTTGCCATGGATGACGCTGCTTTAGTAGCTGTCGGTACACTCGAAAAGGACGCTAAGCTTCACGCCGGTCACGCCGGCATCATCGCCGTCGGTACGACTGACAAGGCTGAAATCTTGAATGGTCTCAAGCGTGCTGACGTTAGCGCACTTGGCGCTGACGAATACCAGTCTGCTGTCTTCGTGAAGGCTGACGCCAAGAACTCGATTGCTGGCAGCATCCTCGCTAACGATGCCGACACGGCCAGTACCAACATGACAAACGTCGAAGTCGGCTCTGAAAGCCTGATGGTGATCGCTGGCGGTGACCGTAAGGGTACGACAGCCGTCTTTGGTAGCGACCTCACCAACAATGGTGACCTCATGGTGCTTGACGCTCGTAAGGGCGAAAAGCTTAAGCTCGCTGCAACAGTCACTGGCAATGGTAGCTACCTCGTTGAAGGCGACCGTATCTTGACCGTTACCAACGACAAGGGCACCCTCTCCTTTGATATCGCTAAGAAGGAAAACATCGGTGCGCTCAACGGCATGATCACGGGCAACACGGTCTATGACTACTTCAACAAGGGCTTGAACGGCACGGGCACGAAGTCTGACCAGTTCAATAGCTTCTTGATGAGCAAGGACAATGGCCTCACGGACGCTCAGGTCGCTGCTGTGGCTAACGCTGGCGCGATGCTCGGCGTAACGGCTGGCATGGGTGCCGTCACGATGGACGCCCTCAACAGCTTCAACGACGCTATCGATGCTCGCACGAGCATGCTCACGACGCGCGGTGAAGGTGTGAACCTCTGGGTTGATGTGCACGCCGGTCGCAACAAGGCCACGGAACTCATGGACGGTGCAGGCTACAAGTCTGACCTCTATGCCGGTGTCTTTGGCGTGGATACGACCGTCTCTTGCGGCGCTGTGGTTGGTGCAGCTTTAACCTTTGGTAAGGCTGATACTGATAGCGAAAATGCGCTCATTGGTACGAGCATGGACTCTGACTTCATCGGTCTTTCTCTCTACACGTCTAAGGCTTTGACGGACAAGATCAACTTCTCCGCCAACTTGGGCTACATGCAGGGTAAGAACGACGTCACAGTTCAGGGCTACGGCTTAGGCGAATTCTCCGCTGATACCACGGCTTGGACGTTAGGTGCTCGTGGCGAATACCTCGCCTACGAAGGTGTTGTCAACGTCATTCCGCACGTTGGCTTCCGTTACACCCGTCTCTCGACCGACAGCTTCGAAGCCGCTTACGAAACGTCCTTTGACGACCAGAACATCTTCCAGATGCCGATCGGCGTGAGCGTCGCTGGTAACATGGACTTTGCTGGTTGGAAGGTCGTGCCGGCCGCTGACCTCTCGATCGTACCGACCTTCGGTGACAAGGACGCTACGATGACCTTGGGTCTTGGTAGCGCCATCGCCACGAAGCATGACGTTCAGGTGGTCGACAGCAACCCAGTTCAGTTGGGTCTCGGCGTTGATGCCCAGAAGGGTGCTTGGGGCTTTGGTGTTGAATGGAAGTTGGGCGCTGGCTCTGACGACCGTCTCAACAATGCCTTCCATGCTCGCGTGAACTACGCGTTCTAATAACCCGCACTTAGCACGGCAAACGTCGTGCTAACAAAGGTATAAACATGGCGTTGGTCCATCGTGATCAACGCCATGTTCTTTTTGAGCCTGCTTTAAATTAGCAACTTCTTTCTTGATCGGACGTTGCATCACGGTCTATCGCGTGTAGCGTGCATTGGATCGAATAGCCTGACCTCTCTCACTGATGAGCTTTATTGCAACACACCATCAGTCGGCGCCTGGACGACTATCGCAACCACAAAAACACATTCACCAAAACAACAAAGGCGCCGTTTTCACATCGCCGTTACCTGTTGACAAATGGATTTTTATGTCATTTATGCAGTATGTAAAGCCATCATTCCTCTCAGATAGTTATCTCAAAGATTTCACACGATCAAAACTTCTCTAGGACGTCGTTTCTTGAGTGATATATTCCAAATAGATCTATGCCAAAATCAGCTTTCTTACGTGAACTGCATATCAAATCGCAATATTCCTGCCTAAGTGCTGCCAACGTTCAACATCTAGACCAATCAGAACGACTAAGGCCCTCTCCACCGTTTTTCGTCCCTCAATATCTATCGGTAGCCCCCTACTGAACCACCTTCCAAGTGAGCATGCCAAGCGCCGTCATGGCAAAGCTGCCAGCCACATGCGCCAACATATGCACGAGCGCACGCAAGTATTCTGTCGTTGCAAGCATGGCCACGTTTTCACCAGAGAAGGCTGAAAAAGCCGTGAGGCCACCCAAGAACCCCGTCAAAAGAAAGAGACGAACAGCTGGCGGCACGGAAGGATCTGCTGTTAACCAAGCTACGGCGACACCTATGAGATAGCACCCGAGCAAATTGACACAAAGCGTACCTAAGGGCATCACAGACCAAATCGGATTCAACCAGTAAGTCACTGTCCAACGTAACAACGCCCCGATCGATGCGCCACTACAAACAGACAAAACCACCAGCCAAAGAGGACCATCGCGCGTCATAAAAATGGATATCCTTGTTAAGTTATGTAAATTTCACTTTCCGAGGCGCATCCAAATGAACCATGCGTCGCGTGACGCCATCATAGTCCTATTCCTCGAAATGGACAAATCACCTAAGCAAAATACCGTACCCTTGCGACTTTCCTTAGACATATGAAGCTTTATTGTGACAATTTCGTTAAATCAACTAAGGTAAAGAAAACACGAAGATTAAATAGCCTAAAGATAACATCACATGCGATACGAATGATGTAACATCACACAGTTGTCACACCCCATTCTTATATCTCTGTGCTAGATTTTTTATATCACAAAAGCCTCTTTTAAACTTTTATCGAAGAGCGTTATAGACTAATTTCCCCTGTCTCTCAGGCTAATCTCTCAGGGATATTCCTGACACTAATGACAGCATTACCCTTTACACGACAGAGAAAATATTGATAGAATTCATATCAGGCAGGGAAACCTGCTGATGTACGTGTTGAAGTAAAGGACAAGGCAACCAGGTTCTTTACCGCTTTCCTCCTCCTCACGTACACGGTTGCGTGTCAAAAGTGATTTTCCCTCAGTTTCTTATGAAGCTGAGGGATTTTTTTCGCCCGTCCTTCTTCACCTCAAACCTCAAGAACGAAAAAACCGACTTCTCACCACGGAAAAGTCGGTTTCTTTGCCTTTGTCCAATAGATCTTACTTGGCCGGCTTAGTCTCAGCGGTCACCTTATCAGCAACTTTTGTGGCCTTTTTGTTCTCAGCATCTTTCTTGAGGGCATCTTCAATGGCTGTACGCATGCTGACTTCATCCATATAGCCCTGATGCCAACCGAGTTCTTGACCCTTGCTATCAAAGAGAATCTGAGTAGGTACCGCCGTAATACGGAAGTACGGTCCCACTTCAGGATACTTAGAAAGGTTCAACTCACGAATGGCCGCACGCCCTTCAAACTCTTTATCGAGCTTACGAAGGTGCGGCTCCATCATGCGACACGGACGGCAACCGTCAGACCCAAAGGACACAAAGGTCACCATACCGGGTTCTGGGATTTTGCCTTCAAGGGCGGCCTGTGCCGGAGACGCCATCACGACGGCAGCTGCAAGACCCATCAAAAGATGTGGGAGCTTCATGTTTTTTTTCCTTTGTGTTGGTTCGGATCGATCTCAAAAAAGGTTAGAAGTTCGCACTAAGCATCGCTTCCAATGATTTGAGCATGATACGCGAATCAGGTTCAATCTACCTTAAGCGTTTATCCCTTTACCATTGGCAATTGACCGTCACACCACCCATCACGTCACGACGCCAGGCGTGCCCCGTTTCAGCGCCAACTTGCAACTCTACTGTCATATGCTGACGAGGTTGATAGACGGCACCAACCTTAAAGAGCCCACGCGTCCCAGACATTGACTGAAGCGCAATGTCCTGCGTTTGTTCTCGATAGGTCCCGGTTAGCGTCCCGTCATTTGCCCAAGCCTTAATCCCACGAATATCACCCTTCAAAGCGAGACGATCGCTCACCTTCAGTTGACTAGTGACACCCACCCACGCTTCGGTTTCATCCAATGACGATCCCCGATACGTGACACCTAACGAATCCGTCCAAGCGGGTGACGTGGTCCAAGTGTGGCTCAAGCCTACTTTAGGCGTGACACTCACAAAATCACTATCCAAAACCTTGAGACCAGACACCACGCTCAGCCAAGCACTATTACCTTTCACTTGACCAGTGACCTGTTGCCCTTGCGCATTACGTAGATCAAGATCGGTCGAGCCTCGACCAAAACCCAATTCACTCACGACAAATGCCTTGTTTGGATACCAACCTAACCGCAATCCCAAGGCCGCCATATCGCCTTTTTGGGTTCCATAGGTCAAGTCTCCGGTGGCATGCATCATCGAGACAAAACCGCCTAACGACAAGTTTTGCGTCACATCACGATCAACCCCTAACTTCGCACCCGCAAAGGTAGCGCGAGCTTGATGGTCTTTGACTTTAGCGCCACTTACATCAACCCAAAGACCACGCAACCGCGTACCGTCATCTAACGACCACCCCGAGCGCGTCATTCGTAGGAGCCCACGCCAAGCCGAGAGTCCTTCGCCTGCACCCAATGCCGAATCCGACAACACCACGACACGGTCTTTCTGAGTGGTTTGTGTTACGGTCTGAGGTGTCGTGACATCATCAGGCTTCGTTTCGTCCTTTGGTACCACATGATCAATCGTTCCCGTTTGCCCAGTCGCATCCTCTGCTGGCGCTTCAACCGTTGGTGCCACCACTGAACCTAACGACGATTCATCTGGTTTTTCGACAGGCTTTTCGTCAGCCTTATCGTCATCTTTTTGGCGTGGTTTTTCATCGGTCTGTTCGTTCTTATGACCTGCTTCCTTATCGGAATGAAGACCAACCAAAGACACACGCACAAGGTCACCATGACCATCGACATCAGCGACTAACAACCCTTTTTCTAAAGGACTGTCATAGGTTTGCTGCGCAAAGGTCTCCACGACTTCAGGTTGAATCAAAGCGCCACCTTTATTCGTGACGACTTCAACAGGTTTCGTAGCGGTCACACTATCACCAATCATGACAACCGACGGATCATTCATCACCATCAGATGAATGACCTTGCCTTTGCCATCAAAGTTCGCTGGCAACATCAAACGATCGGCAGTGTTGTGCTTCAAGTCTGACGTGATTTTGAGCGTCATGTCGTCCTTTAAAACCACTGATTTAGCCTGACGCAAATCCACTTCAACAGAGGTGCCAATTGCTCTATGGGTATTGGCTAGATCCACAACCGGGTTCCCTGCCCAATACATCAAGGTGAGGGGTTGATTTTCGGATTTCGACGATTGTGCTTCTGAGTTTGCCTGATTAGACATCTCTTTCATCTTCATGACCGGTGTCCAAGTCGCCCCATCCAATAGGCCAACGGTTAAGGTGTCGTCGTCCCTCGGTCGCAACATGATGGGCATCCCCATCCAAACGCTCTCTTTGCCCTTTAAAACCATCGATCCGTGGCCGGGCATCTCGGCATATTCATTTTCTACGACAAGGTCACCTAGAATTTGACCCGTGATCGGACGATCCAACGTACCTAACTTCACCGTGCCACCAAACGCAAAGAAGGCGCTCGCGTGGCCAGGTACATGTTGATTAGTTACGTTGATATCGGCGAAGTCGGTCACAGAAAGGGTTGACCCTTCAGAGGCCACTAGCCCTTGCGGTTTGATCGGCAATTCATGCGCAGTGTCAAAATTGAGGTGCAAGTCTTTGATTGTCACATGAGAAGCTTCTTCGGCATAAACACCAAAGGGAATATCAACCTTGAGTTGAGAAGGCGCGAGGGCTTGACCGGACGCCGTTTGATCTTCTTCATGCACGCGCGGCAATGACACATCAACCTCTAACAGATTGTCAAAAGTCAAAGTGGAACCTGAGGTGGCCAAAACACCACCAGCGTAGCCCGCCTGCAAAGCATTGGCGCGTACATTCACTGTCACAGGTTCTGATAGCGTCACCTGAGCGCGTTCAACGCCCAACCCCACCAACGATTCAAACTTCTTAAACACACGATCGGTCTCATGCACCGAGATGTTTAGTGGCACCTCATTGATCCAAGGACGCGTAGCATAGATACCAAAGAAATTATTGGTATCTCCCTGATCAACCAGATCCACATTAAAGCTGTGTGTTCCGACGGTTTTCATTGAGTGATTCGGGCGCCAACCGTAGGAGAACGTCGGTGTCTTAGCGCCGTCGTCAGACGGTGAAGACACCGTATGTGGCTTTGTCACACGACCTTCACGATCGAGGTTGACTTCTTGGAAAAGATCATCAGCACTTACCGGCGTCACCGCAAGCGCTGCCATTAACGCAGCAAAGAGTTCTTTCTTCTTCATGAGCGTCTCCAAAAAATAAAGAAAAACGCCCTTGGTCGCTCGCGACGCAACAATACGAGGTAAAGACAAATGTGATTCGTTTACTGGTTTTCGATTAGGTGGTTACCCGAGCTTTCAAGGTTGAGCGATTCTAGGCCTAATCGGTCTAAAAAGAAATCTTTTTCTATGCCAGAGACAACTTTCGTGCCGATTGTTGCAATTCGACTCACTTCACAAACATCTCTTATTTCGCCTTAACGTTTTGAGCGGCTTATCAATCCTTTTCACACAAAGCCACCGTTTGACTAATTGACTTTCTCGCCTAGGTCTTAAGGTCGTCTTTAAGTTCTCTTCGCTATGATTCGCTTACACGCGAAAGGCGCGAGTTTCATTACCAACGACGGTCGCGCCTTCATCGCAACATCAAACATGCCCTTCAGACAACAAGGACTTGACCCCCATGTTTAAGAAAACCACCCTGATTATGCTCACCTTTGCTGCGAGCGCCCTTTCTGCTGCCGAACCCCAGGCCTTACCTGAAGTGACGTCAAGTGGCACCATGACCATGACTGCGCGTACGACCCCTTCTGAAGCTTGCGCCCAAGGCGACAACCAAGCCTGTCTCATTGCAGGTCTTCAAGCGCTCTCTGAAGCCAAACAGCGTGAAAGCGCCAAAGCAGACGCAAAGCGCCTACTCACACAAGCTTGCGACGGCAAGGTCGCTGAAGCCTGCCGCCATTTAGGGACGCTTCTGAAAACGGGGGACGTTTTTAAGGCCGATCCCGTTGAAAGCCTCAACCGCCTCAAGATGGCTTGTGACTTGCAAGACCAGCGTAGCTGTAATCTGATCGTTGACCACTATGACGAGAAGCATGACGAAAAAGGTATGGTTACCTATTTAGGTAAGGCTTGCGAAGCCGGTGACGACAATGCCTGCATGCGTGCCGTGGCCCTAGATCCCAACGGCAACATTGAATGGGTGGTGCGCGCTTGCGAACTCGGTCGCATGGATGCCTGTTTAGATGCAGCGACCCGCTTTGATAAGGGCGAACAAGCCAAAGAAGATCCGACGGCTGCGCTTAAATATTATGAAAAGGCTTGCCAACTTGAAAACGCTCCCTCTTGCATGATCGCTGCCCAAATGCACGAATCAGGTCGTGGCACCCAAGCAAACATGACCAAAGCCATTGATTGGTATGACAAAGCTTGTCAGCGTCGTATGGTGCGTGCCTGCGCACGTATCGGTGACATCTACCTCGCTGGGGAAGGCATCGAGAAGGACATCAAGAAGAGTCACTTCTATCACAACATTGCTTGCGCGACGGGTTATCGCGCTAGTTGCAGCAAAGCCGGTCGTGAATAACACCCACTGGTAACCGCCCATCAAGGCACTGTCTCGCGACCACGTTCTCCTACGAGGTGGTGCCTTTTTGTTTGTGGTTTGATTAGTGAAATCCAAAGCATAGCCCGTGAAGGTGATCATGAGAGCGAGCAAACCACCCTATCGGGAACAAACAAACGTAAGGAATTCGTAACATTTTCTTTCTCGAAACGATTCTCCGACAACGAAACCATTCAATTATTGGATTCAATTTTTTAAAGAATAGCAGCCTGCTCACTCCTCTTAGAGTACGCTCCCTATACACATTTAGTTACATGTTAGAAAGGCGCGAAAATCAAGATC
>CALEAW010000003.1 GCA_937943605.1 uncultured Sutterella sp. | reverse complement strand
TTTTAGAAACAGGCTTCGTGTTTATGTCATTTTTGCCTGGCGACTCACTACTTTTTGTGGCAGGCACAGTCGCTGCCTCAGGCACAGCGAGTCCATGGCTCATTATGCTTGCCGTGATCGCAGGAGCGATTGTCGGTAACACCGTGGGCTATGAACAAGGTCGTTGGCTAGGAAACCGCATCTATAGTGGCAACATTTCTTGGATTAACGAAAAGAAACTACGTCATGCCCATGACTTCTATATGAAGCACGGTGGTAAGACCATTATGTTGGCTCGCTTTATCCCAATCGTTCGCGCCTTTGCGCCATTGATTGCGGGTGCAGCCAAAATGAACGGTCTTCGCTTTGAGCTTTTTAGTGGTGTGGGCGCCATCGTATGGGCAGTGTCAATCGTGGGAGCTGGGTACCTCTTTGGCAACATTCCTTTCATCAAGAATAACCTCTCGATGATTCTCCTCTTAGGAATTATCGCTGCGATTTGTGGTCCCCTCTTGGTTGGCGCAGTTTGGCAATTCCTTCAAAAGCGTCGAGAAGCCAACGAAAACCAACAGTCACAAAAATAACCGTTCAAAGGTCGAGTTTAGACTCTCTAACTCGACCTTTTTATTACCCAAATAATAAAGGTGCCACGCGATCCTTCTCGGACAAAATCGGATCGTCAACACCCCAATCAATCTTCAAAAACGGATCATTCCAACGGCAACTTGCTTCAGCCATCGGGCACCATGGTGCATCGACCTTATAGAGCACCAAGGTATCATCTTCTGTGGTCACATAGCCATGCGCATAGCCCGCTGGGATCAACAGCATTTCACCCTCTTTCGACGTCAAAGGCACCGCTTCCCACTGACCAAACGTTGGACTTGTCGGCGTAACATCCGCGACAACATCCAACAATGCGCCCTTTAAGCATCGGACTAACTTCGTCTGCGCATGAGGTTCTGCCTGCCAATGTAAACCCCTGAGCGTGCCCCGATGGTGGTTATACACCAAGTTATCCTGCATAAAGTCGACATCAACCCCCACTTGCCGCCAATCTTCACGCTGCCAACTCTGCGTAAACCAACCGCGTGCATCGTCAAAGCGACGGCTTTTGACAAGCCTGACACCGGGCAACCTTAATGCCTCCACGGTTAGCCCTGTCGCCTTTGATACGCTCTCACTCATAGCATATCCTCATATCCACCCCATCACACCAAAAAGATGGGCGGCCACGTCCATCACGCAACCGCCCATCATGCAAATCTCACATCAAGAGATTAGTTTGCTGCACGTTCTTCAAGAATCGCGATAGCAGGCAACTTCTTCCCTTCAAGGAATTCAAGGAAGGCACCGCCGCCCGTCGAGATATAAGAAACGCGATCAGCAATACCGAACTGCGTCACAGCAGAAACCGTATCGCCACCGCCAGCAATCGAGAATGCACCCTTGTCAGTTGCTTCAGCAATGGCTTCAGCCATCACACGCGTACCTTCAGCATAGGGAGCCATTTCGAAAACGCCAACCGGACCATTCCAAACAATCGTCCCCGCGCTCTTGAGAATGTCAGCCAACATCGCGGCCGTCTTCGGACCTACGTCCAAAATCATTTCGTCGTCAGCCACATCGTCCACATCAGCGACACGGTGCTCAGCGTCAGCCGAGAAAGCCTTCGCAACAACAACGTCAACAGGCATCGGCAGGCTAGCACCCTTCGAAGCCAACACGTCAAGCACCTTACGGCATTCGTCCACCAATTCCGGTTCAGCCAAAGACTTACCGATCGGCTTACCAACAGCGAGCAAGAACGTATTCAAAATGCCACCACCCACAATCAGGCGATCGACCTTTTGAGCCAAGTTAGACAAAATCGTCAGCTTTGTCGAAACCTTAGAGCCACCCACGATCGCAGCGAGCGGATGACGAGCCTGTTCCACAGACTTCGTCAAAGCGTCGATTTCAGCAGCCATCAAGGGGCCTGCACAAGCCACCGTCGCATAACGAGCCACGCCAACGGTCGAAGCCTGAGCGCGGTGAGCCGTACCGAACGCGTCATTCACATAAACGTCGCAAAGCTTGGCGTACTGCTGAGAGAGTTCATCGTTACACTTCTTTTCGCCCACATTGCAACGGCAGTTTTCGAGCATCACGACCTGACCTGGCTTCACATCAACGCCCTGAAGCCAATCAGCCACCAACGGCATATCGCAACCAAGCAATTCGCCCATGCGACGAGCAACACCCGCCAAACTATCGGCCGGCGTCACCGTACCTTCAGTCGGACGACCCAAGTGGCTCATCACCATCACAGCGGCACCTGCATCAAGGGCCGTACGAATAGCCGGCACGCTTGCGACGAGACGCGTTTCATTGGTGATATGACCGTTTTCATCATGCGGTGCATTGAGGTCGCTACGAATCAAAACACGCTTACCGGCGAGCAGACCGTCCTTGGCAAGCTTTTCGAGGGTCAGAACATGCATGGATTTCTCCTGAGAGTTGCGTGAAAATCTGCCTCTTCACGCCAAAAAGAAAGGACAAAAGCCACGCCGCGAACCAGTGTTCACAGCATGGCTTTTTGAGTTCATAGGCTAAACAATTACTTAGCGGCCATCATTGCGCAAGCCGTATCGAGCATACGGTTGGAGAAGCCCCATTCGTTGTCATACCAAGCCGTCACCTTAACAAGACGTTCGCCAGACACCTTCGTCAACGTCGCATCAAAAATCGAGCTGTGGTCGTCATGGTTGAAGTCGGTCGAAACGAGCAACTGGTCGTTGTAACCCAAAATACCAGCGAGGTCTTCAGACTGAGCAGCTTCCTTCATGAGAGCGTTGATTTCTTCAACCGTCGTATCGCGCTTAGCGATGAAGGTGAGGTCAACGAAACTCACATTGATCGTCGGCACGCGAACAGCAAAGCCGTCGAGCTTACCATTCAATTCAGGGAGCACCAAACCCACAGCCTTCGCAGCACCCGTCTTCGTCGGGATCATGGACTGCGTAGCAGAGCGGGCACGACGCATATCCTTGTGGTAGACGTCGGTGAGAACCTGGTCATTCGTATAGGCATGCACCGTGGTCATCAAACCGCGTTCGATACCCACTGTACGATGAAGCGCCTTCACAACCGGTGCCAAGCAGTTCGTCGTGCAAGAAGCATTAGAGACCACGAGGTCTTCAGCCTTCAAGACGTCCTGGTTCACACCATAGACCACCGTGGCGTCAGCCGTCTTACCCGGGGCAGAGAGCAACACCTTGCGAGCACCCTGTTCGATATGAACCATGCTCTTTTCCTTGGAGTTGAAGGCACCGGTACATTCGAGCACCACGTCCACATTGAGTTCACCCCATGGGATTTCCTTCGGATCACGGGTCGCAAAGACGCGAATACGGTCACCGTTCACGATCAACGTATCCGTGCCTTCAACCTGAACGTCTGCATTGAAGCGACCATGGCAAGAGTCATACTTCAAGAGGTGAGCATGAATGGCGAGATCGCCAGGCGCATTGATCGCCACGATTTCGAGGTCATGCTTCTTACCGTTTTCATAATGAGCACGGAGAACGTTACGACCGATACGGCCAAAACCCGTAATGGCAACACGAATTGTCATTTCAAATCCTTCAGTTTGTAATTACTTGAGAAGTTGCTCAACCTTGGCAACCACATTGTCAACCGTAAAGCCGAAACGTTCCCAAAGAACGCCGGCCGGCGCGCTTTCGCCGAACGTATCAACGCCAAGGACATCGCCCTTGCCAGAGAAATACTTGTACCAAAGATCCGTCTTCGCTGCTTCAATCGCGAGAACAGGCACACCAGCGGGCAGCACTTCACGACGATAAGCTTCGTCCTGTTCGTCAAAGACATTCGTGCAAGGCATCGAAACCACACGAACCTGAACATTACGAGCCGTCAATTCTGCACGAGCCTTCATCGCGAGACCCACTTCGGAGCCCGTCGCCAAAAGGATCACTTGTGCTTCGCCAGCACCAGCCGGGGCCTCAGCCGCGACATAGCCACCACGAGCGATGGCATCAGCGTCGACTTCATCACGATCCAAGAAAGGCACATTCTGGCGTGTAAAGACTAAGCAAGAAGGCCCATCACGACGTTCAATCGCGCTAGCCCATGCCACGATCGTTTCAACCGTATCGGCAGGACGCCACACGTGGTTACCTGGGATCAAGCGTAGGCTCGGCACATGTTCAACCGACTGGTGCGTCGGACCGTCTTCACCCAGACCGATCGAGTCATGCGTAAAGACATTGATCACACGCTGCTTCATCAGGGCAGACATGCGAAGTGCGTTACGAGAATAGTCAGAGAACGTCAAGAAGGTCGCAGCGTACGGGATAAAGCCACCATAGAGCGCCATGCCGTTCATAATGGCCGACATACCGAATTCACGCACACCATAGCTAATATGGCGAGCCATAAAGTCACCCGTATTGAGGGACTTCACACCCGTCCAATTGGTGAGGTTAGAACCCGTCAAGTCAGCCGAACCACCCAAAAGTTCGGGCAACTTTGGCGCAAGCGCATTCAAAGCCTTCTGGCTAGCCTTACGGGTCGCGACCGTTTCAGCCGCTTCTTCAGCCGCGCAGAGCGCATCCATCACCGTATCGCTCCAGTCTGCTGGCAAATCTCCAGCTAAGCGGCGCTTCAATTCAGCGGCCAATTCCGGATACTGGGCTTCATAGCCCTGATACATCGTCTGCCATTCGCCTTCAATACGAGCGCCTTCAGCACGATGATCCCAAGCGTCATAGACTTCTTGTGGCACTTCAAACGGGGCATACGGCCAACCAATGGCGGCGCGCGTCGCGGCGATTTCTTCATCACCCAAAGCTTCGCCATGAACCTTAGCCGTACCCTGGCGGTTCGGAGAACCCTTACCAATCGTCGTACGAGCAATGATCAAGGTAGGCTTATCTTCAGAGCGCTTAGCTTCAGCAATGGCTGCGTCCATAGCATCGATGTCATGGCCATCGACAGGACCAATCACATGCCAACCATAAGCTTCAAAACGGCCACGCGTATCGTCAGCAAACCAGCCCTTGACGTCACCGTCAATCGAAATGCCGTTGTCGTCATAGATGGCGATAAGCTTATTGAGCTTCCAAACACCCGCTAACGAACAAACTTCGTGGCTAATGCCTTCCATCAAACAACCATCACCCAAGAAGACATAGGTGTGGTTATCAATCACAGGGAAACCTTCACGGTTAAATTCTTCAGCCAACATCTTTTCAGCGAGGGCCATGCCCACACCGTTGGCAATCCCCTGACCGAGCGGGCCCGTCGTGGTTTCAACACCCGGGGTCACGTCCACTTCAGGATGGCCCGGCGTCTTGCTGTGCAACTGACGGAAGGCCTTGAGGTCATCCATGGAGAGATCGAAACCGGTCAGATGAAGAAGCGAATACTGCAACATCGAACCATGGCCGTTAGAAAGAATGAAGCGATCGCGACCGAGCCACTTCGGATTCACAGGATTGAAACGAAGGTGACGCGACCACAGGGCCGTGGCGATATCGGCCATGCCCATCGGCATGCCCGGGTGACCGGACTTGGCTTTCTGGACGGCATCCATGCTGAGCGCACGAATGGCATTGGCCATCATCTGTGCAGAGGCTTGAGAGGTCATAATCTTTATTGAGGCTGATTGAGAAAAACCTGAAGAGAAATACTCAGTGGCAACGAAGTCAACACTTTGTCCACTGACTTAATCTATTATTTTAGCAACAATCTCTAGGAATACCTACTATTATCTAGAACCCTCGTCGTTGAGCGCTTTTTTTGTGTTTCTCATTTGGAGTTTTTCATGGCCGCCCCACGCTTTTACGTTTCTCTTTCTGCGACTGCACTCGATGAGGCCATGTCTCAAGGTCATGAAGTTATGTTGCCCGCCAAAGCCGCCCATCATGCTGGACGCGCCTTACGCCTTCGAACGGGCGAAGAAGTCGTACTTTATGTGGGTACAGGCCGTCAATGGCGCGGTACGATTCGCTTTGATCACGAGGGAGCTTTTGTCACGCTGCAAACGGCGGAAGATCCAAAAAACGAGACACCGATTCGTATGACGCTCGTGCAGGCGCTCGTCTCCCCTGATAAGCTCGATTGGATTATTGAAAAAGCAGTCGAAACGGGCGTGACCGAGATCGTCCTAACACCTGCCGCACGCTGTGTGACGCGTTTAAGTGGCGATCGACTCGAAAAGCGTCTTCAAAAGTTGCGAGATATCGCCATTTCTGCCACCGAACAATGTGGCCGCAATGTGGTACCTGACATTCGAGGAGTGACTTCTTTTGCTGAAGCCATGGCCACCACACAAGGCGAACGTCGCTTGCTACTAGCACCAGGCGCAACCGCTGGTGCAAAAATCACAGGTAAAGAACAATCTGTTGTCTTTGCCGTGGGTCCCGAAGGCGGATTCTCACCTGAAGAAATCGCATTGGCCCAAGAAGCGGGTTGGGAACCTATTCTCTTAGGCCCTCGTGTCTTAAGAACCGAAACCGCAGGCTTGGCCGCTGCGGTTTGGTTAAATACGTTGTCTGGCGACTACGCTGGTTTTTAAGCGTCGCTTGATCAGACTCAAGCGCGTGGCATACCTAAGGTATGCGCATGAGTACGCGCCACGGCCTTTTCTGACAACTTCACCCAACGGGTAAACGTCATCTGCTGCACACCAACAGCAGGTGTTTCTGGCGCCTTTTTACCAGCACGATGTAACTTCACAGCCTTATCGGATTGGCCTTCAGCGGCCACACAGAGTAACCCGTGCTCACGCAGAACGCGCGCACCGTAACCACGATCATTCGGCAAATTCGCCGCACCGCTATACCACTTCAACGCACGCTGAATACTACCCGTACGACGAATGAGGTACGCAAGAATGTCGGTACCTACCACCATATTGGCATAAGGGTCAAAAGCAGCTTCAGGGCCACCGAACGGCTCAAACTTTTCAGCGTGAACGCTCGTCATCACCTGCATCAAACCTTCAGCTCCCACCTTAGAGCGAGCCTGCGGCTTAAAGCTTGACTCAGTACCAATGACCGCCAGAATCAATAAAGGATCCAAATTACGAGATTCACCGATTTCAACCGCCCAGTCCGTCACCTGACGTGCTTCACGCATCGGAATACGGAAGGTACGGCTCACGTACACGGCAACCTCATGTCGAGCGCTACCGTGCGCAACTTTTGCTTCTAATTCAGGTGTGAGATCAACCACTTGATCAGGCGCCACGCTTTGGGGCACTGAAACGTCTGCCATTGAAACCGTCGTTTGGGGTTCTGACGCCTTAGGTGGCATCAAGGTCGGTTCGACAACCTTGAGCATTTCTGTAGCGACCACAGCCGGGACTGTGTCAGGCGTAGACGGGATGGGATTAGCCAAATACGCCAAAGTTCCCACAGTTGCCGAAATCAAGAGCGCTGGAACAACTGGTGAAAGTAAAAGCGAACGGCGACGTTGAGTTGAAGTCATAACTAGATTGGGCAGATGCGACGTTAAGTCCCTAAAACGGGGTTAACGGGAGCGGCATACACTCCGGTTCCTAGGGTTAACCAGGACCTCAAAACCTCTTTTGAATTAAACAGGAGGCCGATCCTAACAAAAAAACTTCTTTCAGTTCAAGTGATTTTGGCTTCAGTATGCAACGAAAACACAAAAAAATGCGTTTTGAGATGCGTTTTTGCGACTTTTGGCAATGTTTGTCGAAGAGATTACAATTAAAAGACTCGTTCGAACAACAGTTTTATCATGCGGAGGCAGGGATGAAACGCAGACCTATTCACCGTGGCGGCATCTTGTCCGCTGGGTATGCTTCTCGAGAGCGTTACCTCGACGTAGAATTCGATACTCATCGTTTAGTCCGCGTCGAAAACGTGGGCGCAGAAGTAGCTGATCGCTTCTTAAATTCAGGGGCACCAGGGAGCTACTGGCGCGACGTAATTGAAGAGAATTACACCATTCGAGAAATCTCCGCAAAAGAAACCGACAAAGCCTCCCCGAAAGCCACCAAGAGTATGGATGAGCTCAAACGGCTTTTTGGCGACCTCTAAATACACCAACGGCGCTCACTTGAGCGCCGCTTGTGTTTTTATCAGAAGCTTTATCCACCAAAGAAGACCGTGGCGAGCCCCAAGAAAATCAAGAAGCCCCCCGAGTCTGTCGTAAAGGTTAGAAGCACCGACCCACCCATCGCCGGGTCGCGATCAAAATATCGCAGGATCAACGGCACAGCCAACCCAACAACAGCCCCTTGAATAATGTTGAGTAACATCGCGAGGAACATCACAAAGCCCAACATCATACCTTCTGGCGAATCCCAATAGAGTGCCCAAGCGCAAAGACCCGCAATCGCACCCCACAAGATGCCATTAATGATCGAAACTAAGACTTCCTTTTTAATGAGATCGGCTTTATTGGCTTCAGTCACCTGCCCCATAGCCAAGGAACGCACCAATAGCGTCAAGGTTTGGTTACCAGAGTTACCAGCCATCCCGGCCACAATCGGCATCAAAGCAGCCAACGCCACCACACGTTCAATCGTGCCGTCAAAGGCAGAAATCACACGCGATGCAAAGAAAGCGGTGCACAAATTCACACCCAACCAAAGCCAACGACTCTTAGCAGTTTCCCATACGCTTGCGAAGATGTCCTGTTCATCATCAAGCCCCACCGCCGCAAACGCATCTTCTTCACTTTCTTCACGGATGACGTCAACGATTTCGTTCACCGTCAATCGGCCGACTAGACGACCCGCTTCATCCACCACAGGTGCACTCACCAAGTCATAACGTTCGAAGGCTTGAGCCGCATCACTAGAGTCTTCAAGCGGATTCAACGTCAGCATGTCAGTGTGCATCAGATCCTTGACGGGAACCGCGGGATCTGTGGTCAGCAATTGCGCCAAAGAGAGTGTTCCCTTGAGATGCCCCAAACGATCCACCACAAACACCTGGTCAGTGTGGTCTGGCAATGTATCAAAGCGACGCAAATAACGAAGCACCAATTCGATCGTCGTTTCTTCACGAATTGAAACGATCTCGAAGTCCATGCGCGCACCCACGCTGTCTTCGGGGTAAGACATGGCCGCGCGCAACTGCGCACGTTCTTCATGAGAAAGCCCTTCTTGAACCTGCGCCATCACATCTGGCGGCAAGTCATCCACCAAGTCAGCGATCTCGTCCGTGTCGAGGGTTTCGACAGCATCGACGAGTTCGTCACGATCCATGGCGTCAATCAAGGTCTCACGAACGCCATCGTTCACTTCAACGAGAATGTCACCGTCGGATTCACTCTTAACGAGGTTCCATACAGCCAGACGCTCGTCAAGCGGCAAGGCTTCCAAGATCCATGCTACGTCAGCAGGATGCAGAGGTTCTAGTAAACGGCGTAACTCAGAAGCGGCTTCATCACTAATGGGCAACGCTTCATCATCTTCATCGGTTTTCTCGAGTTTATCTCGACGATGCTTATCTTGGTCATCCTCAAGAATCTGCTGGACCCATTCCAACGCTCGAGAAGCTTCGTCAGAGTCACGCACTAGGTGACCCTGACCGTCATGCAGTTCGTCAAGTTCTTTCAGACTATGCGGCATAATCGTCTCCGATCACCTAATCTCGAATCCCGAATGGGCAGGATTCATAACCCGTTTTTCAGTACGTGCGAGACTACCACGAGAAGCGTCTCGATGGGAAGCAAAGCTTCAATTTTTACCGCTTCCCATCCTTATTTCATGAAAAAAAGTGATTAACTCGCGTTTGTCGTCAACTCAGGTGCGTCGTTTTCTGCCTCAGGCGCTTCATCCATCGCTTCTGCAGCATCCACGTCGTCAAGATCCTCTACCACATCATCGGTTTCATCTAAAACACGAATCAGTCGAGAATCCATCACGAGGTCAACTAGGTCACACCCCATGATCTGAAGTCGAACCTTACGACCGCGCTCAAGGTCTTCAGGTAACCCAGGCACACGTTGCATAAAGGGCAAGCGGTCAATACGCACCAAATCTCCCTTCACGACGATCGCTTCAATTTCTTTGAGCCCCTCTTGGAGAATCCAACGAAGCGACCAATAGCGCTCCATACGCGTCTGGAAGTCGCCATAGAGTGAATAGAGATTATCGAACTGGCTCACGATCGTAAAGAGATCCACGTCATTACCCATATAAGCAGGCGCTTCACCCAACACAGCCGTGATCATTTGGCGCTGGTTAATTAAGTCTACATAACGGCGCAACGGAGACGTGCTCCATGCATAGCGCAACACGCCAAGACCATCATGAGGGCCTGGGCTCGTACTCATCCGCACGCGACCCATGCGTTGCGAGCGATAAATCCCAGCCGTGCCATGCTCTTCTAACCAAAGGCCCCAGGTGCTATTGGCAAAGATCATGAGTTCGGCCACAACCAAATCCAAAGGCGCACCGCGTCGACGCCCCTTCACGTGAATAATAGCTTCTTCACCTTCGCCTTCGAGAGCGAAGAACCAATCCACACGACCTACGGGTTCAGGTCGACCACGTACCTCTTCGCGATCCTTTTGGAGTTTCTTTGCGAAATGCCAAAGCCAGCAAATTTCGTCGGCAAACTCAATCTCTAAAGTCCCCGTCTGAATCGCTTCTTCTGTGACGCTCGCATCAATCTTGTCGTAACGAAGATTGCGCTTGACGACCACGCGTTCGATACGCGTTTCGGTTTTTTCGACCCCTAACGTCTCATCGTCCACCGTCACATAAAGCGATAAGCAAGGCACGGGGCGGCCTTCGTCTAACGAGAAAGCTTTGACCCACGCTTCTGGCAACATCGTGGTTTTAAGACCAGGCGCATAGACCGTACTCATACGGGCACGGGCCACCTTATCTAAAGGATCGTCACGTAAAATACCCAAGGCTGGCGCCGCAATATGGATCCCAATACGCGTACGACCGTCACCTAAATGCACCACGCTCGTTGCGTCGTCCACTTCGGTCGTATCAGAGTCGTCAATCGAGAAGGCTTCAACATCAGCCAACGGGTATTGCGACCAATCCTGTTCGGTGGGCAGGGGCAAATCTGATGGAAAACCACGCCCCTGCGGAAAGTTCGTGGCATAAAAACTATCGACATGCCAACGCCAAGGCGATGAGATCGCACCTAACTGCAACAATAAGCGAAGCGGAGTCTGGCGCGTTTCAGCGGCCGCATCATTCAGAGCCTTCCATTCGATCCCATTTTTGTCTGGACGAATGAGTAAGGTCATGGCTTGTTGGCGAATCACATCTGGCAAGCGACCTTCAACCATATCAGCCACCCAGGCCTTACGTTGCTCTTCAAGGCGACGCTTCTTTTCGAGAGCTTCCAATGCCTTTTGCAGAATATCTTCAGGCGCACGGCGATAGTTACCACGTCCCTTGCGATAGAAGTACACAGGATTACCATGTAAAGCCCACAAAAGCGCAGCCTTTTCGACCGAGCCTTCATCGCCGCCCCAGTATTCTTTCGCCAAATCGGCATAAGTAAATTCAGTGTCTGGTGCGACTTCCCATAAGAACCCAGGATCCAATTCAGGCACCATCGCCTGCGCGCGGGTCACTAAGTCAGCAGGACTCGGTTGTTCGAACGTAAAAAAGGAATGAGACACCTTAATCTTCGTGCGACGTCCCGTGGGCAGTTGAACCTGATATGCGTTACCGACCTGACTGAGAATACTCCCAGCCTTAAAGGAACCGTCTTCTTCGAAAAAGAGATGCATGACTGTTTTCGCTTTACCTCTGCGTCAACGCGCAGAGAAATGTGTTGAGGGAAGTGTCTCTATTGTGCCAAAAAGGCGCTTCGTCGTGTCTAAAGCCTTACGAGCGCTCGCTAACAAAGTCGAGAATTCGTGGAATCAAGCTTTCGAACTGAGAAATGCGATGATCTTCGCCTGGCAAAATCACTTGTCGGCATGACGCATAAGCTTTGGCACCAGCTTGCCAATCCAATACTTCATCCGACGTTCCAAAGACTGCTAACGTGCGTTGAGGATCAACCTCTAATGGCGAGACGTCATCCGCGAGTGCTCGAAGGTCATCCACAAACGAGGGGCGTACATCCAATGTACGATCCGTTCCATAAATCGTCTGCACGCCCGTATGCGACCCAATAAACGCCCAGGGATTAAAACATGGGTTAAGTAGCACAGCCCGTAAACCAAACTTGGTCGCCACACGAGCGGCATAAAAGCCCCCAAGGCTAGACCCCACAACCACCAATGGATCTGTAGACGCCGCCCGATGCGTTGTCACCAAGCTATCCAGCAAACGATCGACATCTAAAGGTGCCAGATTAAGGTCTGGCGCAAGCACCTCAAACCCTTCACCGACACTCTGACACAACTGCGTAACTTTGGTTGAAAAAGGTGAAGACAAAAATCCGTGCAAATAAAGAATCTTAATCATGTTGGTTACTCCGAGCGCTGTGCGAGTCTTGAAAGCAGTTTGCCATGGATCCCTCCAAAGGCACCGTTACTCATACAAAGCACCACATCACCCGTCTGAGCGTCTTTGCCCACTTTTTCAATCAAAGCGTCAAGATCATGCGTGCAATAGGCTTGAGGGCCCATGACCTGTAAGACTTCAGCTGGCTCCCAAGCCACGCCTTTACCTGCAAAACAATAAACCGCATCAGCTTCTTTGAGTGCCTCAGCCAAACGATCCTTCATGGTGCCAAGCTTCATCGTATTACTACGAGGCTCTAAAACAGCCAATAAACGACCTGACGACAAACGGCTCTTGACCGCATGGATCGTTTCAGCAATCGCGGTTGGATGATGCGCAAAGTCATCGATCACGGTGACGCCACCTTCAACACCCTTAACTTCCATGCGACGCTTGACGCCTGCAAAGGTCGCTAACGCCGCTAAAGCTTCTTGGGGCGTTACGCCCACGGTCGTGGCCGCAGCCATCGCAGCCACAGCATTCAATGCGTTATAGCGCCCAGGCATCGCCAGTGACAATCGGCCGATCATTTGTCCTTCAAAGGCCACGATCCCGTCGTCACTCAAAGACCAACCTTCTGGCGTATCAAAGCGCGTCAAATGACTCCAACAGCCTTTGGCTAACACACGGTCAAGGGCTTCGCATTGACCATTAGCAACGACCGTACCATCGCTAGGCATAATGCGCACCAAATGATGAAATTGCTTTTCAATCGCCGCCAAATTTTCAAAGATGTCGGCATGATCGTATTCCAAATTATTGAGAATGGCCGTACGAGGGCGATAGTGCACAAACTTACTGCGCTTATCAAAAAACGCCGTATCGTATTCGTCCGCTTCAATCACAAAAGGACTCATCGGCGACACAGTACCCAATAACGCCGAGCGACCCCCCCACTGTGGAACACCCCCGATCAAAAAACCAGGATTTAAACCAGCTTCTTTCAAGATCCATGCCAGCATGGAGGTCGTCGTGGTTTTACCATGCGTTCCCGCAACCGCTAAGACATGACGGCCTTGCAAAATATGCGCTGACATCCAAGCGGGACCCGATGTATAAGGCAACCCTTGATTCAAAATCGCTTCTAATAACGGATTCCCTCTCGAGATCGCATTCCCAATCACAAAGACATCAGGATGAATCGACTCGAGTTGCGAGACATCATAACCTTCAATCAGCTCAATCCCCGCATGACGCAAAGCGTCACTCATCGGAGGATAAACATGTGCGTCACATCCTGTGACTCGATGTCCGGCCTCACGAGCTAGTTGAGCGACGCCGCCCATAAAAGTGCCACAGATACCGAGAATGTGAATATGCATGACATGCTTCCTATTAAAAAATGATCGTCAGGTGTCCAAAATAGAATCGTTTTCCATTTTAGCGCGTCGATACTTGGGCTCCAAAAGACGATAATGATTGCTGACAGTTTTTTTCTTCTTGGAGTTCGTCGTGAGTTACGACTATCTACATGATGCCCACCGCCAAGTGGCTGCTCAAGCTGCCTCACTCATTGCTGGGCACCATATGAAATGGGTCAAAGCCATCGCTGAAGTCAAAGCCGAAACGGGCATTCGCCCTGACGATGTCTTGATTGCCTCTGAAATTCGACGCTGGTTTGCCTGTTTTGACCATGATGCGCATCAAGCCACCTTGCGACGCAAACGCGAAAGCGCCCTCACCGTCATGCAAGCCTTACGAGAATGGCACCCGACATTGATCGGGCACGTCCTCTCAGGTGCAGCAACTGAAGATACCGCTGTTGAAATTTTGATTCAAACCGAAGATGAAAAAGGCGTTGAACTCACACTTTTATCACTTGGTATTACCTATGACACATTGGATATCGAAGCACATGGACGCCAAAGTCGAATTTCGCTCCTTACTGAGTGTCAAGGTGAAAATATTATCCTCACCATCACAAACGCCTCAAATTCGGTAAAATCTGCGCTTCCTGACGAATGGCAACACCCATTAGAAGCACGCTCAAAACTCGACGAAAAGGGACTTTTAACCCTACTTGGTGAGGATTAGCCTATTTTCGGCATGGGTATGATGCTTTTGGCTCTGTATGATGTAGGGCGTTCAAGCTAGCCTTCGACACACACTAATAGATACAGTTTTTTGGTCTCAGATGATTTTCGCGTGATGAAAAGTCTTTACTTTTGTCTTCAAAGTAGCGACAATTGCGATCATATTGTCGTATTTTCGACGAAGTAATGCTCGATACGTCAATAAGTCGCCTGATGACCATCCTTGGTTTCGAGAACAGGTTTCGAGACCGTTTGTGAATTTTTATCGAATTGCAGAGATCGACGTTTTGATTTTCCCCTAACGCCACTAGCGTTTCTAACCGTCTTTCTCTAAATATAAATAAGGCCAATCACCATGGATCTGCGCAAATTAAAGACACTGATCGACCTCGTGAGCGAAAGCGGCGTTGCCGAACTCGAAATCACTGAAGGCGAGGACCGCGTTCGCATCGTTAACCGTAGCGGTGCCGCGCCGGTTCAGTTGCAACAACCGATCACTGTGGCCCAGCAGATGCCCGTCGCCATGCCTGCACCGGAACCTTCCGTTGCACCGATCGCTACGCCTGATGTTGTTCAGAACGGTACGCCATTGACCAGCCCGATGGTTGGCACGTTCTACCGTGCACCATCTCCTGGTGCTGAACCCTTTGTGAAAGTGGGTGACACCGTCAAGAAGGGTCAGGTTGTTTGCATTATCGAAGCCATGAAGCTTCTTAATGAAGTCGAAGCTGACACCGATGGTGTTGTGAAAGAAGTTTGCGTGGAAAACGGCCAGCCCGTCGAATTCGGCCAGTCGCTTTTCATCATCGAATAATCTCTGCCCGTCGTTATGTTTGGAAAAATTCTGATCGCCAACCGCGGCGAAATTGCTTTGCGCATCCAGCGCGCTTGCCGCGAAATGGGCATCAAAACCGTTGCGGTGCACTCGACAGCTGACGCGGACGCCAAGTACGTTCGTCTTGCTGACGAAAGCGTGTGCATTGGCCCCGCTCAATCTAATCTCTCGTACCTCAACATCCCGGCCATCATTTCTGCCGCTGAAGTAACGGACGCCGAAGCCATTCATCCTGGCTACGGCTTCCTTTCTGAAAACGCAGACTTTGCTGAACGCGTTGAACGTTCCGGCTTTACCTTCATTGGTCCACGTGCCGAAAGCATTCGACTGATGGGCGACAAGGTAAGTGCCAAGCAGGCGATGCGTGATGCAGGCGTGCCCTGCGTGCCTGGTTCAGATGGCGCTTTGCCTGAAGATCCGCAAGAAATCATTCGCATTGCTCGCCAGATTGGTTATCCAGTCATCATTAAGGCCGCGGGCGGTGGTGGCGGTCGTGGCATGCGCGTTGTTCGCACAGAAGCAGCGCTTCTCACCTCGGTCAACATGACCAAAGAAGAAGCCCGTGTGGCCTTCGGCAATCCGACGGTTTACATGGAAAAGTTCTTGGAAAATCCGCGCCACATCGAAATTCAAGTGTTGTCGGACAACTTCCAAAACGCGGTCTACCTCGGCGAACGCGACTGCTCCATGCAACGTCGCAACCAGAAGGTCTTAGAAGAAGCGCCGGCCTTTGGCATTCCCCGTAAGCTCATCGACCGACTCGGTAGTCGTTGCGTCGAAGCTTGCCGTCGCATTGGTTATCGCGGTGCAGGTACGTTCGAATTCTTGTACGAAAACGGTGAGTTCTACTTCATTGAAATGAATACCCGCGTACAGGTTGAACACCCTGTGACAGAAATGATTACGGGCGTCGATATCGTTCGTGAACAGATTCGTATTGCCGCTGGCGAACGTCTCTCAGTGCGTCAGCGTGACATCGTCATTCAAGGTCATGCGATCGAATGCCGTATCAACGCCGAAGATCCGTTTACCTTTGTGCCGAGCCCTGGTCGTGTCACCGCCTGGCATCTGCCAGGTGGGCCTGGCATTCGTGTCGATACGCACGTCTTTGCAGGTTATACCGTTCCGCCCTACTATGACAGCATGATCGGTAAGATCATTGCCCATGGTGATACGCGTGAACAAGCCATTGCCCGTATGCGTGTTGCGCTCTCCGAGCTCGCCGTCGAAGGAATTAAAACCAACACGAAACTTCATCGCGAATTGCTCGCCGATGAACGATTCTTCCAGGGTGGCACGAGCATCCACTATCTAGAAGAGAAGCTTCGTGCACGCGCCGCGGCACGTCGCTAATTTGCTACCATACGAGGCGGAGGTGGAAAACCACTTCCGCCTTTTTGTTTTTATTGATTGAGTTGTTATGCGTCAGATTAAGATTCTCGCCGATGAACGTAGCGCTGAAGCGCTTTCCGACATGTTGATGGATGCTGGGGCGTTATCTGCTTCGATTGAAGATGCCGATGCCGAATCCACCGATGAAAAGCCGCTCTATGGCGAACCTGGTCTTGAACCCGACAACTGTGCTTGGCCTCGCTCGATCGTAGCCATTTTGGCTGACGATGACTTTGATCTTGAGACCTCGCTCGCCATTGCCGTGAATGCCCTCAAGTGCGACATGCCCGAAATCCTCGGTACCGAAGAAGTCGAAGATGTCGACTGGGTGCGTGTCACGCAAGCCCAATTCCAACCGACTCAAGTCTCTGATCGTTTATGGATTGTGCCAACCTGGCACGATTTGCCTAACGAAAACGCCATTAACGTTCGCCTTGACCCGGGCGTTGCTTTTGGCACGGGTTCGCACCCGACCACCCATCTTTGCCTCCAATGGCTCGACGCCAATGTTAAGTCGACAGACGAAGTGCTTGACTATGGCTGTGGTACGGGTATTCTTGCCATTGCAGCCAAGTTAGTCGGCGCAAAGCGTGTCATGGGTACGGACATTGACCCACAAGCGGTTGAAGCTGCCCAAGACAATGCCATCATGAATCATGTCGAAGCCAAGTTCGCGTTGCCTGACGACATGCCCGAAGGTACGTTTGACGTGGTTGTCGCCAACATTCTCGCGAACCCGTTGAAGCTCTTGGCTCCTGCCCTTTTAGGTCGCGTCAAAGCGGGTGGTGCCCTTGTCCTTTCTGGTGTCCTGGCTAAGCAAGCCGACGAAGTCATTGCCGCCTATCGCGACATTGACCCGACCGTTCAATTAACGGTTTGGCGTCAGGAAGAAGACTGGGTTTGCATTGCTGGCCGTCGTCAGGCTGTCTAATCGCCTTTTACCGCATTTTGGAGGCCGTTCATTATGGCTAAAGTGCTTCGTTGCCCCGCTTGTGGGGCACTCTGGCGTGTCAAAGATGACTTTGCCGAACCGGTGCTTCGTTGCACCGAATGTCAGGCCATCTTTTCTGCGGACAAGATGGAAAGCGTGATCGTACCTGACGAAAAGTTAGACGCACGTCTCAATTCATCCACAGCCAACCCAACGGAAGCGCCTGCTAAAACAGGTGAAGCGACCATGTCAGCGTTAGCGGGGTCACTCTCAGAGTTTGAGAGCCGTGCCACCTCAGAAGTAGCTACCCCGACAGAAGACATCCCCCAAGAAAAACCCTCAACCTCTCACCCCGTCTTATGGACATTGGGCGCATTGGTTATTTTGGCTGGCATGGGGGCAGGTGGCCTTCTTTACGGGCATCAAACGGTATTGAAGACACTCCCACAGTTGCGACCTGTCTATGAAAAGGTTTGCACCTCGCTACCTTGCCCAAATTTTGTTTGGCAAGATGCCAGTGCCTTTAAGGTTGTCGCTGATATCGAAATGCCTTTAGAAGGCGCAAGCCCTGACGAAATAGAAACGGCACGTCGCTTTCCTACCGTCATTGCGACACTCAGCAATCGTTCCGAACGACCACAGTCGCTCCCGATCTTAGAACTAAAACTCTTAGATCTCTCAGGGGCTGTCATGGCGCAACGCGTCTTGGAGCCAGTCGACTATGGATTCACAGGCAATGATATCGTTACCCCAGGCACAAGCATTACGGCCCGCTTACGCATCAAAGAGCCACTGCCTTATGATGTAGCCCGTGCGGTCGTCACGCCCATATCACCACTCTAATTGTCTTAAGCTATACAGGGCGCTCGACGTTAATCAGCGCCCTTTTTCTTTCGATGTCTGTCATTATTTCTGGTTCTTTAGCGTTTGACACCGTGTTTGAACACCACGGCCGCTTTAGTGACACACTACATAGCGATGCCATTCGTCACCTCAATCTGACATTTCAAGCGGATGCCATGCGACGCACTTTAGGCGGATGTGCAGGCAATATTGCTTATAGCCTGAAGCAGCTTGGCGGCACACCTTTGATTTGGACAGCCGTTGGGTCTGATGCGACACCCTTTTTTGAGCATTTCCAAACGCACGACATTGCTACCGAGGGCATTGTCACGGTTTCAGACGTCTGGACAGCACAATGCGTGATTACAACTGATTGCCTCGGCAATCAACTCACCACTTTCCATCCTGGCGCGATGGCAAAAGCGGACACAATCCCTTGGCCAAACCGCAAAGACATCACGTTGGGCATTCTTGCGCCGAGTTGCCGACATACCCTCTTAGCGCACGCGCATGCCTATATTGAGCACGACATTCCGTTTATTTTTGATCCAGGTCAGATCACGCCGCTCTTCACCGCCGCAGAACTGATCGCGCTAAGCGAAACCGCTATGGCGGTCACTTTTTCAGATTACGAAGCCACCATGATTGAAAAGACCACAGGGCTCAATCCTTGCGAACTTTCCAAACACGCCAAGCTTGTTATCTGTACGCACGGAGCCACAGGAAGCTCCCTTTGGGAGAATGGTCACGAAACCTTTATCCCAGCACCTACCGTCGAAGCCATTGATCCTGTCGGTGCAGGCGACGCTTATCGCGGCGGATTGCTCTATGGACTCACCCTAGGCCTCTCACCCTTCAAATGCGCTCAGCTCGGGACGCTCATGGGCGCAACCAAAGTCAGCGTTGATGGTCCAACCTATCAGGTAGACAGACAAGCCCTTGAAGCGATTTTGACCTAACAAAAAAACCTGGCTCACTTTGCATGAACCAGGTTTTTGAATCTTCGATCAGCTCGTCTTAGAGCGGAATATACCCGTGCGAAATCGGTGTCACCAAAATCAAGGCGAGATTCGCAAGCAAGATCACCACGATCGGCGAAAAATCAAAGCGACCAAACATTGGCAAGACACGACGAATCGGACGAATAAAAGGATCAATCAAAGTACCCAACGCATAGGTCATCGGGCTCTGAGGATTGAGCCACGTCATAGCCACCCAAATAAAAGCGCCCCAAGAAATCATTTCTAAAGCCCAGCGTAACACCGTCGCAAAAGGTGCCACCACCAAACCTATTGGCGTCATCGGCATACCCGTCAATACACGCTGTAATAGCACAGCTACCACGGCAACTAAGAATGCAGCCAACAAACTCGGCCAATCATAGCCACCCTGGCGAAGAATCACCTTTGAAAGGGGTTCAACCAACCAATCGGACACACGTCGAGACAACTGCACAAACGGGTGGCGAGGGGATAGCGCCCAAGCGTACGTCCAAACACGCAAAAGCAACAAAACGCCAAAGAGGGACGTCACGACCCCAACCACAAACTGAAGAAGACCTAAAAGCATCGTAGAGAATCTAAAAAATCAAAGTCCCGTTGACTATAGCAAATCTCGCGAAGGTGAGAAACTTTACTGAGGTGTTGTCACCACTCGCCAGCGACCTTTAGCCCATTGTCTAACACGCGACCAATCAAAATAAGGACCAGGATCTGCCTTACGCCCCGGGGCAATATGTTCGTGTCCCGTAACCGCCTCTATCGGCAACCGAGCATCAAGCGTCTCAAGTACCTCACGTAATGCCACGTATTGAGCATCCTCAAAAAGTACTTCGCCCGTTCCTTCAAGCTCAATCCCAACCGAAAAGTCGTTACATCCCTCGCGCCCTTCAAAGGTCGAAAGTCCCGCATGCCAAGCTCGATCATTGACACTCACATATTGGCGAATTTCACCGTTACGACGAATAAAAAAGTGGGATGAAACGCGTAACCCTTTGAGAGATGCGTAATCAGGATTTGCCTCTGTATTGAGTTGCCCCATAAAGAGGTCATCGACATCTTCCCCCTGAAAAGTGCCAGCGGGAAGCGAAATAAAATGCAAAACAATAAGCGAAACGAGCGCCCCTTTTGGACGCTCGTTGTAGTGCGTAGACGGCCGGCGCTTAACGTGAGTGAGCCAACCGTCTTTTTCGCAAATCATGGTGTTAGTCATGTTGACTGGCATCTCGACAACGCTTCGAGCAATAAACATGTTCTTGGCTGAGTACGGCTTCTTTTTTGGGAAAGTACATCCCGCAATGATCGCACTTCACCATCAATTCCCCGGTCTGACGGGGACGACCTTGTGCTTCACGCTCTTTGTCACGAAGTCGTTGCAACTCACGTCGCTCTTCATTATCGAGACGATTACGTCGACGGTTGAGCGTCCACGCGATCCAGATCGCCACGATCAACGCAACAAAAAAGAGGATGCGTCCCATAGCCTATGCTCCGATTAGCCAATTAATTCTTGAACGAAGCTGTAGCCAAAATAAGCCACGACAAAGACCACAAAGCCAGCCCAGAACCAATTCAACGCCGTCTTGGCACGCCAACCAGCCATACGACGGCCACCGAGCAAAATACCAAAGAAAATCCAGGCAACCCACGTCAAGATGGTCTTATGGTCAAAGCTGAAATAAGTGCCTAAGGCTTCTTGCGTTGCAAAAGCCCCAACGATCAAGGTCAACGTAATGCAAAGGAAACCCACCGAAACAATACGGAAGAAGATACGTTCCATCACCACAAGACCAGGCATCGAATCAAGGAATGTTGAAGAACTTTCGGACACATTAATCGCTTTTAAACGACGATTCATCATAGCCATCAAGACCGCATGCACAAAGGCAATCATGAGGAAGGCATAAGCCGCAATGGCAAGAATCAAATGCCAACGGAAAAGTGTCGTCCATTCAACGCTTGTCGTGATCGCCTGACCCACAAAAAGCAACGGACTCAACGTACCAATCGCCGCTCCGATCAACACAATGCCAAACTGACCATGCAGACGATGAATCCACGTTTCAATCAAAAGAATGATGACTGCAAAGAAGAACATTTCCGATAAGGCATAACCAAATCCAAAGTTCACGGCACCTTCTTTGAACATCTCGCCATGGAGCGCATAGGCTTGCAAAATGAGGGCTGCAAGCACAGGCCAGCGCAACAGGTCAGACGCCTTAGCCCCCCTTCCTTTCATGGAGCCAATAATGGCCACGCCAGAGCCGAAATAAAGCACAGCAGCGAGGACGGAACAAATGGTAAGAATAGACATTCTGTATTCTCTTTTTCTTCTAAAGCTTTAGGAACAAGGCGCTCTGTGCATCGATTCCCCGAAAGGAACCCTATGAACGGTGCAAAAGTCATGCGTAACCACTAAAATGTGAGGTTTGCCAAAGGTTGTTGAGGGGCAGAACACAATCCATGAGTCTGCGATTCCGACCGACGGTTGAACCAATCAGCATTGATGACACGCCTTGTATTTCTGATTCTAGCCTTATCGGGCTTAGGAGTCGCTGAAATCGACGTGTCAAGCTCAAATTTTTTCATAGGCCCGACGAACCGAAGACGCTTCGCCGATGCCTGCTTCCGGCAACACTTGTCGGAAAGAGACTCCGTGTTGGCCATAACCAAAGCCACCAGAGTCCAACGCTAGGAACGAAAACATGCTCGACTCTTTAAGCCAGCGCCTTTCTAAAATCGTTAAAACGATGCGCGGCCAAGCCCGCCTGACGGAAGAAAACACGAAGGACATGCTTCGTGAAGTGCGTATTGCGCTCCTTGAAGCTGACGTCGCCCTTCCCGTCGTCCGTGAAGTACTCGCCCGTATTAAAGAAAAAGCCATGGGTGAAGAGGTCGTTGGTAACCTCAACCCTGGTCAAGCTCTTGTGGGGGTCGTTCAGCGTGAACTGACCGCCATTATTGGGGGCGACGTTCCGCAATCTGAACGCGAAATCAACCTTCACGTTCAGCCGCCTGCCGTGATTTTGTTGGCGGGTTTGCAAGGGGCTGGTAAAACGACCAGTGCAGGTAAGCTTGCCAAGTACTTGATCGAAGAAAAGCGTAAGAAGGTCTTGACCGTCTCTGCTGACGTCTATCGTCCTGCCGCTATCGATCAGTTAAAGACTGTGACCGAACAAGCCAAGGCCACTTGGTTCCCAAGTACCACGGGCCAGAAGCCTTTGGACATTGCTGCATCCGCTATGGATCACGCACGTCGTCACTTTTTTGATGTGCTCATCGTCGACACGGCCGGTCGCTTGGCCATTGACGAAGCCATGATGACCGAAGTTGCTGAACTCAACACATTCTTGAAGCCCGCCGAAACACTCTTTGTGATCGACGCGATGCTCGGTCAAGACGCGGTCAATACAGCCAAGGCCTTTAACGAACGTCTGCCGCTCACAGGTGTGATTTTGACGAAGGTCGACGGCGATAGCCGTGGGGGTGCAGCGCTCTCCGTTCGTCACGTCACGGGTAAGCCCATTAAGTTCGTGGGTTCCGCAGAAAAGCTGACGGGCTTTGACGCCTTTGATCCAGAAGCCATGGCCTCTCGCATCCTCGGGATGGGTGACATCGTTGGCTTAGTGAAAGACGTTCAGAAGTCCATCAACATTGCTGAAGCCGAAAAGTTGGCTCAGAAGCTCAGCAAGGGCGATAAGTTCGACCTCACGGACTTCCGTGCTCAGTTGGCACAGATGAACAACATGGATAGCTTCAGTTCGCTCCTTGAAAAGTTGCCCGCTCAATTCCAAGAAGCCGCTTCTAAGGTCAATGAAGAAGAAACGCGTCGCTCTGTGCGTCGCACCTTAGGGATCATCGACAGTATGACGCCCTTTGAACGTCGCAAACCTGAACTGATTAAGGCTAGTCGCAAGAAGCGTATTGCCGCTGGGGCAGGTGTGCCAGTTCAAGAAGTTAATCGCCTCCTCAAGCAGTTTGAACAGTCTCAAGAAATGATGAAACGCATGAAGCGAGGCGGTTTAGGCAAAATGATGCGCGCCCTCGGCCAGTTTGGTCGTGGTGGCTTCCCTGGCATGGGTGGCTTCGGCCGTTAACATCACCGTGGCTCTACGCATTCTCGGGATTGACCCTGGCCTCAATCACACTGGTTGGGGTGTCATCGACGTCGTTTCTGGCACCTATACTCGTGTCGACAGTGGGGTCATTCATGTGCCCAAAGGTGAACTCGCTGAGCGCCTTGGGCACATTGCTCGAGCGCTACAGGAAGTTATTGCGCGTACCCAACCGACCCAAGCCGCCGCAGAGCGCGTCTTTGTCAACATCAATCCTCAAAGTACGTTGATGCTTGGTCAAGCGCGTGGAGCAGCCTTAGTGGCAGCCAATCTCGCTGGGCTTCCGGTCGAAGAATTTACGCCTAGCGAAATTAAAGAAGCGGTCTGCGGTTCAGGTCGCGCCGATAAACCCATGGTGCAACGCATGATGGGTTTGTTGCTTAACTTAGATACCCCTTTACAAGCAGACGAAGCGGACGCACTCGCCTGCGCCATGTGTTGCGCGAATGCGCTTCGATTACGTGCGCTCGAAAAGTCTGGCGGAACCACAAGAACCTATGCGACAGCTCGACGAGGACGCACACAAGCAGGGGCACGTAGCGCCTGGACGGCATTATTGAAAGACAAAGGACAAGTGGCATGATTGGACGACTTCAGGGCAAATTGATTGAAAAAGCTCCTCCTCAAATTCTTATCGATGTCAATGGCGTAGGCTACGAAGTCGATGTTCCCATGTCGACTTTTTGCAATTTACCAACAGAAGGTCAACCCCTCACACTATTGACCCACATGGTGGTGCGTGAAGACGCTCAGTTGCTCTACGGTTTTGCGACCGCCTCTGAACGCCAAGCCTTCCGTGCGCTTATTCGTATTTCTGGGGTTGGTCCTCGTATCGCATTGGCCGTCCTCTCTGGCATGAGCCCAAACGATCTCGCTGACGCGGTTGAACAAAACAACATTGGCTTACTCACACGAGTCCCGGGGATTGGCAAAAAAACAGCAGAGCGCCTTGTGCTCGAACTCAAGGGTAAACTCAACGGCTCGGCTTTTGCGTCGACACTAGGAGCAACAGCCTCTGACGTTCACAACGACATTGTGAGTGCGCTTTTGGCTTTGGGATATTCCGAACGTGAAGCGCAAAGCGCGGTACGTCAATTGCCGCCAGACGTAACAGTCAATGACGGCATTCGTCTCACCCTGAAAGCCTTGGCACGATAAGGAAAGTTTCACCCATGACCGACACAACCCGTGTGATCGATTCGCAAACCGCGAATCCGAACGAAGAAAATGTCGACCGTGCCTTACGCCCAACGGCACTTCAAGAGTACGTAGGCCAAGAAGCCATTCGTGAGCAACTCCATATTTTTATCGAGGCAGCTAAGCGTCGTAGCGAACCCTTAGACCATTTGTTGCTCTTTGGTCCTCCTGGGTTAGGCAAAACCACGTTGGCCCACATCGTGGCTCATGAAATGGGCGTGAATTTGCGTCAAACGTCTGGCCCTGTCCTCGAGCGTCCCGGCGACTTAGCTGCGATGCTCACCAATTTAGAGCCTCACGACATTCTCTTTATTGACGAAATTCATCGTCTCTCACCTGTCGTTGAAGAAATCCTCTATCCTGCCCTGGAGGACTATCAAATCGACATCATGATTGGTGAAGGACCGGCCGCACGTTCCATTAAAATTGATTTACCTCCCTTTACGTTGATCGGTGCGACGACGCGTGCAGGGTCGTTGACAAACCCATTACGTGCGCGCTTTGGTATCGTCAATCAACTGCAGTTTTATACCCCTGAAGAACTCTCTCGCATCGTCAAGCGTTCAGCTCAATTACTTAAAGTCGCGATTGACGAGAAGGGAGCATATGAGATTGCTCGCCGAAGTCGTGGCACACCGCGTGTCGCCAACCGTTTGCTTCGCCGCGTTCGAGATTACGCCGAAGTCAAGCACGACGGTCATATCACACAAGCAATTGCCGCTGATGCGCTCAGTATGCTGAGCGTTGACGCAGAAGGGCTTGACCAAATTGACACGCGTTTTTTGCTCACGATTCTTGAAAAGTTTGCTGGTGGTCCAGTCGGCATTGACAACTTGGCCGCTGCAGTCGGCGAAGATCGCGATACGCTTGAAGACGTCGTTGAACCCTACCTGATTCAACAAGGCTTTTTGCAACGTACGCCACGAGGCCGTGTCGCGACGGCGCAATCCTGGCAACATTTCCGTCTAGCGCCACCCACGCCGGTGGTTCGAGACCTTTTTGGCTCTTACGACGCTTAACCGCTATGCCTTTCTCCCCCATACTTTCAGCCTTTGTGTGGTTGACCTTTGCGTCGATGGTTGTGTTTTCGATCATCGTGCTTCGTCAACCCACCTTACGCCAAGTGATTCACACTGTCTTGGCACGCCCATTGATGCAAGCTATTCTAATGATTGTACTTGCAGGCATGACCAGTGCCCTTTTGAGCGCGATCCCGCTTGAGCGTCAAGGCCGTACGGATACACTGCTTCAAGCGACGATTGAAGCAACGGGTGCTGGACAACCTGAAGAGCGCGCTAGCGTGCCCTTTGCAACACACGATGAGGCTGGCGAACCCCTCAAGTACGCAGGACAAAAACTCAAAGTTGGGAGCTCCAAAACCGTTCACATCACAAAGTATTCTTTGGTTGCAGCGATTGCCGGTGGAGTGACGAGTTTTACTTGCATCCTTTTTACGGCCGCCATTTTAGGCGCACGACGTCGTCAATCGCTTACCGAAGGCATTCAGATGCTCTCAAGCTTTTATTGGCGTCCTGCCATGCTCACTGGGGTTGTAATTTGGATGGTGACAACATGGTTACTCCTTCTGTGGCCTAACTGGCACGTTTTAGGGACAACGGCCACTGGTCAAGACATCATGGCGCTTCTTTTCGGTTGGAGTCCGTGGCTCACTTGTGCTGGCTTTTGGATCATCGTGCTCAACACGTGGCTCGCTCGCAAAAGAATCGCATCAGTTTGAAAAACTTCTTTGAGTCTTTTGTTGCTTTTAGGTGCGTATGCCTATACTGAATGAGTTTTTAGGCTATATCTCATATCACCATTTAATTAACGCTATTAGTCATGCAGAATGCTCGCTTTCCCATTCGTGTTTATTGGGAAGATACGGATGCTGGTGGCATTGTCTACCACGCCAACTACTTGAAGTTTATGGAACGCGCTCGCAGTGACCTCTTGCGTCAACTCGGCTTTGGTCAAGATGCGCAACGTGATCGCGATGATGGCGTTCTTTTTGTCGTTGCTTCGCTCAACATCAACTACCATCGAGCCGCTAAACTCGATGACGATCTTGAAGTCGTCACGCGTTTAGAAAAACTTGGCCGTGCGTCACTCATTTTTGAGCAAAACATTTTCCGAGGCGAAGAACGCATCACCACGGGCAAAGTTCGCGTCGGTGTAATTGGTACACGCTCTCATATGCCAACCCCGATTCCTGACGATCTTTATGAAAAGATTCGTCCGTGGGCTGAAGCCTAAAGCAACCTTGGCTCGCTCTTCTCTTTTTTAGATCCATTGACATTCTTTAAAAAAAATGAATCCCACCGCCGATTTATCCATTCTGACCCTTGTCGCCAATGCCAGCTTGGTCGTGAAGTTAGTCTTGGCCATTTTGGTTTTTCTGTCTGTCGCCAGCTGGACCGTGATTTTCCAAAAGTACTTCACGATCTCTCGTGCTACTCGTCAAGTGGAAGAATTTGAAAGCCGTTTCTGGAGCGGTACTGAACTCAACCAGTTGCTCGAAAGCGCAAAGCGTAACCACGACACTGCCGGTATTGAAGAACGCATCTTCAGCGCTGGTATGACCGAATACCTGAAACAAAGCCGTCAAGATCCCAACGCGCTCAATAGTGTCTCGCGCGCGATGCGTGCTGTCTACAACCGTGAAATGGATCACTTGGAACGTAACCTTCCGCTCTTGGCGTCCATTGGTTCAACCTCACCCTATATTGGTTTGTTTGGGACAGTCTGGGGCATCATGAACGCCTTTACGGGTCTTTCGACCTTGGATAACGTGAGCCTGGCTGTCGTAGCACCGGGTATTGCTGAAGCCCTTGTGGCCACGGCTATTGGTCTTTTTGCCGCTATTCCTGCTGTCGCTGCCTACAACTATTACAACAATCGTGTTGGTCGCCTCACGAATCGTCTCGAAGGCTTTAGCGAAGAATTTTTGAACATTCTTCAGCGCCAACAAATGCGAGGCTAAGTCATGTCGCTACGTGGAAACAACAAACGTCGTAGCTTGATGGCAGAAATGAATGTCGTCCCCTACATCGACGTGATGCTCGTGTTGGTGGTGATTTTGATGGTTGCCGCCCCCTTTGTGAATCCTAGTGTCGTGAATCTCCCTTCCGTCAACAAGGCTTCCAAAGCTCCTGAACAAGTGATTGAACTGATCGTCTATCCCGACGGTCGTCTCTCGATGCGTCAGGGAAAAGACTTAAAGCCCGTTGATATGCCTAGCCTCGTGTCGACCGTCAAGGCCGCTCAGGGTGAAAAGGCTGATACGCCTGTGGTCATTGCCGCTGACAAAGATGTGCGTTATGAAGACGTCGTGAACGTCCTCAAAACACTCCAAAGCGCAGATGTCCCGCGCGTAGGTCTCGCCCTACGCATTGAACGAAGTGCCGAAGCTCGATAACAAAGACGAACGACTGTTATGAAGGATCAAGAGATCAACGAACGCTATAAAAAGGAAGACAAGCGAGACTTACTCCCCGCTGTCGCCCTTTCGGCTTGCGTGCACGTTCTCCTCTTCATTGGGCTCTTCTCAGTTTTTCAGTGGTCTACAGACTCTGAGACTGTCTACGCCGAACTTTGGGCACCTGAAGCTGTCTCTGCTGGGAACGACCCAAAAGGGGCGGCGGTCAAAGTGCCTGATGTACCCGAGCCTCAACCCAACCAAGAGGATGAGTTAAGAGAGTCTCAGGAAGCGCAAGAAGCGGCTGAACGTGAGGCAGCTGCTCAAGAAGCCTTGATGAAAGAAGAAGCGATTCGCCGCGAAACGGAACGTCAAGAAGCCTTAGAGGCAGCAGAACGCGAACGCGTTGAAGCAGAGCAACGTGCTGAAAAAGCTCGACAAGCCGAAGAAGCCCGTCGTGCTCAAGAAGCGCGTCTCGCCGCTGAACGCGCTGAAGCCGAACGCATCGAAAAAGCACGTCAGGATGCCATTGAAGCTGAACGTCGTGCAGAAGAGGAACGCGCTCAAAAAGAAGCTGAACGTTTAGCGCAAGAAAAGTTAGCGAAAGAACGTCAGGCTGCAGAAGAAGCTCGTCGCCAAGCCGAAGCCAAACGTGCTGAAGAAGCACGTCTTGCTGAAGAAAAGCGATTAGCTGAAGCAAAGCGTGCCGAAGAGGCTCGCATTGCAGAACAAAAGCGTCAGGCCGAAGCTAAGCGTATTGCTGCTGCGAAGAAGGCTGAAGAAGAACGTCTTCAGCGTGAACGTATTCGTCAAGCTATGCGTCAGCAAGAATTGGCTCGTCTCAATGCTGAGATCGACCCTGACAGCAATCGCTCGGGCACACCTAATGGCGATAAGCGTAACCGCCGTCAGAATCTGACTGGCCAAGCCTTGGCAAGTTACAACGCGCGTATTATCGCTTGTGTTCGCCCGAACATCACGATTGAAGTGCCTTCGAGCACTCGTCGCGGTCAATTTATCGCAGAATTTATGGTTCGTCCGCTCCCCAATGGGGAACTCGCGGGTGCGCCCGCTCAGGTCAAACAGTCAGGTTGGCCGGCCTACGACAACGCCGTACGTAATGCGATTTTGAAGTGTTCACCCTTCCCGATTCCAGACAACAAGTACAACTTGCCTAAGGAAGTGCGTTTACGCTTTGACCCAGTCGACGATCGACGTTAAAGAGGCAGATGCAAAAAAGGAGATCCAAGGATCTCCTTTTTTTTCGCTTTGATTTTTAAGATTGGGCCATGGCGACAAACCGCCATGGCCCAACTCTCCTGGCTAAATTCTTAACGTTTGATCTGCTTCAAGAGGAAGTCAACAGCCTCTTCAGTCTTGACCATCACCTTTTCAGCGAGATTCTGACGAGCGGCGTATTCAACTTCACCATTCTTGAGGCCACGATCACCAATCACCACGCGGTGCGGCACACCAATGAGCTCCCAGTCAGCGAACATCACGCCCGGACGCATATCGCGGTCATCAAGGATCACATCGACACCCTGACTCTTGAGCGTTTCATAGAGCTTGTCAGCGGCTTCACGCACAGCTTCGCTCTTCGAATAGTTCATCGGGCAAATCACCACTTCGAACGGTGCGATGGCATCAGGCCATATAATACCCCTTTCGTCGTGACTTTGCTCAATAGCAGCACCTGCCAATCGGGTCACGCCAATGCCATAGCACCCCATTTCGAGCACC
This sequence comes from uncultured Sutterella sp., assembly GCA_937943605.1. GTDB lineage: Bacteria > Pseudomonadota > Gammaproteobacteria > Burkholderiales > Burkholderiaceae_F > Sutterella. The sequence goes on along the minus strand of CALEAW010000003.1, from coordinate 81,054 downwards.
TTCGGTTGACCATTTTCATCCAAGAAGGTGGCATTGAGCGCTTCAGAATACTTCGTGCCGAGATAGAAGACGTGACCGACTTCAATACCGCGCTGCAAACGAAGCGTACCCTTGCCATCGGGCGACACGTCGCCTTCGACCACATTACGCAAATCAGCCGTCTTGGGTTCAGGCAAGTCACGACCGAAATTGACACCCGTATAGTGATAGCCTTCTTCGTTAGCACCGCAAACAAAGTCCGACATATTGGCCACCGTCAAGTCGGCATACACCGTGACATCTTCGCTCACGCCAACAGGACCCAAGTAGCCCGGCTTCGAGCCAAAGGCCTTGAGGATTTCTTCGTCGGTCGCAAAACGGAAGCCTTCCTTCAATTCGGGCAAGTGGCCAGCCTTCACTTCGTTCAAGTCATGATCAGCGCGCAAGAGGATCATCACGATCTTAGCGGGCAACGGCTCGCCCTTTTCGTTCACACGATCAGCGGCCAAGACAACGCTCTTAACAGAGCTCGTGAGCGGAAGACCCAAGAATTCAACCACGTCATGGCACTTTTCCTTACCCGGGGTTGGACGCTTCACCATTTCTTCCTTGGCAGCTGCGCGTTCAGCAATCACGGACACGGCTTCAGCCAATTCGATATTGGCAGCATAGTCACTCTCTGGGCAATAGGCGATGACGTCTTCACCCGCATTGGCGATCACTTGGAATTCATGCGAGCGGCTACCACCGATGGCACCCGTATCGGCACGCACAGCGCGGAACATCAAACCTAAGCGTGTAAAGATACGCTGATAGGCTTCATACATCTTGTCATAAGAGCGAGCAGCACCTTCGGCATCACGGTCAAAGGAATAAGCATCCTTCATCGTGAATTCACGGCCACGCATCACACCAAAACGAGGACGACGTTCATCACGGAACTTCGTCTGAATATGGTAGAAATTGACCGGCAACTGACGCCAGCTCTTAATTTCCTGACGGGTAACGTCAGTCACCACTTCTTCAGACGTCGGCTGAATAACGAAGTCACGGTCATGACGATCCTTAAAGCGGAGCAATTCAGCACCGTACTTTTCCCAACGGCCAGATTCCTGCCACAGTTCAGCGGGTTGCACCACAGGCATCAAGAGCTCGATGGCACCAGCGCGGTCCATTTCTTCACGGATGATCTTTTCGATCTTACGGATGACGCGAAGGCCAACCGGCATATAGGTGTAGACACCGGCAGCAAGTTTTTTAATCATGCCGGCACGAATCATGTACTGCTGGCTGATCACATCAGCATCGGCAGGCGCTTCTTTCAGCGTCGAAAGGAAATAAGAACGAGCGCGCATAAGTCTTTCGTAATGGTTTCTGAAATAAGGACGGCGTCTTTGACTACTTTGCCAACGGACGCCGTCGAAAAAAGATTGAATCTGTTTATTTTAACAATAGCGTCGAAACTTCGCGAACACGATGTGTTTCACGAGCCACAAGCTCTATTGTTCGGTGAGTACCACCATATTGTCTCGGTGAATCATCTCTGGCTGCTCCATATAGCCTAGACGTGCCTCAATTTCTTCAGTATGCGCACGCAAAATGCGAGAGGCATCGTCACTTGAGTAGTTCACCAAGCCTCGCGCAATTTCAACGCCAGCTTGGGTCATACAGCTCACCACTTCGCCGCGGACAAACTCACCCTCAACGGCAATCACACCCACTGGCAAAAGCGACGTATGATTTTCGACTAAAGCGCGCGCAGCACCGTCGTCCAAAATCAAACGGCCTGAAGCGCGCAAATGGTCTGCAATCCACTGCTTTCTCGCGTGCAACACCGTCGACGAAGGATTTAATTGCGTCCCGATCATTTCACCTGCAGCCAAACGCGTTAAGACATCGTGTTCACGCCCAGAGGCAATAATGGTTGCCGCACCCGAACGCGCGGCACGCTTAGCGGCAAGAATCTTGGTAATCATGCCACCCTTTGATAAAGAGCTTGCGGCGCCACCTGCCATCTTTTCGAGTGACGGATCGCCTGCCGTTGCCACAGCAACAAACTCGGCATCAGGGTTCGAGCGAGGATCCGCCGTATAAAGCCCGCGCTGGTCTGTCAAAATCACCAACACATCCGCTTCGACCAGATTCGTAACCAAAGCACCCAAGGTATCATTGTCACCCACCTTGATTTCGCTCGTCACCACCGTATCATTTTCGTTAATAACAGGAACCACTTTTAAGCGCAACAATTCACGAATCGTCATGCGAGCATTTAAATACTGTTCACGATCCGTTAAGTTCTGATGCGTCAAAAGCACCTGTGCTGTACCAATGCCATGTGCGCGAAAATGACGCTCATAGGCTTCAACCAACCCCATTTGACCTACAGCAGCCGCAGCCTGCAATTCGTACACGTGCGACGGTCGCTTTTCCCACCCTAACCGCAACACGCCTTCGGCAATGGCACCAGAACTCACCAAGATGACTTCTTTGCCAAGCTTTTGAAGTTCGGCAATCTGCGTTGCCCAACGTTCAATGGCTTCAATATCCAAACCTCGACCATCATTGGTTACCAAGGCGCTACCAACTTTGACGACCACGCGTCGCGCATGCTTAAGAAGAGACTCCATGGGGAAAGACTTCCATAAAAAATTTGAGTGGGAAGTATTGAGCATAGCGCAAACCGTACGCTTTTGCTCATAGACGTAAATGGCGACCAATCCCCAGCAGGATGGCCGCCATCAAAAGTCGCGACAAATTGTTCTATCGACTACGCACGCAATGCAAAATTAATCACGAAGCAAGCGGAGATCAGATACATAAAGGGCGTCACATCGCGCCAACGTCCCATGAAGATGTGGATGAGCGCATAGCTCACAAAGCCAAAACCGAAACCCGTTGCGATATTGAACGTAAAGGGCATTGCCACGATCGTCAAAAAGGCAGGAATCGCAATTTCAAGCTTTTCAAAATGAATATTCACGACCTCTTGCATCATGAGCGCACCTACCAAAATCAAGATAGGTGCAGTCGCATAAGCGGGCACAACAGCAACGAGCGGAATGAAAAAGAGCGCCAAGATAAAACAAACCGCCGTCACAACAGCCGTCAACCCTGTACGACCACCAGCAGCTACCCCTGAGGCACTTTCTAAGTAAGACGTTGCCGTCGTCGTCCCCATACAAGCCGAGAACATCGTACCGATTGAATCGGTAATAAAGGCACGATCTAAATTACGAATATCGCCATTAGGCTTCATAAAGCCGCACTTACGTGCCAAACCAATAAGAACCCCCATATTGTCAAAGAGGTCCACCATCGTCAGCGTAAAAATGATACTTAATAAGCCATGAGAGAGCGCGCCCTTCAAGTCCATCTGCATAAAGACGCTCGAGATATCCGGCAAGTTCAAACTCACCCAACTGCCTTCAGGCATCGGCGTCACACCGCACATCACCCCCAAAGCCGTCGTTGCCAAAATCCCGATCAGCATCGCGGCTCTAAAGCCAGCCACCATCAAAGCCGCTGTCAAGAAAAAGCAGAAGACAGCGAGCTGCACTTCAGGCTTTGTCACATCCCCTAATGCCACAAACGTGCTAGGATCCGCCACCACGAGGCCTGCGCTTTTCATCCCAATTAATGAAATAAAAGCACCGATCCCGACCACAATCGCAAGCTTCAAATCCAATGGAACAGAGTTCACAATGAATTGGCGGATGCGTGTCACCGTAAGTAAGAAAAAAACGATCCCCGAAATAAAAACCGCACCTAAACCCGCCTGCCAACTAAAACCTGCTGGGCCACAGACATAGTAGGCAAAGAAGGCCGTAATCCCAAGCCCGGGCGCAACACCGACGGGATAGCGAGCCCACAACCCCATCAAAAGCGTCACTGCAACCGTGACCATAATCACGGCCGAGGTAGCAGCATCGCGCGGAAGCCCACCATCAGCGAGCATTCCAGGAATGACAAAGATGAGATAACTCATCGCCATGAAGGTTGTGATCCCTGCCGAGATCTCCTGAGACGCTGTGGTCCCATTTGCCTTCAACCCAAAAAAACGATCGACGACTGACTGCAACATGATGTCGGATCCTTACAAGATGGCCAATATAGAAAGCATCAACAAAGAAAGGAGACCCTACCTGCCTCTTGCAGGTGAGTCTCCTTCAGCTCAGAAATAAACTTCTGAATTAACGATCTTCGGTCGGGTCAAAACGCGCATCGTCTAAGAACGCCACGTCCTCGCGGCGATCATCGTCGATACGCTGAGCCAATGCCTTGACGAGCTCTTCGCAGCCCTGTCGCGTAGCGGCCGAAATCACAAAGACTGGCTCACCATCAGCAGCAAGTTCACGACGATAACGTTCGATAAGTTCGTCTCGATCAGCTTCTTCAACAAGGTCAACCTTATTGAGCACAATCCAACGCGGCTTAGCAGCAAGGGCCGGATCATACTTTTCGAGTTCCAATGCCAACGCCTTGGCTTCCTGGATCGGATCGGTTTCTGGATCAAATGGCGCAGCATCGATCATATGCAAAAGGATCTTCGTACGAGAAAGATGACGTAAGAAGAGATGACCTAAACCAGCGCCTTCTGCAGCACCTTCGATCAAACCCGGAACGTCAGCCAACACAAAGCTCTGTTCTGGACCCACGCGCACCACACCCAGATGCGGATGCAACGTCGTAAACGGATAGTCAGCGATCTTCGGGCGGGCGTTAGAAACAGCGGTAATAAAGGTCGACTTACCCGCGTTAGGCATCCCTAACAATCCCACATCAGCGAGCACCTGGAGTTCGAGTTCGAGCGCGCGATACTGCCCAGGTTCCCCCGGCGTCGCTTGCTTAGGCGCACGGTTAACAGAACTCTTGAAGTGGAGATTGCCTAAGCCACCCTTGCCGCCTGCGGCGAGCAATTGGCGAGCGCCATGCACATTCAAGTCGGCAATCACTTCACCCGTATCGGTGTCACGCACCAAGGTACCCACCGGCATACGAAGCACGATATCTTCACCGCCAGCGCCGTAGCAGTCAGCGCCACGACCATTTTCACCATTCGGAGCAAAGAACTTGCGCGTATAGCGATAGTCCACCAAGGTATTGATATTACGATCAGCGACAGCATAAACCGAGCCACCGCGACCACCGTCACCACCATCAGGACCGCCCTTCGGAATGAACTTTTCGCGGCGGAAGCTTGCCGCACCGTTGCCGCCCTTGCCGCCCTGGACTTCAATTTTTGCTTCATCAACAAACTTCACGAGGTCACCTTCTAAGGTTGCCTCCCCACGTCCAGCGGTTCGGACGGGAGAAAAAATTCGATTAAATAGGAAGCCTCTCTTGAGAAGCTTCACGACGTTCGTATCACCATACGAACGACTGCCACAATAGCAGATTCTAGGCTTCGATGAAAAGAAAACCAATCACGAAAAAAGCCCAGACGGAATATCCGCACTGGGCTTTTTATTCGTTCGTCTGCGTCCGGGTAGACGCCTGCCCTTAATTAGGCAGCGATCGGTTCAACCTTCACATAATGACGGTTGAAAGCACCCTTGACTTCGAACTTCACGACGCCGTCAACGAGAGCGTAGAGCGTGTGATCCTTGCCCATGCCAACGTTGTCGCCGGCGTGGAACTTCGTGCCGCGCTGACGAATGATGATGCCACCAGCGTTAATCGCGGCGTCACCGAAAACCTTCACACCAAGGCGCTTAGCCTTAGAGTCACGACCGTTGCGGGTAGAGCCGCCACCTTTCTTGTGTGCCATTTTAGTACTTCTCTATAAAAAGTCGGTTGCAAATTAAGCCGCGATCGCTTCGATCTTGAGCTCGGTGTAGTTCTGACGATGGCCGGCAGACTTCATGGAGTGCTTGCGGCGGCGGAACTTGAAGATGCGGACCTTTTCGCCACGGCCGTGGGAAAGGACAGTCGCGGTGACCGTAGCACCTTCGATCGTCGGATTACCGACCTTGAGACCCTGTTCGCCGCTAACAGCGAGAACTTCGGTGAGGGTCACCTGAGCGCCGGCTTCGACAGCCAAGGATTCAACCTTGAGCTTATCGCCGACAGAAACGCGGTACTGCTTACCGCCAGTCTTGATAATAGCGTACATGTAATAAACCTCGCCCGTTCTGCTTCATTATTCTTTTGAATAACTACGCAAAACCTTTTTGTAATAAGCGTGAACGCGCTTGAAGAACATTCCTCAAACGACGCGTCTGCACGTTCGAGTGCGTGGAAAGCTGAGGATTATCACACGAATAGAAAGACCCGTCAAGCGTAACCCATCGTTTTCTTTAGCTTTTCTGTCTTTTGTACCTGTTCCCTTGTCCGTTGCTCATTTTCGTTCGTTATACTTTGGGCATTAACCTTCATTTAGACCAACTTTTATAGTCCGATATGCAAACCAAACAGGATCCTAAAGCGCTCATCAAGCAGGTGCTTGCCCCCATCGCTGAAGACATGGCGGCTGTTGACACAATCATTCGTAATGAGCTCGCTAGCGATGTTCCGCGCATGAAAGAAATCAGCGAATACATCACGAGCGCTGGTGGTAAGCGTATGCGCCCGGCCTTATTGATGCTCATTTGTCGCGCACTTGGATATCAGGGTACGCTCCACCAGTATTTAGGTGCCACGATTGAGCTTTTGCACACCGCGACTTTGATGCACGACGACGTCGTCGATGAGAGCGACATGCGCCGTGGCCGCCCGACTGCCAATAGCCGTTGGGGTAATGGTGCAGCTGTGCTTGTTGGTGACTTCCTTTACACGCGCTCCTTCCAAATGATGGTTAAAGCTGGTAACCTTCGTGTCATGGAAGCGCTTTCTGACGCAGCCAACCGTTTAAGCGAAGGCGAAGTAGTCCAAATGATCAATGCACACGACCCGAGTGTAGACGAAACGCGTTACTTCCGCGTCATCGAACGCAAAACGGCTTGTCTTTTTGAGGCAGGCGCTCGCATGGCCGCTGCCATCGCTGAGTGTGGTCCCAAAGAAGAAGCAGCGGTTGCCGAATACGCTTTAGCCCTTGGTAACGCCTTCCAGATTGCGGATGACGTCCTTGACTACCACGGCAACTCGGCGGACACAGGTAAAAACTTAGGTGCAGACCTCCGTGAAGGTAAGGTCACATTACCGATTATTTATGCCCGTGAATGCTGCACCCCCGAAGAACGCGCCCTCATTGACGAAGCGATTCGTTTAGGGGATGGTGACTTTGAGACCATCGCCAAGATCGTCACAAGTTCTCAAGCTCTTACGCTATGCGCACAACGTGCTGAAAAAGAATTGGAACGCGGTCGTCAAGCCTTAGCAATCCTTCCCCCTTCCATTTTCAGAGATTCTCTGCTAAAATTGCTCGCCTTCACGGTTCAACGAGATCGTTGATCTGCGGCATCGGGGTGTAGCTCAGCCTGGTAGAGTACTACGTTCGGGACGTAGGAGTCGGAGGTTCGAATCCTCTCACCCCGACCAGGTTTCCAAAAAAGGCACTGTCTGTTGACGGTGCCTTTTTTATTATCTGTTCCAGGAGACGCCTCATGGCACTCATTATTGGCTTGACTGGTGGTATTGGCGCAGGCAAAAGCACTGCTGCCACATTCTTTCGTGAACAAGGCATTCCCGTTGTCGATGCTGACGCAATCTCTCGCGCCATCACGGGTCCTGGTGCTCGAGGCTCTTTAGCCGTTGCTGAACTTTTCGGGGAAGACTTTCTCACCCCAGAGCACGCCATGAATCGCGCACGTATGCGTGACTTAGTCTTCAAGGATCCTTCTGCGCTCAAGCGCCTCGAAAGTTGCTTACACCCATTGATTGGCGAAGACATTGACGCAGCCTTTCGTGTGTACGCCGATCAACCTCTTGTCATTTACGACTGTCCCATGCTTTGGCGCCCCAACTTCCAACACAAGGCCATCAATCGTATCCTTGTGATCGATGCATCCGACGAAACGCGCTTTGATCGCATCCTTCAGCGCCCAGGTATGACTCCTGATACCGTACGTCGCATGATGGCCGCACAAGCTAGCCGCGAAGACATCTTGGCCTTTGCTGACGACATTATCGTTAACGAAGACGACGAAACCACTTTACGAAGCAAACTTGCCGATCTTCAAGCCTTTTGGCTCACACTCCCAAGATAAGTTTTCGACCACTTGCGCGGTGTATGGTATTTTAGGTACACCCATTCCTTTTTCGAGGCGCACGCTGACATGTCTACGGCCGACTTACTCCTGTTTGAATTTCCCTGTAACGAGAAAATTCGCACGTACCTTCGTCTGGAATCTCTTTTTCAGCGTTACGACTGGTTCTGTTCTCAGGATAGTGCGATCGCACATCAAGCTGGCATCTCAGCCTTATTCGAATTACTCGACGCCACCGCACGCTCCGACCTTCGTCATGAGTTAATTCAAGAACTTGAACGCCGTCGCCAGCACCTCAATAAAGCGGCCGGTTCTGACGGTTGGGATCAAGTGCGTGACACCCTTGTTGAAATTAGTGACGCAATTTCCGCGGTCGCTGACTCCGTTGGTCGTACCACGCAAAGCGTCCGTGAAAATCAGTGGCTTCAAATTATTCGCACGCGCCAAAGCATTGCAGGAGGCACCTGCGAATTCGATCTGCCGCAATTACATCGCTGGATGAATCAAGCAGCCGAGATTCGTCGTCGCGAATTACAAGATTATGTGAGCACGCTACAACCGATTCGTCAAGCTGTTGCGCTCTTATTACGCATGCTCCGTGCGAGCTCTCGTACGCAAAACCTGACAGCTACCAACGGCACTTATCAGTTTCCGATGAACCGTAGTGAAAACTGCGCTTTGGCGCAATTATGGTTACCTATCGACAACGGTCTCGTCCCTGAAGTCAGCGCCAACAAATATATGCTTTGGATTCGTTTTTCGCGTCCTGACGAAAATCACAAACTTCATTTAGCCAAAACCGAAGTTATCCCCTTCCGTCTTGGACTTTGTACCCTTTCTTAATCACTGTCATGCAAGTTAAATGTCCAACCTGTGGCAAAGCCACTGAATATACGCCCAAGAACCCTTGGCGTCCCTTTTGCTCCGAACGATGCAAACTGATTGACCTAGGCGCCTGGGCCTCTGAAGACTATGTCATTGAAGGTACACCTGGATCGGCTGATCGCATGACACCTGAAGAGCTAGATAGCGTCGCTCGCTATACAGCAGAACGCGAAAGTCGCACAACCCATCGACGCCGCTAAACAATCAAAAAGCCCGAGTGTTTGACTGCTCGGGCTTCCGTCATTCTATGGCTTAAGATTACGGCTTCACGCCGTGAGCACCACGATCCTGCCAAACACGCAGATCAGCGGCTGGCACACCTTCGACATATGTCGGTAATCGTGGCTCACCCTTCCAAAGCGTAGCTTCAAATAGTTCAGGCTTCACGATCACGAAGTCAAAGTCCATGGCCACTGCCTTCATGACATCGTCTAACGAACCCGCGCGCGTCCCAACGAAACGATATTTACGATCGCGAACCACGGTCGCATGAAGGGCGTTTTCTGAGAGCGTCAAAATCTCAGTACTATCTTCCCAAACATCAGGCAAGTCAACGCGATTGACAATGGCTTCGTCCACAGGCAACAAAAGACCAGGCGTACGTTCATTGGATGCAAAGAAGCCGCAGTCTTGTTTTTCCTTTGGAGTCACATCACCAAAGAAGTCACGCGAGCGACGGAAGTGTAAACGCACGTGCGCATGTTCATAGCGATGCTCCTTCACGAACCAAGGGAAAGAGTCAGCTAAGCGAATCCCTAATTCTTCATCGAGCTCTCGCGCGAGCGCGGCGTGAACGGTCTCCCCTTCTTCTAACTTGCCACCAGGGAATTCCCAGTAACCCGCCCAAGGCTTACCTTCAGGACGAGAAGAAAGCAGTACTCGACCGTCTTCACGGATTAAAACACCAACGGCAACATCCACAACTTTGTCTTCACTCACGTCACTTTTCCTTTTTGAAAAAGCCTCAGGCGAGGCACACTTTATTAATCTTACTCGCTTCGCGGGCATTCCTCTACACTACAAATGTCGTAGAAAATGGACCACGTCCAAGATGAATTGTGAGTCGTAATTCGCCGCTTCTGAATGCCGACAAAAGGGCTTCATCTTGTGTTTGACGGCTCAAAGATTCATCCCCAATCGCGATCCAACGATCAGCCTCACTATCATTGATCAAAGTCGCACAACGAATCGCTTCAAGAACAACACCGCGTAAGGCGCTTATCCGTTCAACCGTCCCTATCCAACGTCCCGCCGCCGTAACTGAACGTACAACGCGTGTTAACTCTTCTTCATTGAGCGCACCTTCGAGGCGCACACGCGCCACAAGGCCTTTCGTTCGTCCCCAAGCTGCTATCGTTTTTTCGACCCATACCGACAAGGCAGTTTGCAATATCATCGCTTGAGGATCTTCAACCGATTGAATATTGATCGAAGGCATCGTTCCTGTGGCCGACAACACCAACGCATCTGCTGAACTCTGTACACCGATGCCCTCTAACCATCCAAAGAGGGGTTGAGCTAAGCGATGCGCAATCGCGCGTAAAACCTCAGGCGCTACACGTGCCGTCGTGACGAGATAGATCACGCGATTAGTCCCTGACTGAAGTGATCCAACACTGAGATTCCCAAGTGTCATGAGGCCACACGGCGTCATAAAGGGCATCGTGCCACCTATCCAACCCTCACCGTTTGGCTCGACCTCAAGTGTCTGCTGGCACATAGCCAGACGACTAACCAACGGCCCCATTGGCGCCAATACGTCACGCTCTCCAACAAAGAGCGGAAGCAGAGCGTCCAGCGAACACCTCAACGTACGGCTTGCTTCATGCACAAAAGCATGCACAGCACCATTTGAAAGTGCGCCTAAACCAAAGAGCGCATGCCCTCGCCCTAAAACCACTTGACGAATCGTCGGCGCCGCCCTTGAAAGGTTCGCCAGATAGTTAGCCGTCCCATCTCGAGTGCCACTCTGAGGCACTTCTATCGCGGTCGCGGTCCCTTTAGGAAGCGTCAGAAGAGCAACATCCCCAGTGTTATCGACACCACATGTGACATCAGGTAATACCCAAGCGCTTTGATACATAAAGATTCCTCAATGGCAAGAAAGCCCGCCTTCCGACAGGAAAACGGGCTTCCTTTGACGATTATCGTCCTAGCACGTTAGGCCAAGCGACCGTGGCAATCCTTAAAGCGACGGCCAGAACCACACGGGCACGGATCGTTACGACCCACGTGAGCAAAGATCGCAGGATCGAGCTCTTCAGAAGCCATCTGATCGAGTGCACTACCCTGTGCGTTTTGCGGTACCTGCACCGGTGCGGGTTCAGGTTCTGGCTCAGGCATACGAATTTCAACGTGCATGAGTACCTTCACCAAGGTTTCACGGATCTGGTCGAGAAGCTGTTCAAACATATTGAAGGCTTCGCGCTTATATTCTTGCTTCGGTTGCTTCTGGGCATAGCCACGCAGATAAATACCCTGACGCAATGCATCCAACGCAGCAATATGCTGACGCCACAACTGGTCAAGAATCTGCAACAAGACAGAACGAGCAAAGTTCGTAAAGCCTTCATGGCCCACCAAGGCTTCCTTGGCTTCATAGAGTGCATTACCCTTTTCGATCACGGCCTGCAACAGATCGTCGTCCGTCATCTGGTCGTTTTCGTCAAGCATCTTCTGGAGATCGATTTCGATACCGAAGTCACCCGAAAGTTTTGTCTGAAGTCCAGGCAAATCCCACTGCTCTTCCACCGTTTCTGGCGGCACGTAGCTGCGGAAGAGATCCGTAAAGAGACCTTCGCGGAGGTTCTTCACGAGTTCAGAAATATCCTCACTTTCGAGAATTTCGTTACGTAAGCCATAGATTTCATGACGCTGATCGTTTTGAACGTCGTCAAACTCAAGCAACTGCTTACGGATATCGTAGTTACGACCTTCCACCTTACGCTGAGCTGATTCGATCATACGGGTCAGCATCTTGGATTCGATCGCTTCACCGTCTTCGAGCTTCAACTTGTCAGCGATAGCACGCATACGGTCACCACCGAAGATGCGAAGCAACTGGTCTTCCATCGAGAGATAGAAGCAAGAGCTACCCGGGTCACCCTGACGACCTGAACGACCACGCAACTGATTATCGATACGACGAGATTCATGGCGTTCAGAACCGATAATGCGAAGGCCACCAGCCTGCACCACCTGTTCATGAAGCTTATTCCATTCTTCTTTGATTTCAGCCACGCGCGCTTCACGTGCTTCGGGCGTCAACGATTCATCTGCACGGATGGCGTCCAACGTCTTATTAATGCCACCACCCAACACAATGTCGGTACCACGACCAGCCATGTTCGTAGCGATCGTCACGACACCCGGACGGCCAGCATCCAAAACAATCTGAGCTTCTTTTTCGTGCTGCTTAGCATTCAACACGTTGTGCGGAATCCCTTCCTTCGTCAGCATCTGAGAAAGAAGTTCAGAGTTTTCAATCGAGGTCGTCCCCAAAAGCACTGGCTGCTGCTTGGCATAGCAACGCTTCACGTCTTCAATGATGGCGCGATACTTTTCGTCAACCGAACGATAGACCTTGTCTTGCTCGTCAATACGAACCATCTTGCGGTGCGTCGGGATGACGACCGTTTCCAAGCCATAAATATCTTGGAATTCGTAGGCTTCCGTGTCAGCGGTACCCGTCATACCAGCGAGCTTTTCGTACATACGGAAGAAGTTCTGGAAGGTAATCGACGCCATCGTCTGATTTTCCTGCTGGATCTTCACCCCTTCCTTCGCTTCGACCGCCTGGTGCAAACCTTCGCTCCAACGACGACCCGGCATCAAACGACCCGTAAATTCGTCCACAATGACGATTTCGCCATTCTGGACCACATAATGCTGATCACGATGGAAGAGCGTATGTGCACGCAAAGATGCATTGAGGTGGTGCATCAAAATGATGTTCTTGGGCGAATAAAGCGAATCACCCTGCTGCACAAGACCACGTTCCATCAAGATCTGTTCAAGATGTTCGTGACCGGCTTCTGAGATATAGACCTGATGAGCCTTTTCATCAACCCAATAGTCACCATCGGCCTTTTCATCCGCCTGACGCGTGAGCAATGGCGGAATGGTATTAATGGCCTGATAGAGTTCAGTGTTATCGTCAGCGGGCCCAGAAATAATGAGCGGCGTACGCGCTTCGTCAATCAAAATGGAGTCCACTTCGTCAACAATGGCGTAATGCAACGGACGTTGGCGACGATTGGCGACTTCATATTCCATATTGTCGCGCAAATAGTCAAAGCCAAATTCATTATTCGTCCCGTACGTAATATCCGCAGCATAAGCCGCGCGCTTTTGTTCCGTATCTTGGTTCGAAAGGATCTTACCAACCGTAAGTCCCAACCAGTTATAAAGACGACCCATTTGATCCGCGTCGCGAGAGGCAAGGTAATCATTCACAGTCACCACATGGCAACCCTTACCTGAAAGCGCGTTCAAATAAACGGCCAATGTAGCCGTCAAAGTCTTACCTTCACCAGTGCGCATTTCGGCGATCTTACCGTCATTCAAGACCATACCGCCGATCAACTGCACGTCAAAATGTCGCATCCCTAAGACGCGCACAGACGCTTCACGAACCACTGCAAAGGCTTCAGGCAACAAATCTTCAACCGTCGCACCCTGAGCAATGCGATCACGGAACTCCTGTGTCTTCGCCTTCAATTCGTCATCGGACAATGCCTGCATCGCAGGTTCGAGCTTATTGATGGCATCGCATTTACGGCGATATTGCTTAATCAGGCGGTCATTACGACTACCAAAGATTTTTGTCAGAAGTTCGTCAAACATTATGAATACCAGGATTTTGGGCAAACACGTGATCAACGACACTCATGACATGTTCAATCTCGACGGATTCCGTGCTACCCTATTTTTTCAACAACCGCCAAGGGTCTCCTTCCTGATTACGATTTGCGAACGCAACCTCTTATCAAGAACCTCGGCGAGTATAGCTTTTGGATTATCGCACAGAATACTACCTACAGAAACTTAGCTTCGGGTTATAGCTAGGCCATTGTGTAGCTAGTCGTTTCACAGCTTTTTTTCTAAGATCATTAACGTGACTGATGACTTTATCGTTCGCCGAATAGGTGCACAAACGCTGAACACCTGTCTTGGCCGTGATGAGATGCAACCCCTGATGAGCGAATATGCGCTAGCCAAACGGGCTGGCAGTATCGTCGGGAACGTTTTGCGCCCATTTCGCATGAACATCGACTTTCAAGATCCAGCTTACTGTCGTATTCACGGTCACACCTTAACGATCCTTGTTGAGAATGCGGGGCAACAAAACCGAGTGCGTCAGCTCACACCTCGTCTTTGTGCTGCGGTTGCCGCAGGTGGCTTGCCGATTACTGAAGTCGAAGTTCGCATTATCGCCAAGCAGCCGCTCCCTAACCTCAATATTGCTCTGCCAACATCCCCTCGCCAGCCAAGCGCCATGGGGGCAGCCGCTATTACCAATGTACTCAACGAGATCGAGGATCCTTCGCTTAAAGAAACTATGGCGCGCTTAAGGGACGCACTGACCCCTGAAACCACCACCCGTCAGCAGGTCTTAGAAGAAAAATTAGCGAGCGAATCCTTGCAGTTAGTCCTAGCAAGACAGCGTCATACGGCATCGCTAGGCGATTACGACTATGCCATCCAATCGCTACATATTCTTTCTGAAGACGAAGTTCGAGACTATCCTCGCTTAGAAGCTGAACGTATGCGTGCGCTTCATCGTCGTTTCGAATTAGAAGACAAAAAGCGCATCGCCCAACGCGCCATCGAGCGTATTGACGAGCAACTTGAGCGCATCGATCAAGCCTTAACCTTGTTGCCTGTCGACATTCAGGCCGCAGAGGCGGCACTCGTTCCGATTAACCATGACGCGACGCCCCCCCAACAGTCGGCACCGCGCACCTCGCCTGCAGCCGCAGCTGCCATTGCATCCATTGCTCGACACAGTTCTTCTCCGCTCACACGCAAGTCGCTGATGAGCCACTTAGACGATCTCAAACCCAAACATCAAGACTACGTCACACGCCTAAATGTAGGTATCCAACGGGAAAAACGTCGTTTATTAAACCTCATCACGCTCACCGAAGCGCAAAAAAAACGCCTTACCCTGCTTTTGACAGCAGAGAAGGCGTTAGAGGCTGATCCGACACAAGCCGAATCAATCGCAGATCAACTTTACGGTCTAGATTTCGACTGAGTGTTCGGCGTCTTTTGCATCCAAAAGTCCACGGGGCAATCTTCAGCCACATCAAAAGTGCTCCACTCCCAAGCTGATTCGTCTGCCAAGAGCGCACGTAAAAGTTGGTTATTGAGACCATGCCCCGACTTATGCGCACGATAATGCGCCAAAAGCGGATGCCCCAACACATAGAGGTCACCCATGGCATCGAGAATCTTATGCTTGACGAACTCGTCGTTTTCTCGTAAGCCACTTGGATTCAAAATGCGGAATTCGTCCATCACGATCGCATTATCAAGTGACCCACCCTGAGCCAAACCCATACGGCGAAGCATCTCAACGTCTTGCACGAAGCCAAACGTACGCGCACGAGACACCGCTTGCTCATACGTCACACGCGAAAAGTCAACATCAGCAACTTGTTCCGTTTGGTCGATCGCCTGATGACCAAACGCAATGCTAAAGGTCAAACGATAACCTTCATGCGGTTCAAGACGTGCGAGCTTATCCCCTTCACGAACTTCAACAGGCTTTAAGACGCGCACGAAGCGCTTTGGCGCCTCCTGCTCAACAATCCCTGCTTGATGCAACAAAAAAACGAAGCTCGCCCCAGAACCATCCATAATCGGAATTTCAGCCGAGTCAACCTCAACCAACACATTATCGACCCCTAAACCACTCAAAGCAGACATTAAGTGTTCGATCGTGGCCACAGCGGCGCGTCCCACATTCACCGTGGTTGCCATACGGGTGTCATTAACGTTTAGCGGATGGGCTGGTATATCAACAGCAGGACGAATATCTACACGGCGATACACAATACCCGTATCAGGTGCCGCAGGATGCAACACCAAACGTACTTTGCGTCCACTATGTAAACCAATCCCTACCGTTTCGACAGATTGTCTGAGCGTACGTTGTTTGAACATGACGTTCACTCCCAGTCAGTCAAAACCGGCGCACAAAGGCGCCGGCTTGAGTCTTGAATGAGGCCGAGCGGCCAATTACTTGAGGAAGGACGGAATAACGATCTGTGACGGATCAAAAGGTTCAGCAGGCTTCTTGGCTGGTTCAACCGGGCTCACTGGCGTCACATCCGTAGGCTTGGGTTCCGTCACTAAGGTTGGATCAAAGACAACAGGCTGTGCCGTGGCTTCCAGCGGGCTATCCAAACCCGTTGCCACCAACGTGACACGCACTTCGTCTCCCATTTCTTCAGAAATCGCAGAACCGAAAATCACAATGGCAGACTTGTGAACGAAGGTATTGAGCACTGCCATCGCTTCTCGGATTTCGGCCAAGGTCACCGATTCGTTACCCGTAAAGTAGGCAAGCAAACCACGAGCGCCCTGCAGATTGGCCCCTTCGAGCAACGGACAAGCAATGGCCTTTTCCGCAGCCACACGGGCACGATCCGGACCCGATGCCGTTGCCAAACCAATAATGGCCGTACCGCGTTCACTCATCACCGTCTTCAAGTCTTCGAAGTCGACATTAATCGTACCTGGTGTATGAATGATTTCAGCAATACCCACGCAAGCCTTGTAGAGCACTTCGTTGCTCATTTCAAAGCATTCTTTCATCGTGGCATTCGGCGGACATTCGCTCTCAAGCTTTTCGTTGAGAATAACGATCATCGAATCCACTTTATCTTTGAGGTTTTCGATGCCCTTTTCAGCGCAACGCATACGACGACCGCCTTCAAAGCTAAAGGGCTTCGTCACGACGGCAACCGTCAAAATCCCCATTTCTTTGGCAATCTCAGCAATCACAGGCGCCGCACCCGTACCCGTGCCACCACCCATACCAGCCGTGATAAAGAGCAGGTGAGCACCGCGAATGGCCTCAGCGACCTGTTCACGCTTTTCCTGAGCAGCAGCGGCCCCCACTTCTGGACGCGCACCAGCACCGAGGCCCGTCGAACCGAGCTGAATATTCACATGGGCACGCGAACGAGACAGGGCCTGATGGTCCGTGTTCGCGGCGATAAATTCGATTCCCTTGGCGCCATGCGTAATCATGTGCTCAACGGCGTTACCACCGCCGCCACCAACGCCAATCACCTTAATGACAGTGTTCAGAGGATCAAGTTCCTGCAGGATCTCAAAAGGCATTTTCTACCCCAAAATGTCGAATCTTTTAATTATGGCCGAGAATCATCTTGTCTGCCTACTATCACAGAGAATAGAAGGCTCAATAATCCCCAATAAATATCGTTGAAAGCTTTCCGGATATACTCGGGAACGAGAGTGTCCGATAGCCACGCGTATCACGCATCGCCTGACCTTGTGCAGCAGCGGCAATCAAACCAACAGCAACACTCGCCTCAGGCAATTGCGAAAGTGGCGAATTGTCTTCTAAGTATATCGGTCGACCGAGACGAACTGGGACACCAAATACTTCTTTTGCTACGTCATCAATACCACGTAACGATGAACCACCGCCCGTCAGCACCACGCAGTGTACCTTGTCTAGACACCCAGCTTTTTCTAATAAATGCTTATAAAGCGTAAAAAACTCTTCTGCACGCGCACGAAGGGTTTTAACTAACAATTGTTTTGAATATAAGCGCGGGCGTAACTCGCCTTCGGCTTTGACCTGAACGGTATCCGTCGGCAATACGGCTTTCGTACAATGTCCCGATACACGTTTGAGTTGTTCCGCTTCTTCTAAGCTCAATGCAAAGAAAGACGAAATATCTCGCGTAAAGAATTCTGCGCCATAGGGTCTCACGTCTGTCAACGTAATCATGTTTTCATAACAGAGCGTAATCGACGTGGTCTCTGCCCCAATATCAAAAACCACCGTCCCGCAATAGCGATCCGCGTCCGTCAACACTGCCCCTGCCGCGGCCCACGGATGAGGTTCATAACCCGCCAATTCAAGCCCTGAGCGCTGCACGCAACGCTTCATATTTTCTGCGTTAGATATTGACCCATAGACAGCGTGATAGACCGCCATCACTTTGTTGCCCGTCAACCCTATGGGCGACGAGCTCGTAAACACATCGCCGCAACTATACCCTTGCGGAATCATCTTGATGAGCTGACGACCCTGTTGACGACTATGAGCGCGCGCATTACTTTCAGCGGCTTCCACGTCAGCACGCTTCACTTCGTTACCACGCACCACCGCAGTCCCTGTACAGTTTTCGCTCGTCAAGGTTTTGCCACCAATCGCGACCCATGCTTTTTCAGGCATGGGGATGTTCGCCGCAGCCCTCGCACGACCAACTGCCTCACGGACAGAGCTCACAACGGCTTCCAAGTCCGTCACAATCCCGTTACGAATCCCATTAGATAATTCAAGCCCATAGCCCAATACACGATAAAACCCAGGCTCATCACCCGGGCGAGCAATGACGCACAGCACTTTATGCGAGCCAACATCTAGGCCAACAAGATAATCATTCGGGTTATTCATTCGGCTGCGTCACATCGGGCTCTTCGACCGATGATTCCGTTTCTTCTTTAGCTTCCCGAAGTCTTGCCATGGCTTCGCGGTCGGGAAGGGTAGCCGCGAAAGCCCGATTGTACCTAAGGTCAATAGAAGCTGGGGGACCGTCCATCAATTCCACCACACGAGGATAAGCCGCAGCCATATCTGCGAGCTTGGCAATCACGCCAGATCCCACTTCCTCTTGTCCAAGTTCCACACGCGTGGGCGGAATGTCTGGCGAAGCCATCACTAGACTCCAACTCCCGCGGTCGCTACACGTCACATCAGTGACCGTCGCACCAATCGGTTGCAGTGCACGAACAAACTCGCGGTAGTAACGTGCAATGAGAGCTGTTTGTGTGACTGGGCCATAAAAGTTGGGGAGCGCTTCAGAAGGATTGTCGCGTTCATCGGGGTTCGCTGAAAACAACACGCCATTCGTATCCACTAAGCGGCCATCTTCATAAATCGCCAAAGCCTGATAAATCTCCACCTCAATATGAAGTTCATTTGGCCACACACGTCGCACCGTCGCACGACTCACCCAAGGCACAGTCTCAACAGCCACACGCACAGCTTCAAGATCTTCGGTAAAGTAGTTGCCCTTTAACATGGGTTCAACGGCTTCTTTCACGCGTTCGATGGGCACACGCGTTAAGTTACCAGAGAGTTCCAGTTTAGAAAACTGAAACACAGGCAAACGCATTACGCTTTGTGCCACACGATCGGCACCAAACGCAATACCGAGCACCAAAGCTAGCGTCACGCCAACTTTTGTACCAAATCGCAAGGTTGCCCGACGTGATTCACGCTTAGCCGCAAGCGCGCGATCTCTCGCGCGCTTGGCTAATGCTTCCTCCGGTGTTAACGTCTCAACGGGCGTCGGGTTTGTCTTTTGTGTCATGAGTAAGATCTGCTTTTACGCGGGTCTCTCGCCTATCAACTGTCCGTCTGAGCAAGCGTCAGTACCTTGACGCAAAGGTCACCATAGGCCATACCTACAGCACGCGCCGCCATCGGCACCAAGGAATGCGGCGTCATACCAGGCGACGTATTGATTTCGAGTAACACAAAGGAGCCATCTGGGCGTTGCATAGCATCAATGCGCGACCAACCACGTGCACCAATCGCCTTAAAGGCCTTTTCGCACGTCGCAGACAACGAAGCGGTTTCGGCATCGTTTAACTTCGCGGGGCAGTCGTAACTCACCGCATCGCCAAAATATTTGTTGTTAAAGTCGTAGTCACCTTCAGGGGCGCGAATTTCGATCACAGGCAAAGCTTGACCATCAAGCACCGCCACCGTAAATTCACGACCGCGGATATATTCTTCGACGAGGACAGTCTGGTCACGCGTCGCAGCTTCAGCCAAGGCTTGACGCAACGTTTCCACGGTCGGCGTATTCAACTTTGTTACACCAATCGAAGAGCCATCATGCGCGGGCTTCACAACTAAACCCGTCGCCCCGAGGGTCTCAATAACTTGAGCCAATTCATCGTCAGATGCGTCTGCCGCCAACACAACACCCTGAGGCACAGGAATGCCTGCGCTCTTCCAAACGCGCTTCGTTAAATCCTTGTCGATAGCCATAGCGCTCGCCGTGACACCAGGACCCGTATAGGGCAAATTCAAGTAATTCAACACCCCTTGAATCGTCCCGTCTTCACCCAAGCGACCATGTAACGCAATAAACGCACGGTCAAAAGCACCCTTTTCTAAGGTTTCCAAACGATCGGTCTTCGGATCGAACTTGGTGACATCCACACCTTTTTCAAGCAGTGCGTTATAAACACCTTCTCCCGACATGAGAGAGACCTCACGTTCAGAAGAAACGCCACCCATTAACAGAACAACACGTCCTAACGATTTCATAATTCTTCCCAAATTCAATGTGCTTGATCAGCAATCTGTGGGGCCACTCGACCAATCGAGCCAGCCCCCATCGTAATGACAACGTCGCCATCTTCGGCCATCTCTTCAATCGCACGAGCCACTTCCGTCACAGGGACAACCACTGGCGTGTGACGTCCCTTGGCCGCAATAGCCTTGGCTAAATGTTCACTATCTGCCCCTTTAATCGGAGGTTCGCCCGCTGCATAAACTTCAGCGAGTACCAAACCTTCGATCTCCGCCAACACGTCCACAAACGCATCAAAGCAGTCTCTCGTACGCGTATAGCGATGCGGTTGGAAAGCTACGATCACACGCTGATTGGGCCAAGCTCCACGTACAGCCTGCAAGGTCGCAGCCATTTCATGCGGATGGTGACCGTAATCATCAATCAAGCGATAGTGACCGCGCACCGAACCATCGGACGTACGCAAGGCAATCTCGCCATACTGCGTAAATCGACGACCAACCCCACGGAATTCTGCCAAACCTCGTACAATTGCGTCGTCAGACACCCCCACAACCGTCGCAATCGCGACAGCGGCGAGCGCATTACGAACATTGTGTAAACCAGGCAAATTCAACACCACAGGCAATGGCGGATGGTCCGGACGCAAAACTGTAAAGGCCATCTGCGTCCCACACGCACGCACATCAATCGCACGCACCTGTGCATCATCACTCAAGCCATAGAAAATGACCGGTTTAGTGACACGCGGACGAATCGAGCGAACATTTTCGTCATCAGCACAAAGGACAGCCACCCCATAAAAAGGCAAACGCCCCAAGAAGTCCACAAAAGCGGACTTCAAATTATCAAAACTATGACCATACGTATCCATATGGTCTTCGTCAATATTCGTCACGGCTGAGATCACAGGCGTCAAATTCAAGAAGGAGGCATCGGACTCGTCAGCTTCCGCCACCAAAAATTCGCCTGTACCAAGACGTGCATTGGCACCTGCGCTATTTAACTTGCCGCCAATCACAAAGGTTGGATCAAGGCCACCTGCAGCTAATAGCGATGCGGTTAATGACGTGGTGGTGGTCTTACCATGCGCCCCGGCAATCGCAATCCCGCGACGTAAACGCATGAGTTCGGCCAACATCACGGCACGGGGCACCACGGGAATATCTAATTCACGCGCACCAACAACCTCAGGATTATCCTCGTGAACCGCGGACGAAATCACGACAGCGTCAGCACCACGAATATGCTTTTTATCGTGACCGTAATAGATACGTGCGCCTAAAGACTGCAAACGTTCAGTAACAGCACTGCGCGCCAAGTCAGAGCCACTCACAACATAGCCCAAATTGAGCATGACTTCGGCAATGCCACTCATACCCGCGCCGCCGATACCGACGAAATGCAGATGATTGACTAAAAATTTCACTCTTATTTCTCCTGAAGTGCCTTCGATGGCTGACTTAAGCCTGAGCCTTTTTGGCCACGGTTTCTTCAATCAAGGACGCGACAGCTTCTGCGGCCTGCGGGCGTGAGGTCGCACGCGCGTTCTTGGCCAACTCCAGCAAACGATCGCGCGTAAGGCCCGTCATTAATTCGGACATACGTTCGGGGGTAAATTCTTCTTGCGGTACCATCACGGCTGCATGACGTTCAACCATATAACGGGCGTTACCGACCTGATGAGATGTAGTCTTCGCAACAAACGGCACCAAAATACTCGCCACACCCGCTGCGCAGAGTTCAGAGACACTCGTCGCACCCGCACGGCAAATAACCACGTCACACGCTTCGTAACGTTGGGCCATATTGTCAATAAAAGGCACCACTTCTGCCTTCACACCCAATTTTTCGTAGGCAGCACGCACAGGCTCATCACGGCCCTTACCTGTCTGATGAACTAAAATCGGACGTTCATTTTCCGGGATGCTTGCCATCACTTGAGGCATCGTCTCATTAAAGACCTGTGCCCCTAAGCTACCCCCAAACACAAAGACACGAAGAGGCCCTGTACGATCGGCCATACGATCCTGCGGGGGCGCAATGGCCACGATGTCATGACGAACAGGATTACCCGTCGTACGCCCTTTTTCTTTAGCAAACGTACGCGCACCGCCCGCAAAGCCGCACGCCAAGGCGTCACAAAACGGCATCAGTGTGTTGGTCGACATCAACAAGTCCGCGTCACAGTTCATCATGACCAAGGGTAACTTGCGACGGCTTGCAGCAAACCCAACGGGCACAGCAATATAGCCCCCAGTTGAAAAGACGGCATCGGGCTTTAATTCACCGAGCAACTTATTGGCCGCCATAAAAGCACCCATTAACTTAAAGCCACCCTTGATTGCCCCTAAGACGCCGCGACCACGCATACCCTGAAAATCTAAACCATGAAAAGGAATGCCATGGCGTTCAACCAACTGAGCTTCCATGCCCGTCGTTGTCCCGACCCAAGTAATCTTCCAGCCGCGCGCGGCCATGACTTTCGCCACGGCAAGACCAGGCATGACATGACCGCCCGTACCAGCGGCAAGAATCACCAAATGTTTAGATGTCGTACTCAAACCTGACCTCCGCGCATCAAAATTCTGTTCTCTTTGTCGACTCTCAACAAAAGTCCAATCGCAACCAAGCCTGAAAGTAGTGCGCTACCCCCAAAGCTCACAAAGGGTAACGTCAGCCCCTTGGTGGGTAATAAACCAGACGCAACCCCGACATTAATTGTGACCTGAACGCCAAACCAAACGCCAATCCCCTGAGCGAGTAACCCAGGAAAATAACGTTCAAGTTTAATCGCCTGACGACCAATTTCAAAGGCATGGCGAATAAGCCAATAGTAAATAAATAAGACGAGGCATACTCCTACGAATCCCGTCTCTTCGGCAATTACAGCCATGATGAAGTCGGTATGTGCTTCAGGCAAGTAATAAAGCTTTTCGACAGACCCTCCTAGCCCCACACCAAAAAGTTCACCACGCCCAAATGCAATCAAAGAGTGTGAAAGCTGATAGGCCTTATCAAGCACATGCTCAGGCGCCCATGGATCTAGATAGGCAAAAAAGCGACCCAAGCGCCATGGCGTATCGATAATCATCCAAAACACAAAACAAATGATCACCACAATCACAGAGACAAAGATTTTGAACGAGAGACCGCCCAAAAAGAGAAGCCCCATGATTTCGGCCACAATCACGAACATGGCACCTAGGTCTGGCTGTTGCATAATCAAGGCCACGATGATCAACATGATCAGCGCCATAGGCCAGAACCCCTTTTGGAAGGAGTGCATATACTCCTGACGCTTCACCGTAAACCAGGCAGCTATGATCAATGCGGCCACTTTCATGACTTCAGAGACCTGAAGATTCATGATCCCTAAACTAATCCAACGCCTCGCCCCATTGACCGAACGCCCGATCCCTGGCACAAGGACCGCCGCCATCAAAATCAACGCGACGATAAACACAACCACCGCATACTTTTGCCAAAGCGCCAAAGGGATTTTTGTGACCACCCAGCAGGCAAACAACCCCACGCCGATGCTTTGTAGATGCTTCACAATGAAGTAACCCGCATCGACGTCATAACGCGAATTGTCAGCAAACATCGTGGTCGCGGAATACACCATCACCGACCCAATGGCTAATAAGGCCGTGACACAAAGCATCACTTCCCACGCCGCACTGACGCGCCCTGAATATGGATCAGTCAGACCGCCTGACGCTTGCCAATCGTCTTTCATGCGTCCGAGCACAATGAGCCCTCCGCGGCGATACGATGAGCGCAAGCAACAAAGCGTTCGCTACGCTCTGCATAGTCACGGAACATATCCCATGACGCACAGGCCGGTGACAGTAATAAGACGTCACCCGTTTGGTGATGTGTCCACAACCAATCGACTGCTTCTTCTAAAGTGGCACAACGACACATCGGAATACCGAGCGGTGCTAGAACCGCTCCAATTTTGTCAGCATCACGCCCAATAAGTGCAATCGCTCCCGTGGTGTTTCTCAAGGCATCCACGAGAGGCGAAAAGTCTTGCCCTTTACCGTCGCCCCCTAATAAGATCAAAATGCGTCGACTTTGTGCCGCAAACCCTTTAAGGGCGGCGACCACTGCACCAACATTTGTACCCTTTGAATCATCAATAAAGGTAACGCCTTGATGAGTCAACACTGGCGCCACACGGTGAGGTTCGCCTCGATACGTTGCGAGCGCCTCAAGCGCGGGCTCAAGGGGCAACCCTGCACTTTCGACCAAAGCCAAAGCCGCTAATGCGTTCATCGCATTGTGGCGACCAGCAATGAGCAACGCCGATTCTGGCGTAAAGCTCGTTTCTCCACCTTGAGGCAACTTGGCCGCTAACCACAATTGACTATCGTCACACTGTACCAAACCATAGTCACCCTCAACCACAGGGGCGTTCGATCCAAAGGTACGGCGTGGGCCCGTGCCAGCGAGTCGCATCGTCTCTACATCTTCACGATTCACGACACGAACCGTATCAGGTGCAAAAATACGCCCCTTTGCTGCCGCATAGGCCACCATATCACCATGCCAATCGAGATGGTCTTCAGTCACATTCAAAATGGCTGCAGACTGACATACGAGTGATGATGTCGTAGCTAACTGAAAGCTTGAGAGCTCTAATACCCAAACATCAGGCAATCGGTCAGCGTCTAACGCTTTATCTAGTTCCGTGACTGCATTAGGACCAATATTGCCAGCCGCCACTGCATAACGGCCCGACGCATTGGCCATACGTGTCACCAGTGTCGTCGTTGTCGTCTTGCCATTGGTTCCAGTGATCCCAATCACGATGGGGCGGTAAGCCTTTTCTTTGGATAAAGTCTGAAGGGCTCTTGCAAAGAGTTCTATTTCACCCACAACGTCAATACCCAAAGTTTTCGCGCGCGAGACGATCGGTTGAGCATCCCCATAAAAAGGTGAAAGCCCTGGCGACATCACCAAAAGCGAAACCCCTTCCAAAAGAGACTCGGGTAATCCACCCGTCACAATCTCAGCTTCTGGCAAACGCTCGGCAAGTTGCTTCGCACCCACAGGTGCTTCACGAGTATCTGCAACACGCACCTGCCAACCACGACGCGCCAAATGAAGCGCGCACGCTTGCCCCGAAGCGCCTAGGCCAATAACTAAAGCCAACTGACGGAGTGATTCCTTCTGCATGATGACTGTCCAATGCGAATGTGATCAACGAATCTTGAGCGTAGAAAGACCAATGAGGACCAAAATCATCGTAATGATCCAAAAGCGCGTCACAACCTGCGTTTCTTTCCAACCCTTCAATTCAAAGTGGTGATGAATGGGCGCCATCAAGAAAATACGTTTCCCATGCGACAGACGGAAGTACACCGTTTGAATCATGACAGATAGCGTCTCAACGACAAAGACGCCACCCATGACGGCAAGCACCAATTCCTGACGTGTAATGACGGCCATAGTGCCTAAACAGCCCCCTAAAGCCAGGGCACCCACGTCACCCATAAAGACCTGAGCTGGATGCGCGTTGTACCAAAGGAAAGCCAGGCCTGCGCCCAATAAGGCCCCCGCGATCACAATGAGTTCACCCGCGCCCGGAATAAACGGAAAGATCAAATAAGACGCATAGTCAGGACGTCCCACCACGTAGGCAAAGATCCCCAAGGCACCACCGACCATCACACTCGGCAAAATCGCTAAGCCATCAAGCCCGTCAGTGAGGTTCACCGCATTGGAGCTCCCTACGATCACCACATAGGTAAAGGCCATAAAGCCAATCAACCCCAAAGGCAGGGCGACATCCTTAAAGCACGGGATCAAGAGATGCAGGTTATCTGAAATGTCGAGCGGAAAACCCGCTTCCACCCAAGCTGCGACCGTTTCGGTCAAGGTTCCATTCGCCGGCACAGAAAGCGCAAACACCAAATAAAACGCAGCGACCAGACCAATGACGGACTGCCACGTAAATTTTTCACGCGCGCTCATCCCCTTCGGGTTGTGGTACACCACCTTACGATAGTCATCGATCCAACCAATGGCGCCATACCCCAAAGTGACAAAAAGTACGATCCAAATGAAGCGGTTCGACAAATCAGCCCACAAAAGCGTAGACGTGGTAATTGCAAAAAGAATCAAGGCACCACCCATGGTCGGTGTCCCGTCTTTAACTAAGTGGGTCTTCGGGCCATCCGTACGCACGGCCTGACCAAAGTGCAAATTGCGTAAGCGCGTAATCATCCAAGGACCAAGCGCAAACCCAATCAACATCGCCGTCAGTGCAGCAAGTACTGCACGCAGCGTCAAATAATTAAAAACGTTAAAAGCTGGAAAAGTATCAGCAAAGGCACGGAAAAGTTCAAGCAACATGGCCAATCCAATCACGCCGTTGAAGGTTTAGCCCCAACGGCGAATATCAAAAATTATTCTTCTTTTTTTAGCGCAGCAACGATCTGCTCAAAACCCATATAGTGGCTGGCTTTGACTGTGATCGTTCCTTCGACCGTTTTAAGAGCATCAATCAACGCGTCTCGCGTTTCAAACCAATGACCGTTTTCACCAAACGCTTCTACAGCATAGCGAGACCAAGGACCAGACGCATAAAGCGCATCCAAGCCAATAGACTTTGCAAAAGCCCCCACTTCACGATGCGCCTCTTCGACTTCGTGACCGACTTCGCCCATATCGCCCAACACATAAGTGCGAGGTCCCGGCTCCGTAGCCAATTGCGTCATCGAAGCGCGTACGCTATCTGGGTTCGCATTGTAGGCATCGTCAATCAAAATGCCTCCTGCATAAATATGGCGTTCACCGCGCCCCGTTAAAGCTCTAAAAGCCGACAGTCCATCCACGATGGCCTTTGGGTCAACCTTCATCGCAAGCGCCGCTGCTGCTGCGCCTGTCGCATTATGAATGTTGTGGCTCCCTTTAATCGCTAACGGCACACGAATCTCACCTTCAGGCGTCGTTAACACCAAAAGGTCACCTTCCATTTGGCCAACGACATCCGCGTCTACCCCCTCTTGGGTGGTGTAAGTCAACGTACTGACGCCACGCGCCATCGCTAAATCAGCCCAAATATGAGCACAAGCATCATCAGCCGGATAAACAGCACAACCCGTTTCAGGCAAACTCGCGATCACCAAACCATTTTCACGAGCCGTTTCTTCAACACCCTTCAAAAATTCCTGATGTTCGCGTTGCGCGTTCGTCAACAAAACCACCGTCGGGCGCGTCCAATCGGCTAAGCGTGCCATTTCACCAGGATGATTCATCCCGCACTCAAACACCGCCGCACGATGCTCAAAGTCAAGAGACAAGAGCATTCTCGGTACGCCGACCTCATTATTGAAGTTGCCACGGGTTGCGCACACACGCGATTCGTCCCAGCGCGCCTTCAAGATTTTGGCGAGCATTTGTGTCGTCGTGGTTTTACCGTTACTGCCAGCCACAACGGCTAATGGCAAAGCAAAGCGATGACGCCAAGCTTTAGCAATCAACCCGTAAGCCCGACCCGTATCCGAGACAACAATCTGAGCGACCTCGACATCAACAGGGTGTTCAACGATGACACAGACTGCCCCCTTTTCAACGGCAGCGGCTACAAACTCGTGACCATCAAAACGTTCACCCGACAAAGCGACAAACACATTACCTGGGACAACCGTACGCGTATCTGTACTTACACCGTGATAGGTTTGCGTCAAATCACCCACAGTCGCTTCGAGTAGCGGCGTCACAGCCACAACTAAGTCCTGCAAATTAGTCATGGTGAGATTCTCCTGAGCGCAACCACTGCATGCGGCGCTCGTTAAATGCTTCCCGAACCACTTCAACATCACTGAAATGGTGTTTTACGCCGTTAATCTCTTGATAGTCTTCATGGCCTTTACCTGCAATCAAGATGACATCCTTGGCTTGCGCTTCTGACACTGCTAACGTAATAGCCTGAGCACGATCGCTTTCGACGCGAGCTTCGGGTGCACCCACTCGAATATCCTCAATGATCGTTTCTGGATTTTCTGTTCTCGGGTTGTCACTCGTGATCACGGTTTCATCAGCAAGCTCAGCCGAAATGCGCCCCATCAGAGGTCGTTTACCGGCATCACGATCACCGCCACAACCAAAGACACACCAAAGTCGACCACCTCGAGCTTCTGCCACGGGGCGTAAGCTTTCTAAAGCTTTTTGTAAGGCATCAGGGGTATGGCTGTAATCAACGACTGTTAAAGGCACACCGTCGGCCTTCATCAGTTGCATACGCCCGGGCGGAGAAGCTAACGTTTCTGCCCACTGAGCAATCATGTTGGCATCACAACGACGCGCCAAAAGCACAGCAGCAGCCTGAAGGAAGTTTGAAACATTAAATAAACCTACTTGAGACAACTGCACTGGCGTTTCAACGCCGTCTACCACCATCGTCAATCGGGTACCAGCTTCACACGCTTGAACGTCTCGCGCTTCGACCACATGGTGTGCTTCAAACGTGGGCTTGCCACCCATCGTTGTCGCCCAAACAGTCACACCATTCTCACGCGCCGCTTCAGCCATGAGGGTACCCGCTGGATCGTCTGCATTAATCACCGCGACGCGTAAACCAGGCCACGCAAAAAGAATGCGCTTCGCTTTTGCATAGACATCCATCGTGTGATGGTAGTCCAAATGGTCACGGGTCAAATTCGTAAAGACAGCCGTATCAAAGCGAGAACCGGTCATACGTCCTTGCTCAAGACCAATAGAGCTAGCTTCCACTGCAAAAGCCTTAGCCCCAGCCGCCAAAATGTCAGCATAAACACCTTGCAAACTGATGGCATCCGGTGTCGTTAACGCCGGCATATCAAAGGCACGCCCAGCGAAACGGCAACCCACCGTACCCATCACAGCACAAGCAAGTCCCGCCTTAGTTAAAAGGTCAGCAATCCAGTGAGTGGTTGTGGTCTTACCATTGGTCCCTGTGACAGCGATCCCTGTCATATGGTCGGACGGTGCCCCATAAAACGCTGTCGCCACTTCACCTAATCGATCTGCCAAATGATCAACCGATAACGTCGGAATTGGATAATGTTCGGCATCACTAGTCCCCTCTCGCGTTTGCATCAAGACGCCCGCTGCGCCACGTGCCGCAGCCACACGAATAAACGCACGACCATCAGACTTCGCTCCTGGTATCGCGACAAAAATGTCGCCAGGTTTAACGGCTCGACTATCTAAACGGAGATGAGCTCCTTCGTGAACAATCGCAGCGAGCCATGCCACGATCTCCTGAATTGACTTTTCCATCGTCATTCGTTCCTTTATCTATTTATTGGCGCGCTTTCACTTTCGAAAGAAGTCCACCACCCGCAACAACGTTACGTTCATCGGGTGACACCATCAATGTGCGTAAAGCACCTTGAGCGACTTCATTGAAAACAGGCGCAGCCACCAGGCCGCCATAACGCCCCTTCTTAGGTTCGTCAACCATCACAGCCACAATAAATCTTGGTTGCGTTGCAGGCACAATTCCGACAAAGCTCGCGACCACGTCACGGGTATATTGCCCGTTCTTCACCTTGTTAGCCGTCCCTGTCTTACCAGCCACAGAATACCCGGCCACATTCACATTTGAAGCGGTTCCACCTTTTTTGACGGTTGCCATCATCATGGCGCGCATACGACGAGCTGTTTCCGGCTTAAAGACTTGCGTACCCTGCAACTTTTCGTTGGCATCACGTTTAAAGAGCGTGAGGTCAATCACATCACCATTACGTGCCAACGCGGTATAAGCACGCACCATTTGCATGAGCGAGACTGTCACCCCGTGGCCATAAGAAATCGTCGCTTGTTCCACAGGGCGCCAGGATTTTCCAGGGCGTAAACGCCCTGAGGTAGCCCCAGGGAAGCCGATATGCGGTGCCTTACCAAAGCCCAACTCTGAATAAGTGTCGTAAAGCGTTTGAGGTGAAATTTCTAGCGCGATCTTAGCCGTCCCAATATTAGAAGACTTCGACACGATTTCTGCGACGGTCAGGAGACCATAGTCATGCGTATCCCCAATCGTTCGGTCACCAATTGTGAGTTTGCCTGGCGCCGTCTGAATGGTCGTCAACGGATCCACAATCCCCATGTCTAGCGCCTTCGCAATCGCAAAAGGCTTCATGGTGGAGCCCGGTTCGAACTGGTCCGTTAGCACACGGTTTCGTACACGTTCAAAGCGCACCGTCGAGCGATCATTGGGGTCATAGGTAGGCGCATTCGCGAGTGCAATGATTTCACCCGTATTGACATCAGCCACCACAACAGCCCCTGCTTTTGCTTGTGTTTTATCAATGGCACGCTTGAGTGCTTCATAAGCAATAAACTGCACACGCGAATCAATCGCGAGCGAAACATCTTGTCCAGGTAACGCTTCTTTTGCCCAAACGTCATCTACGATGCGACCATGACGATCGCGAATCACACGACGTGCACCGCGCTGTCCAGAGAGCACTCGATCGCGAGCAAGCTCTACGCCTTCCTGCCCTCGATCATCCCACCCCGTATAACCCACGATATGCGCCATGGCAGGGCCATCAGGGTACTGTCGACGCATTTCGGGCGAAATTCCAATGCCTGGGATCGCAAGCTGACGAACAGCTTCTGCTGTATCTAAATCTTGACTACGCGCGAGATAGGTGAAGTTGGGCGACGAGCTTTGACGAATCTTCTTCATCAAAGTCGTGTACTTCATATTAAGAATGCGTGCCAAAGCCTTCATTTTTTCAGGATCAACATCCTTCAAAAAACTAGGATCCGCCCAAATGCTACGACACGGTTGACTCGAAGCGAGCACAACGCCATTTCGATCCAATATTTCGCCACGCGTTCCTTCAATTGAAATCGTTCGAGCAAAGCGTTGCTCGCCTTGATTTTGCAAAAAGTCAGTCGTCACATACTGAAGATAAAATGCACGACAAGCCAAAATCACAAACATCAAGACGATTAAACCAAACGCGACATACGTACGATATTTAGGAATCGGAATAATGATGAGAGGATCAGCCTCACGTTCAGGCTCGGCTTTTTTCGCCTGACGGTCACGCATAATGGCGCCGATGATTTTTTCCCAAACCATCAACAAAAAGCGTTCAAGCGCATCAAGGAAGCGCAACTTCATGGTCGACCTCCTTTTGCTTTTGGATCGCGTTCGTCTTCTTCCTGGTTCGTCAAGATCGCATCAGGCGCAAAACTCACGCGATGGTGTTCGTCCACCACCAAGTTGACCGTATTTTCGCCACGCGCCACTTCTAAGCCCAGGCCCTTGGCACCTTCAGAAATACTGCCTGGCAACGCCGCTTTGCGTACTTTTAATAAAAGGTCTGCCTGATCATCAGCCAAGCGACGACCTACGTCCACCGCACGCTCATGTTCCACAAAAAGCGTACGAGCACGATACTGCACGTTCACAAGCGTGATGGCCATCACAAACAAAATGATGCCAAGCACACATACCAAGCAAAGTTCAAAAAGATTTACTTGGCGCATGCTCCATCCTCCGGACGCCACGGAGCTTGGGTACGACAACCGACACGAAGAATCGCGGAGCGGGCACGAGGATTCTGGTCGCACTCTTCACGGCTCGGCTTGATGCGTTCAATACGATCAAAAAGCGGTGCAGGCAACATATCTTGCGTCAGCGGCAAACGAGGATCCAATCCACGTTCTGGATGCGCAGTACGATCAAAGAAATGTTTCACAATGCGGTCTTCGAGCGAATGGAAACTAATCACCGCTAAACGACCTTCAGGCTTTAACAAATAACCCGCTGCATCCAAAGCCGACTTCAATTCATCAAGCTCATGATTCACTTCAATACGGATAGCCTGGAAAGTTCGGGTCGCTGGATGCTGTCCCATGTCTTTTTTGTTGCGCGGAACAACGCTTGCGACTAGATCCGCTAGTTGTCGCGTCGTCTGCAAACCGCCTTTTTGACGTGAAGCGATAATGGCACGCGTGATCGGCCCTGCAAAACGTTCTTCGCCATACAGATTGATGACATGACGAATTTCGCGCTCATCGGCCGTTGCCAACCATTGGGCCGCCGTCATACCTCGCGTGGTATCCATACGCATGTCTAAAGGGCCATCAAAACGGAATGAAAACCCACGAGAGGCATCATCGATTTGAGGTGACGAGACCCCAATATCCAGAAAAATCCCATCCACCTGATGAACATCAATCGCAGCCAGCGATTCACGCATCGTGGAAAAAGGTTCGTGAATGATCGTAAAACGAGGATCCTTGATTTGGCGTGCCACTTCTACAGCCATTGGGTCGCGGTCGAACGCAATCAGGCGACCCTGACTAGACAGTTTTTCTAAAATGCGACGCGAATGCCCGCCTCGACCGAATGTACCATCGACATATAAACCATCAGGATTCGTCACCAAGGCTTCTGGGGCTTCAACACCTAATACTGACAGATGGATAAATTGCTCGCTCACGCCCGTATCTCACAACCAACATCATCAATGACGCCACAGCACGCAGTCACTGATTGAAAAAACTTCATCAGAACGTAAAGTCCGCTGCTTCAAAGCCCACCGCTGCTGCTTCTTGCTCGCGAGCTTCCAACGTCTCTCGGTTCCATAACTCAAAGTGCTCTCCCAACCCTAACAAGGCAACCTCTTTGGTCAAGTTACCCATGAGTCGGAGTTCTGCGGGAATTAAGATTCGCCCCGCTCGATCTGGTGTTAAATCAACAGCACTCCCAAGAACATAACGAACAAAGGCACGTGCCGAATAAGGCAAATGCGCCAACGCTTCACGCTTACGTTCCCATACGGGGGTTGGATAAATCACGAGACAACCATCGGGGTGGCGGGTAATGGTCACTTTGCCTTCACATAAAACGCCAAGCGCCTCCCGATGTCTTGCAGGCATCGACAGGCGACCTTTTTGATCTAACACCAAGAGCGAAGTGCCCTGAAACACGTTCCGACCTCCCGATGATGAGTATTCCGTTTAAAGACGTTGGTAGAGCGACAGAAAAGCTTCCCACTTTTTCCCACTTTCCCAACTTCACTTTAACGTCAACACGACATATGGTCAAGGCTCGCTACAATTTTTTTCTTCAGGATTTTCCCGTTGCCGCTCGCGTTTTAGGCATGACACACCAAAAACCCCATGAAAGGATTAGCCTCTAAACGTTCAGCACGATTTCTAGACTGTGGTAGGCTTATAAAATTCCACTATTTTTAATCGCACGCGTGATGCCATTCTTTGTCCAATTTACGCGTCCGATTACTTCCCCATTTTCAACGAAGACGAGTTTTTTTTATTTCGCCATGCAAACGCTCGACAAAATCATGAAGCCCCGTTCGATCGCTGTCGTCGGAGCTTCCACTAAAGCGCACACCATCGGTTCCGACATCCTCAAGCGACTTCAAGATTATGGCTTCACAGGAAACATCTATCCCGTGAATCCTCGTGGTGGCGTCATTGAAGGTTTAGAAGCCTATCCTAGCGTCCTCGATATCCCAGCCGATGTCGATCTTGCCATCATCATTGTTAACGCGAAATTCGTTCTTCAAACCATTGATCAATGTCACCAAAAAGGCATTCAAGGACTCTGCATTATTTCTGCTGGCTTTAAAGAAACAGGTGGTGCGGGTGCAGAACTCGAAGCGGAACTCTTAAAGCGCATCCGTCAATACAACATGCGTTGCGTGGGTCCCAACTGCTTAGGTGTCGTCAATACGCATCCAGCCATCCGTATGGACGGTTGCTTTGCTGAATCTTTGCCTGAACGTGGTGACATCGGCTTTGTTTCTCAGTCGGGCGCCTTGGGTGGGGGCATTCTCAATATTCTGCGTGACCTTAATCTAGGTTTTTCTCAGTTCATCTCCATTGGCAATCAGGCTGACGTCAACGCCGAAACCGCCATGGCCTATTGGGAAAACGAAGAAGATGTCCGCCAGATTCTGCTCTATATGGAATCCATTCAGAATCCGACCAACTTCCGAGAAATCGCCACGCGCATTTCTAAGAAAAAGCCCATTCTTGCCTTAAAAGCAGGACGTTCCGCAGCTGGCGCTTCAGCCGCCTCTTCTCATACAGGTAGTCTAGCTGGCGCTGACTTAGCTGCCGATGCCCTTTTGCGTCAGTCGGGTGTCATTCGCGAACACTCTCTTCAAAAGCTTTTTGCGACGGCTAAGGTTTTTGCCAACTGTCCGATTCCAAAGGGTGACCGTGTCGCCATTGTGACCAACTCTGGCGGCCCAGGCATCATGGGAACTGACGCCATTTGTGAACACGGCATGCAGATGGCTGAATTGTCTGAAGAAACGAAGACCAAGTTGCGTAGTTTCTTACCGCCTGCCGCATCCGTCAAGAATCCCGTTGACATGATTGCCTCTGCGCCGATTGAACACTATCGTCAGACGCTTGAAACGGTCTTGGCTGATCCCGCCGTTGACATGGTGATCACCATTTATCTGCCCTTCCTTGGCCTCAAGGACACCGATGTCGCTGCGGCCATTATGGATATCAAGGCGAAGCACCCTGAAAAGCCGATCGTCGGCGTCTTTATGACAAAGAGCGACTTCTTTACGGCCTTCTCAGCCAACGACGTGAATGTGCCTCTCTTTATGTATGTTGAAGAAGCTGTTGACGGTTTAGCTCGCCTCAACCAGCAGCGTCTTTGGATCAACCGCCCTGAAGGGACGCATCCATCGTACGATGTTCGTCGTGACCAAGCCAAGGCCATCATGAAGGCAGCGCTTGACGAAGGTCGTGATCAGTTAACGACGCGTGAAAGTATTGATGTGCTTGATGCCTATGGCGTGCGCGTATGTCGTTCTGGCTTTGCCACGACAGAAGACGAAGCGGTGGCGATTGCCGATCGCATTGGCTACCCCGTCGTCATGAAAATGACCTCAAAGACCACCTCGCACAAGACTGATGTGGGTGGTGTACGCGTGAACATTCAATCGGCCGATGCTTTACGTGCTCAGTATCAGGATCTCGTTACGCAACTCGATGCCCGTGGTCTACTTGACGGACTTGAAGGTGTCATCATCCAAGAAATGGTGACTGGCACACGAGAAATGGTCTGTGGTATCGCAACGGATCCGCAATATGGTCCGATGCTGATGTTTGGTCTCGGTGGAGTCTTTATTGAAGTGATGAAGGATGTCACATTCCGTATTGCACCGATTGACACTGTCGATGCCGCCGACATGGTGAAGTCCGTCAAAGCCTACAAGTTGCTCGAAGGCGCACGTGGTACGACGCCCGCCCAGATCGACCAAATCGAAGAAACGTTGTTGCGTCTATCTCAACTCGTCACAGACTTCCCGTTCATTGACGAACTCGACATCAATCCGCTCATGATTTCTGAAAAGAATGGTGAAGCGATTGCTGTGGACGGTCGCATCAAAGTTCGCAAGGACGAAGCGATCGCAGCGCTCTAAACCCACGCATGCAATCAGCAAAAAGGGGCTCGATTTCACACCGAGCCCCTTTTTTATATTGGGTTTGACTGCATACTCTCCCGATAAGCCGGATTATGTTCCTCAACGAAATGAAGTGACGATCATTCATCTAGGACGACATTCACATGCCGCCTCAAGCCATCTACCCGCAACCAGTTCGGGCCGAACTATAGGCTGCCTATTTGATGTTGCTCCCCGTAGAGATTGCCCGTTTCACCCGACCCTAACGTCGGCTCGTCTCTGTTGCTCTAATCCTCGCCTCGCGGCGGACAGCCGTTAGCTGCTACGGTGCCCTGCGGAGTCCGGACTTTCCTCCCGCGGATAAATCCGCCGACGATCGTCTGGAAAAGTATCGCAGTCAAGGGGCACACTCTACGTGTTTTGAATAGTTTTTTCAAGTACGACGAGGACGTTTTTTGCAGTCTAGAGACAAGCTCGATGATTTTTTCCATGGATCTCGAACCTTCATTCATAGGCTTATGCGAGAATAATGTGTCCAAGTCTCCTTGGAATGAGACCCCGAGCATTTTTCGTCTACATGGCCATTTTTATCCATGTAGTTGTCTAGAGAAAAAGATGAAAAAACCAATTTTGAAAACACTGGTCGTCACCATGGCTAGCGCCCTGATGGGGATGTCCACTCAGGCGCAAGCCAATACCTTCCTTGACGCCGTGATTGATACGACGCCCGCTGGTTACGTATCTGCTTCTGCTGATCGTCCGGGTGACTTTGGCTCCTTCTGGCAGGATTCTGTCAATGGCGCCAAGGCCATCATGAAAGACGGCAACAGCGTTTGGATTGTGCCCACCTATACCAACCACCCGACGTGGGCGTGGGATAAGCGCCACGAAGAAAATGGCTATCCCTTTGGGATGGGCTTAGGTCGTCAGGTGATCGACAGTCGTGGCAATGAACGTACCTTCTTTGTGACGAGCTTTGTCGACTCCAACTATCGCATGGAACCGATGGTGGGCTATCAATGGCTCGCCCGTTGGCCAATCAGCAACACCGGTTTCCACGTAGGGGCTGGGTACTTAGCTGGCCTGACAATGCGCGGTGACTATATGTGGTTACCTTGCCCATTGCCCCTGCCTGTTGCCAAGGTGGGCACCGACACCGTGTCCTTCTATGGGACTTATATCCCGTTTACCCACGTCTTTTTCTTCTATTCGACGATTACGATCGACGACCAGAAACGTCGTGACTTGCCGTTGCCAGCCTCGAGCCCCTGGAGTTCCGCAGAAAACATGATCTACGGCGGCTGGGGTTACACCTATATGGATAACGGCGAAGAATATAGCCCGACCACGGTGAAGAACGACCAGTCTTGGCATGCGGGTATGCGTCACTACTCAGGTCGCCACTGGGCCACGGACGTTTCTTATCGTCGTTCGACCCATGGCGTTCGCTCGGGTGCCAACTTCGAACGAAAGAACTACCGTTTTGAAACGTGGGCTGTTCAGTTGCAATACAACATTGACGCCCTCGATCAGTTGCGCCTCTATGCTGGCGGTGGTGTCGGCTACTCCCAAATGAAGGGCCAAAATCGTAAAGACGATAGCGTTCACCCTGTCTTGTCTTTAGGGACCACGTACGCCGTGACAAAGAACCTCTTTGTCAATGCTGAAATGTTCACCTCGTTTGCCCGATTCAAGGGTACGGTGGAAGGACGCGACGACAGCTACCTCTTTACCGCTATGCCGACAGATTTCACTGTTTCGGTTGGCTGGGCGTTCTAACTTTTTTCTACTTCAGCACCGTTTGTTAACGGTTCTTTCAGACTGAGCTAGTAGAATGCTCGCCAAATATCGGGCGGCCGACTCGAAGGCCGCCCTTTTTCAGTTTTCAGACACTGTACCAACGGTCATCACCTCGGCTGTTGGTTTACATCAGATACCCCATCAGGAGTTGACAATGGATCGCAATGATGAACTTTTCCAACGTGCCCAGATCTCCATCCCGGGCGGCGTAAATTCCCCCGTGCGTGCTTTCCGCTCGGTCGGTGGTTCTCCGCGCTTTATCGATCACGCCAAGGGTCCCTACATGTGGGATGCAACGGGCAAGCAATTCATTGACTACATCCTTTCTTGGGGTCCGATGATTCTGGGTCACAATAACGACGACGTGATCGCAGCCGTGGATGCCGCCGTTTCCAAGGGGCTTTCTTTTGGTGCTGTCACCGAAGGCGAAACGTTGATCGCCGAAGAAGTCCGTAAGCTTGTTCCTTCTATGGAACAAGTCCGCCTGGTGAGTTCCGGTACGGAAGCTGGCATGTCCGCCATCCGCTTAGCGCGTGGTTTCACGGGTCGTAACAAGATCATCAAGTTTGAAGGCTGCTACCACGGTCACTCCGACTCCCTTCTCGTCAAGGCCGGTTCTGGCATGTTGACCTTCGGTAACCCGTCATCAGCTGGTGTGCCTGCCTCTGTGACGGAGCATACGCTCGTTCTTGAATATAACAACCCTCAGCAACTCGAAGATGCGTTTAACCGTTATGGCGATGACATCGCTTGCGTGATCGTCGAAGCTGTCGCGGGTAACATGAACATGGTTCGCGGCAACCCAGAATTCCTGAAGGCCATGCGTGAACTTTGCACGAAGCATGGTGCCGTATTGATCGTCGACGAAGTGATGACTGGTTTCCGTGTCGCTCAAGGTGGTGCGCAAGCTCACTATGGCATTACGCCTGACTTGACGATGTTGGGTAAGGTGATTGGTGGCGGCATGCCCGTAGCAGCCTTTGGTGGTCGTCGCGACATTATGCAGTCCATCGCCCCGCTCGGCCCTGTCTATCAGGCTGGTACCCTTTCTGGCAACCCTGTTGCTGTTGCTTGCGGTTTAGCAACACTCAAGGGCATTCAAGCGCCTGGCTTCCATGATCGTCTGTCCGCCCAAGCTGCACGCCTCGTGACGGGACTCACGGCTGCTGCCAAGGATGCCGGCATTGAATTCTGCGCCGATAGCGTGGGTGGCATGTTCGGTCTTTACTTCCTCCCGTCTATCCCGCACGGCTTTGCTGACGTGATGAAGTCTGACACCGAACGCTTCAATCGTTTCTTCCATGGCATGTTGGATCGTGGTGTGTACTTCGCACCGTCCGTTTTCGAAGCTGGTTTCGTATCGATCATGCATACCGACGAAGTGATCGATGCCACGATTCAGGCCGCGCGCGAAACCTTTGCAGAAATCGCTAACTAATCTTTCACTCGAAGGTTGATCCATGGGTTCCGTTAAGACCTGGCTTGCCGCCGTAGCAACGTTGGCCACGGCGGCCACTTCCTGGGCCTCCGGGGCCCAGAATCTTTTTTCGACGTTGGACCGCGGAGCACAAGCCCCCGCCAAACCCAACGTTACGGTTCGTATTGCATCCGTTCATAAGGGCCTGACACCACAAGCTGACAATCAATTGGCCGTGGTTCTCACCCATGAACCTGGGTGGCACACCTATTGGCGTATGCCTGGTGACGCTGGGCTCCCTACGCAATTTTCTTTTAGCGTTCCCAGCGACCTTAAAGTCACAGAACCAAAATTCCCTTTACCTGAACGCCTTGCTACACAAGATATTGTGAGCTTTGGCTATGGTGATACGGCAGTTTTCCCGTTTGAGATTGACGTACCTCGCTTCCCCGAAGGACGTGCGGCCAACATCCGAGTGCAGGTCTCATTCCTTGCATGTAAAGATGTCTGCATCCCTGGCGAAGCCACGGCAGAATTGCGTCTTCCTTATGCCGTTGCTCCCGCAACAACAGAGGATGCTGCCCTCATTGAAGCCGCTCAAAAAAGCGTTCCTGAGCTATCTAACATCGACGGTCTTCGTGCCATCTATGAAGACAATCGTCTTAAAGTGACGATTCCTGCTGATGCCGTACACATTGCTAAAGACCTGACGTTCTTCCCGCTACAGGAATACGCACTCTCGCTCGTTGACGGCACACGCTACAGCCGTGAAAAAGACGGAAGCGTTGCTTTGACAATGACGCTGAGCCCTAACTTCAAAGATGCTCCCACGGCAACATTACCAGGCGTCCTCGTAGCTGACGGCGGTCCTGCCAATGGTGGTTGGGCGCTCGAAACAACGTTGCCCTTAGAAAAGGGAACTGTCCCCATACCCCCAACTTTTACGGGCGACTTACCCATTCCTAATACCGAAGTCTCGGTCACAACTTTGACGGCCTTACTCTTTGCCTTCTTAGGTGGCTTGATTCTTAATTTAATGCCTTGCGTCTTCCCGATCTTGTCACTGAAGATCTTGCAACTCGTTGAAGGCTATCGTCAAGGTGAACGTCTACTTCCACACGGTGTTGCGTTTACGCTCGGCGTATTGGTGACCATGTGTGTCCTCTCAGGCATTCTGCTTGGATTGCGTGGCATTGGTCTCGCACTAGGTTGGGGCTTCCAGCTTCAAAGTCCTTGGGTCGTATCTCTTTTAATCGTTCTCTTTGTGGCCATCACACTGAACCTCTTTGGCCTCTTTGAGTTCACCGCCGCAACTCATTTAGCGGATACTCGTGCAGCACGCAATGCGCCCAAGTCTGGCGTCAAGAGTTCTTTCTTCACAGGCATGCTGGCCGTCATTGTCGCAAGCCCCTGTACAGCTCCCTTTATGGGCGCAGCACTAGGCTACGCCGTGACGCAACCAGCGATCGAAGCCCTCGCGGTCTTTATCGCATTGGGCTTCGGTATGGCACTCCCTTGGTTGCTACTTTGTATCTTCCCGGCTTGGTCTCGTCTTCTCCCGAAGCCTGGCGCCTGGATGGACATCTTCCGCAAAGTCATGGCAATTCCCATGGCGCTTGCGGTCGTTTGGCTTGCCTGGGTTCTCTCTAAACAAATCAACTTGAATGGCATGTTACTCATGCTTGCTGCCAGTGGTGCAACAGCCGTATTTCTTTGGCTACTCGGCCGAGAACAATGGGGTCGAGGTCGAAATCGTGCACTGATGGGCGTCACAGCTTGTGTCACCGTTGGCATCATCGGCACCATTGCCACGGGCATCTTTGACCGCGATGGGGACGTTTCTGGTCACGGTAACTGGCAACCTTGGAGCGATCAAGCCGTTACAACCGCCTTGGCCGAAGGTCGCCCAGTCTTCGTTGACTTTACAGCCGCCTGGTGCGTCACTTGTCAGGCGAATAAAGTTGCGGCACTCAATCGCGATGACGTGCAAGCCGTTTTCCAGAAAAAGAACTTTGTGTTATTGGTCGGTGACTGGACCAATCATGACCCAGCCATC
Source organism: uncultured Sutterella sp. (assembly GCA_937943605.1). GTDB lineage: Bacteria > Pseudomonadota > Gammaproteobacteria > Burkholderiales > Burkholderiaceae_F > Sutterella. The sequence goes on along the minus strand of CALEAW010000003.1, from coordinate 39,826 downwards.
ACAGAGATCTTGTCTAAATTCGGTCGTTCTGGCGTGCCACTCTATCTCATCTATCGACCAGATGGCACTGTTGATGTCTTGCCCGAATTGCTGACACCGAGCATTGTGATCGACGCGATTGAAAAACCATAAAGTGCTAACTAAAAAGGACGGTTCCACACAGAATCGTCCTTTTTTCAGATCTACTTTTGAGGTTTTTGTTCGTACGTCCATTCAATGACGCGATTCAAGAATCGAATGCCACCAGGCATATTGCGTTCCCCGTGCACACTCGCAAAGATAGCGTAACGTTCACCATTTTGAGCGTAAATATAGCCACCGATTGAGCGTACATCGGCAAGGTATCCCGTTTTTAAGTGGGCACGACCCAGGGCTTCCTTACGCTTACGCATCGTGCCATCCACACCAGAAATAGGTAATGAACTCATATATTCAGGCATACGTGGGCTGACCCACCCCGCCGCTAAGAGTTGCGTCATGGCACGCGCCGTCACATGTGATACGCGTGACAAACCCGAACCATTCTCAATATAAATATCACTCAACGGCACGCCTTTTTCAGTTAACCACTTCGCCAACACCTCTCGGGCATCGTCCATTTTGATGCGAAGCGGCGCATCTTCATCGTCACGTTCTTTCAGTGCGCCCAAACTCAGGTAGATATGCCGTGCAATCAAATTATTAGACCACTTATTGACGAGAACCGTCACATCGGACAACGCGTCAGACGTATGACCAGCAATCATCGTGGCTTCTTGAGGCACCTCTCCACGACGCACATGCCCCGTCCAAGTGCGCCCGTCTTTTTCCCAATATCCTCTAAAGAGACGCTCTAAAAACTCATCCGCTTCTAAAGAAATCACATTAAAGGTTTTAGGGCCACACGCTTTAGGCAATTTTCCATTGAACGACACAACAAGACGACCGTCCTTAGTCTGTTTGAGGCTATAGCCAATGCTCTCCTTCCAATCGCCACAGACACCTTTACTCAAAGGGATAGAAGTGGGGACATCCATACCCGCCAAAGGAGGCATCGCAACAATACGAGCTTTCTTTGCTTTGATATCAGGAACGAATTCAAAACTAAGGTTTCGATACCCTACCACAGCTGCATCAGGTAATTGGTTATAAGGGCGAGAGCCTCGACCATCAAACGCTGACGGATCACCCTCTGGCAAATCAAAGAAGGATCGATCGATGACAAGATCCCCCTCGATATGACGGACCCCCAACTGAGCCATACGATCCACTAAAAGTGCAAACTTCTCAACCACTAACGTGGGGTCGCCGCCCCCTTTGAGATAAAGCTGAGACACGCGTCCTTTTTCATCTGGACGCTCATCCGCATAAAAATACGTTTTCCAGCGCCAGTTCGCCCCCAAACGCTCTAAACCAGCCAAAGTGGTCACGAGCTTCGCTGTCGACGCGGGTGACACATGTCGATCCGCATTCACGGCAATCAATGGTTCGACTTGAGGCATAGGCCTGTCTTCAGGCACCCGTAAATCTTTCAGAGGTACCACTGAGAGCGTGACCGCCTGCGGGTCAACGTGACAAGCTTTCGCTGCGTGTACCAATACATCAGGTAACGCCTGAAGAGGCTGTGCCTGAACCGACAAGCCCAAACACGCTAGCAACATCGTTAAGCTCAACCGTCTTCCAATCAACGCCTTTTTACCGTTTGACAACACCGATACCTCTAACGATCTCAACCGAAAATGGAAGAAACGTAAAAAAATTTAAAAAAAACCTTGTTTTTTGGGAACCCATCCCCATATAGCCTCTAAATGCTAAGACAGCGTCCTTATATTGACGTTATTTTGGCACCGATTTTTACAACTGAATTGTCGGTGACTCCCAACAAAGATTCGTTGCGAGTCCCTTAAAAAACAGACTGTTTTATTTGGAGAACAACAAATGCAGATCCGTCCGTTGCATGACCGCGTCATCATCAAGCGTCTTGCTGCTGAAACGACCACTTCCTTCGGCATCGTCATTCCTGACTCTGCCGGCGAAAAGCCTGATCAGGGTGAAGTGATTGCTGTCGGTCCGGGCAAGCGTGACGAAGCCGGTCGCGTCATTGCGCTCGACGTCAAGGTCGGTGATCGTGTTCTCTTCGGCAAGTACTCTGGTCAGACCGTCAAGGTTGACGGCGAAGAGCTCCTCGTTATGCGCGAAGAAGACATCATGGGTGTGCTCGAATAAGTTCGCACTGCCAAGAACACATCAAGATTTAACGTTTTTCAAATAGATAAAGGATTAAAGAAATGGCTGCTAAGCAGGTTCTTTTCGGTGATGACGCCCGCTCCAAGATGGTTCGTGGTATTAACGTGCTCGCTAACGCTGTCAAGGTCACGCTCGGCCCGAAGGGTCGTAACGTGGTGCTCGAACGCGCTTTCGGCGGCCCAACGGTGACGAAGGACGGTGTGTCTGTCGCCAAGGAAATCGAACTCAAGGACAAGTTCGAAAACATGGGCGCCTGCATGGTGCGTGAAGTGGCCTCCAAAACCAGCGACAACGCTGGTGACGGTACGACGACCGCTACGGTGCTCGCTCAGGCTATCGTTGACGAAGGTATGAAGTTCGTTGCCGCTGGCATGAACCCAATGGACCTCAAGCGCGGTATCGACAAGGCTGTTGCCGCCGCTATTGAAGAACTCCGTTTGATCAGCAAGCCGACGACGACCAACAAGGAAATCGCTCAGGTTGGCTCCATCTCCGCTAACTCCGACGCTGAAATCGGTACGATCATTTCCGAAGCCATGGACAAGGTGGGTAAGGAAGGCGTGATCACGGTTGAAGACGGCAAGAGCCTCAAGAACGAACTCGAAGTCGTTGAAGGTATGCAGTTCGACCGCGGCTACCTCTCCCCGTACTTCATCAACCAGCCGGAAAAGCAGGCTGCCGTTCTCGACAACCCGTTCATTCTTCTTCACGACAAGAAGATCAGCAATATTCGTGAACTCCTTCCGATTCTCGAACAGGTTGCCAAGGCCGCTCGTCCGCTCGTCATCATTGCTGAAGACATCGACGGTGAAGCCCTTGCTACCCTCGTTGTGAACTCCATCCGTGGCATCCTCAAGGTTGCCGCTGTTAAGGCTCCGGGTTTTGGCGACCGTCGCGCTGCCATGCTCGAAGACATCGCTGTCCTCACGGGCGGCACGGTCATCTCTACCAACATCGGCTTGAGCCTCGACAAGGCCACGCTCGAACAGCTTGGTACGGCCAAGAAGATCGAAATCACGAAGGAAAACACCACGATTATCGATGGCGCTGGCCAGGCTGAAGCCATCGAAAACCGTGTGAAGAACATCCGCACACAGATCGATGCCGCCACGAGCGACTACGATCGTGAAAAACTTCAGGAACGCGTTGCCAAGCTCGCTGGTGGCGTTGCCTTGATCAAGGTCGGTGCAGCTACCGAAGTTGAAATGAAGGAAAAGAAGGCTCGCGTTGAAGACGCTCTTCACGCTACCCGCGCTGCCGTTGAAGAGGGTATCGTGGCCGGTGGTGGTGTGGCTCTCATCCGCGCCAAGCAGGCCATCCGTGACCTCAAGGGTGACAACGACGAACAGAACGCCGGTATCCGTATCGTTCTTCGCGCCATGGAAGAACCGCTTCGTCAGATCGTCGCTAACGCTGGCGACGAACCGAGCGTCGTGGTGAACACGGTGGCTAACGGTGAAGGCAACTTTGGTTACAACGCTCAGACGGGTGAATACGGTGACCTCGTTGAAATGGGCGTTCTCGACCCGACGAAGGTGACCCGTACGGCTCTTCAGAACGCTGCTTCTGTGGCCTCTCTCATCCTTACGACGGATTGCATGGTGGCCGACCTTCCGCAGGAAGATAAGCCGTTGCCCGCCGGCATGGACGGCATGGGCGGCATGCCCGGCATGATGTAATCAACAACATCTGCTATTAGGTTTTGTGATCGTTTAAACGAACGATCACGAGCTCAGATATAAAAAATGCGACAGCTATCACGCTGTCGCATTTTTTTGTTCCTATGCCAATAGCTTAGAAACCGGCTAACTTTGCGAAAGAATCCCCCGTTTGTTCAGCCACAGCAATATAACGACCATCAGGTTGGCGTAGCACACCAAAAGGCACTTCACGTGCCCCAGAGCGCCGGAAAATCTTGGTGTTAGTCCATACCGCTTCACGAGCCTCAAAGGGCAATGTCATGCCACGCACATCAAGTCCCTTGAAATTGGGATCCTGGATATGTTCTTCATGCTTCAAGAATGTAGCCTGAGGATCCTTAGCACTCAAAATAGCCGCACCTTGCAGTTCACTCCATGGATTCAAAACCGCCACAGGATGCCAAACAAATTTCACGCGATCAAAATAAGGCTCAAACTGTTGGTATTGCCAAACACACCAACGACATTGCGTATCAAAGGTCATGAACACGACTGCTTTAGCATCGGGGTTCCCGAACACTAAACCATGGCCATGCTCTGACAACTCCACGAAATACTCTTCAGCATTAAAATCCGTCGGCACGGGCGGTTTTTTAGGCCAACGACTTTGGGTAGCCATAGCAACTGGGCTCGATAAGACACCTACGCCTAATAGGCCGATGCTCGCGAGCATTTGACGACGTGAAAAAGGCATCTTAGCGCCTCCAAAAAAGTCAAGAGAGAAGCGTTTATAGCGAACTGCTTTACGCTCTAACCTAGAGCATACGAGATTATTGACTCAATGTCGAAAGAATTTGTTAAGATACCGCCCGATGTATAACTCCTCGGAAGGCCTTAAATGAAGTTCACCGAAATGCTCAACGAGCGTTGGCAAAACGCTGGTTCCATGCTTTGCGTTGGTCTCGATCCAAATCCAACGCGCTTCCCGCACGAACTCGCGGGTCGTAGTACCGCGATCTATGATTTTTGTTGCGGCATCGTGGATGCCACGGCTGATCTCGTCTGTGCTTTTAAGCCACAGATTGCTTATTTTGCTTCGTGTGGTGCTGAAGCTGAACTCACGGCCATTATTGAGTACATTCACACGAACTATCCCAAGGTTCCTGTTATTCTTGATGCAAAGCGCGGTGACATCGGTTCGACCGCAGAACACTATGCTCGTGAAGCGTTTGAACGCTTTAAAGCTGACTGCGTCACGCTTTCCCCTTTCATGGGCTTTGATACGATCAAACCCTATTTAGCTTACGAAGATAAGGGCGCCTTTATTCTTTGCCGCACCTCTAACCCTGGTGGAGACGACATTCAGATGTTGGAAGTAAATGGCGAACGCATCTATGAACGTCTCGCGCGCTTAGCTGCAACAGAATGGAATTTATCTGGTGAACTCGGTTTGGTTGTTGGCGCCACATACCCGAATGAACTAGCGAATGTCCGTCGTATTGCCCCGACCCTTCCGTTGCTCGTCCCTGGCATTGGCGCTCAAGGTGGCGATATCCACGCTTGCGTACAGGCTGGCCAAACAGCTAACCACACAGGCATGGTCATTAACTCTGGCCGCGCCATTATTTATGCTAGCGCAGAAGATGACTGGAAGGATGCGGCTCGCAAGGCCGCGATCGCAACCCGTGATGCCATTCGCACTGCCGCCTGCTAATGCGCTCAATAGCGCTCATTAAATCAAAAGCCGACTTAAATAAGTCGGCTTTTGTTTGATCTACTAGTCTACGTATCGCCTAGTAAACGCGACCGTTGACCAAAATTCCCTCTTCTGTAATGTCAATCTGAGAAACCCAAGCGCCTTCACTTTCACGTAAAGCACCTTCTGACACCAATTCCTTCACAGAATCTGTCCAGACAGGTTCATCCTGAGCAAACTCACGATCGATATTGACCGTAAAACTTCCTAACTGATTGGATTCACGAGCAAGCTGGCCAGTAATCGAGACTTGCTTTTGCTGACGCTCGAAGACACATTCTTCAAGCTTAGCCTTCAGATCATTCGAAAGAATTAACGGCATCAACATCTCAACATCAACCAAAGCGCCTGCGGCCATCTGAGCGATAAAGCTTTCAGGCACATTTTCAAGGCGAACTTTGCCCTTCCAACCATCTAATGCTGTCTGACCGTCAAGCTTAAGTTGAGAGAGTGTCCAGGTCCACTGCTGTTCATATAGAGGGGGTGTCGTAGTCTCGGTCTGCGACTCGTTGACCTTTTGACGAGTTTGAAGGCTATGCAATGTATACCCTTCAACCGTCACTAAACCACCTACGCCCTGGCTCGTCAGCTCGCCACCTTTGACTTGAACCTCTATACGCCCTTCAGCACCGTCTTCGTGCGCCTTGATGCTCACAGGCCCTGTCACCAAGCGTTCTTCATCCGCTTGACACGTCATACCATGCCACAGCAAATCGGTCTTCTTGAGATGCTTATCAGCCGTCAACGTAAAACCAGCCACACTACACAAAACAGGATCGTCTTTGACACGGAAAGGTTTCACCGTCCACTCATACGTGGCGTCACCCGTTAAACCCACGTTCACCTTAATTTGGTCTTCATATCCATCAAGACCAAAGTTGGGTAACTCAGGCGCAGATCCAAACTCACGATCCAAAGTCAACTTGGCTTTTGTCCCAAAACCGAAGGTCGCGCGCCCAGTCCATCGAAAAGCCAACTGACCATCCTTCACCGTGATCGCCACTTCGCGTCCCGTGAAACTACGAGCTGTTTCTTCAGCGCTGATCGAGAGGCCTACCTTGACACCATCATCCGAGAGCTTACGAGCAATCTCTTCGAATTGCTGATCAAAAACCGTGCCCTGCCACAGGATACCACCAGCAGCGACTGCACCCAGTAAAACGGCTCCACCCGCCGCCACCCCAAACCATTGAGCTCGCTTTTCACTCATTATCACTCCTCCTATACGATTACCTTATACCGACTTATGAAAGCGTCTTAATCTTAGCTGCCAACACTTTATCAATTCGGCGACGGTCCATATCCATAATTTCTAAACGCCACCCGTCCCATTCTGCGATATCACCTTCTTTAGGCAGACGACCAAGCAACAGCATCATCATACCTGCAAGGGTGTTATATCGACCCAGTGCTTCTTCAGGCACAGCCTTAATATCAAGGACATCTTTCAATTCAGGGATAGGAATCATACCGTCCAATAAGAAAGAACCATCTTCACGTCGTGTCACCCATGCATCACCAGGCTGTTCGGGTTTAAATTCACCCGCAATGGCTTCAAGCACATCTCGAGGCGTCACAATGCCCTGCACTTCACCATATTCATCAACAACCAAAGCCACAGGTGTATCGGTCTTTCGGAAATTTTCAAGCAATTCCATCCCTGTCAAAGACTCTGGCACATAAACAGGAGCCGTTAAATTGTCTTTGAAATCAGGTTTACCTTTTTCCATCATCTGCTGAAGCAGTGTTCGAGTCGAGCAGAAACCCTTCACATCATCCAAGCTTCCCACACAAACCGGCAAACGAGAACGCTTTGAACCGCGAATTTTTTCGATATTGACCGCTAATTCATCTTCAAGGTCAATCCAATCAATATCGCCGCGAGGCGTCATCAACGAGCCCACTTGGCGATCATCTAATCGGAAAACATTGCGCACCATATCGCGTTCGACGGTTTCAATCACACCTGATTCTTCACCTTCATCAATCATGGCATGAATTTCTTCTTCAGTCACAGGGGCCTGAGAGTTCGTATCGATACGCAACCAACGTAAAATCGCCGAGGTTGAATAACTTAATAATTTAACGAATGGCGCCGCAACAATCGAGAGCGTATAGAGAATCGGCGAAAAACGACAAGCGAGCGTTTCTGGTGTCATTTGACCAATACGCTTAGGCACTAATTCACCTAACACGATGGCAAAGTACGTCAACAGCACCACAACAAGCCCCGTTCCTAAGGCCGACGCCGTCGACTCATTCATTCCCAAAGAAACTAACCACTCAGCGACAGGTTTGGCCAACGCTGCTTCCCCGAAAATCCCAGAGAGCAATCCTATCGACGTAATCCCAACTTGAATTGTCGAAAGCGCGCGATTCGGATCCGCGTTCATTTCCATGGCGCGCTTGGCACCTGGCACGTCATCCTCAGAAAGATGCTGTAAACGCGCACGACGACTTGTAATCAGGGCGACTTCGCTCAACGCGAACATGCCATTTAACCCGATCAAAATGACGAGAATGAAGACATCAAACCAACTTGACATACCAACCAGCCTTTATCCCTTTGGCCTGAATTCATAAAAATAAAAGAGACAAAAAGCGCCCAGCCTGAGTCATCAAGCAGGGCGCCGATTTTACAGTCATTTGATTGTAATCAGTATTCGCATGGCATGAGGGCTGGATTACCGAATCGCATGAGTTCCATCAGTCCATCTAAGGCAACTAACACAGTCGCCTCTCTCACTGTTGCACGACTACCAGGCACATAGATCGTTCGAGAACAAGTCACGATAGATTCATTGAAGCGTTCGCCCCAACCAATGCATACTGTCCCAACAGGGGTTTTTACAGTACCCCCACCAGGACCAGCAACGCCAGTCACGGCAACGGATAACGTCGCACTTGCGTTACGCGCCAATACACCTCGAGCCATTGCTTGCGCCACAGCTTCGCTAACAACACCTTCTGTTTCAATCAAACTTGGTCTCACGTCAAGCCTGGCCACCTTGGCCGATGCAGCATACGTGACAAATCCTTCTTCAAACCAAGCCGAACTACCAGCCACTTCAGTCAAGGCAGCAGCAATACCGCCGCCAGTACAACTTTCGGCCGTCACAACAATATGATGTCGGTCTTTAGCGACAATTCCTAACTGTTGAGCGGCGAGCAGAATTTTGGACGTGATGTCAGACATAACGGATTAACCAAACAACCAACCCAAAATGCTCACGACAACCCAAGCGTAAAAAGCTGCAACGACATCATCGAGCATCACACCCACGCCATTTTTCATCTTTTCATCAATGACATCAACGGGGGGCAACTTCATGATGTCAAAGAAGCGGAATGCTACAAAACCAGCGATCCACCAAGCTGTCCCTGCCGGCAAAAAAGCATAGAGCAACCAAATACCCACAACTTCGTCAACGACGACACCCTTATGGTCATTCACCCCAAGATCACGCGAGACCTTGTCAGATGCCCAAATCCCTGCGGCAAAAAGGACTAAAGCCAGAAGTACCCAACCTGCCGTTGAGACAGCTGGACTTAGCACAATAAAGGAAAGCGCACCAGCTAACGTACCATAAGTACCTGGTGCCTTACTCGGTAGCCCAGCACCAAAGAAAGTCGCGATCATATGCGCAGGATGCGACCAAACAAAACGACTGGTTAACTCAATCTGATTGGCGGGGTTGGATTCATCGTATTTCTGAAGCATATCTACTTCCTGACAAATGAAGCACCGGTCAACCGGTGGCAGTTAAACACCATGCAGAGGGTATCAGACAGCAAAATGATCAAAACCGTTGGTTGGAGTCGTAATGATCACGCCGTTCTGTGCACGTACAGTAAGATTATCGCCTGAGACTTTTTCGCGAATCTTACCAATACGGGTAAGTCTGGTCTGCGTCAACAATCCTACCTGTTCTACTCGATGCGCTAAAGCTTCTGGCGCCGTAAAAACAAGCTCATAATCATCGCCCCCCATCAAAGCAGCCTCTTGTTGCGCTGAAGCGCTTAAGGCGCGTAATGCGTATGAAATCGGCACCGCATCCCAAAGTACGTCAGCACCTACCTCGCTTCGTTCCAAAATATGCCCTAAGTCTGCCTTGAGTCCATCGGAGACATCGGCACACGCTGTAGCTAAATCCAACAACGCTGAACCCAATGCATTACGCGGTGTCGGGCGATCCATTCGTTCAAAAACAGTCTCTGCCGCATCAGGCATCAATTGCCAATGTCCCCAACGATGTTTGAGCGCTGCATACGCATCCCCTAAAGTGCCAGACACCCAAATATCGTCCCCTGGACGTGCACCTGCGCGACCCAACCCTTTTCCTTCGGGTAAAGCTCCCATCGCAGTAATTGATATGGTGACAGGCGCTCGTGCATCACCGACCGCGGCCGTTCGAGTGGTATCACCTCCGAGCAATGCGCACCCCGAAGTCTGAGCCAACGACATTAACCCCCTTGAAAAGGCCGCTAACCACGCATCTTCTCGTTCAGGGAGGCCAATAGACAAAAAAAACGCTCTAGGTGACGCGCCTGCCGCCGCCAAGTCCGACAAATTGACAGCCAAAGCTTTATAGCCCACGTCCTCTGGATTTGCATTGGGTAAAAAATGCGTACCGATCGCCATCATGTCCGTCGTCACGGCGATACGTCCCGTACCAGTATCGATCAACGCACAATCATCACCGATGCCTTGGCTACGCCACTCACCAAATCCTTCGTAAGTAAAAAAACGATCAATAATTTGAAATTCGCCTCGACGCATCCTCTGACCTCCTTAAAGACAACCCATTGTTTGACCGAGCACAAAAAAGGTCGCTCCTCCACGCTGAAGGAACGACCCTTTGGCTTATCTCATGTCAGGCCTCAGCCCTGCGTAGCTTCCGTTTCTTCGGGACGCACTTCACGAGCTACGTGCTCGAGAACAGCGTTCGTGAAACGATAACCGCTACCGAACTGCTTAACGAGTTCGATCGACTCGTTGAGAACCACACGCCACGGCGTTTCGGGACAGGCTAATAATTCATACGTACCAATGAAAAGCACCGCACGTTCCACCAAAGAAATACGGTGCAACTCACGGTCAGCATGACGCGCGATAATCTCAGCAACTTCTGCGTGACGATCTAACACACCTGAAAGAAGTTGCGTAAAGAGAGGCTTATCGGCACGATCAAAATCAGCTGGACGAATATCACATCCTTCTAGTGGCTCACCTTCGTCATGAAGGAGGCTCGACAGATGCGCCTCAATGCTAGCGTAATCCTGTGTTGGATCAGCCAACCACTGATAGAGTCCAAGCATCACGAAGACGCGGGCCAAGTGACGGCCTGAATGGGCTCCCTTACGGTGAGCTGCCTTATGTTCAGTCATTCGTGGATTCCTTTATTCCTTATCATCTTCTTCGTAGCAGAAACCTTCGTCTTCGTCGAAGTCTTCTTCAGACACGAATTCCTTGGCCAAGTTAGCCATTTCAACGGCACAACGAGCGCAATCACGACCTTTCATGTCGAGACGTTCTTGACACTGTTCGTCGTTTTCAGTCGTTAAAACACCGTTGGCAATAGGAATTTCATAGTCCAAACCAACGCGGGTAATGCCAGCACCAGACTCATTGCTCACCAATTCAAAATGATAGGTTTCGCCACGAATCACAGCACCCAATGCGATGAGCGCATCATATTCAGCCGTCTGAGCAAGCTTCATCAAAGCGAACGGAATTTCGAGGGCACCAGGTACAGAGACCTTGGTTACATCTTCATCAACCACGCCAAGCTTACGAAGTTCGTCCATGCAGGCTTCGAACTCACCGCGACCGGCATATTCGTTGAAGCGGGCAACAACGATACCGATACGAAGATCCGTACCATCGAGTTTAGTGGGAACAATGTCAACAGCCATTTCTGTCTCCTTGAGGCCTGCAAGCGGGAGCTAATTTGTTATCAAAATTCTGAGTTCGAGGGAGAATCCCTCTGAACGGATGCCCCTAAGAGGTATCCGTTAGTAAATTAGTATTTTAGCGCGAAAGCACAGGCGAACGCTTAGAAATCGCGTTCGCCTGCATTTAAGCTAAGTTTTTCGAGCGACGAATGCCGCGCTCGTTTGTTTATGTCTCTTTCGAAGGCTCAAAAGAATGATTCTTCATCATTCTTGAGCGCCATCATACGCTCGACATAACGCGCAATCGTATCGATTTCGAGATTGACGTAGCTCTGAGCCTTCAAATGCTTGAGCGTCGTCACTTCCACTGTGTGCGGAATCAAATTAATCGTCACCAACGTATCCAAGGCGGTATCTTCGACCTTATTGATCGTGAGCGATACGCCGTTCACAGTGATGGACCCCTTGTAAGCCAAATAGGGAGAAAGGACTCGAGGCGCACGAATGACTAAACGCCAAGATTCAGCGACTTGTTCCATCGACTCAACCTGACCAACACCGTCCACGTGTCCGCTCACTAGGTGACCGTCCACACGGTCACCTAAGCGCATCGCTTTTTCCAAATTCACTTCACCAAAAGTATCCAAGCCCGTCGTCTTCGATAAGCTTTCAGCCGAGACATCCACCTTAAATTCAGTGTCCGTCTTTTCAATCACAGTCATGCAAGCACCGTTCACAGCGATCGAATCGCCTACACGCACTTCATCAAGACCTAACGTCGGGGCCACGATCGTGAGACGCACACCATTACCAAGAGGTTCGGGTTCGCGCACTTTGCCGATCGCCTGAATAATACCGGTAAACATTTCGAGTTATCTCCTCATAATCACAAGCAGATCGGCTCCGATCTGACTCAATTCAGTTACTTTCCAACGATGAGCGTCGTTAGGCGTTTGGGGGAGCGGTACGTGAGCAATGGGCATTCCTGCACCAAAGAAACAAGGTGCCATAAACAGAACAATCTCATCCACCAATTTTTGGTGTAAGAAGGCACCGTTAAGACCAGCCCCCGCTTCTAAGTGCACTTCGTTCACCTCACGTTCACCTAACCCGTCAAGCATTTTACCTAGGTCAACGCGTTCAGGGTTTTGTTCATCTGGCAAGTACCAAATCTCAACACCCTTTTGCTTTAAGGCTTGCGCTTTGCTCTCATCGTTACACGCCGTCACAATCAGTGTATTTCCACCCTCTAAAATCTGAGCCGTCAGAGGAATTTCCAATCGGGCGTCCACCACAACGCGTAACGGGAAACGAACCTGATCGGCAAGGCGTACCGTCATACGAGGATTATCTGCCTTAACCGTTCCAATACCCGTCACAATGGCACCTGAACGAGCACGCAACCATTGATTTTCCTCACGAGCATCGCTCCCTGTAATCCACTGAGAACGACCGTCAGGCAAAGCAGTACGACCATCCAGTGTGCTAGCACACTTCAATCGGACCCAAGGACGTCCTGTGGTCATGCGTGTTATAAAACCAACATTTGCGTTGAAAGCCTCGTTTTCACAAATCCCTGTCGTCACCGAAATCCCGGCTTCAGTCAACATACGCACGCCGCGACCAGCAACCAAAGGATTCGGATCCAATATAGCAACGACCACGCGGCCTAGACGATGTTCAATCAATGCTTTCGCGCAAGGAGGTGTACGACCATAGTGCGAACAAGGCTCTAGCGTCACATACATCGTTGCGCCTGCAACGGATTCACCTTTAGCTTGTGCATCTCTTAAGGCCATAATTTCGGCATGAGGACCGCCGACAGCTTGAGTATGTCCACAACCAATGACACGGCCGTCGCGCACAATCACAGCCCCTACCGCAGGATTGGGTGCAGACAAGCGGCGGGCTTTCCCTGCCTGCGCCAATGCCAAACTCATCCACTCTTCGTCTTGCGTCATCATTCTTCCTTGTTACCTTTCGGTTCAGGGGTTTTGGCCAATTCAGCAGCCTCACGAATCATCGTGATAAACGCCTGAGGATCATTGATATTGAAGTACACCGATGCAAAACGGATATAGGCAATCGTGTCGAGCTTCTTTAAAGCAGCTAACACCAAATCACCTAAACGGCTAGAACGAATCTCACGTTCTCCCGTCAGAATCATTTCTTGTTCAATCGCGTCCACGGCTTCTTCAATTTTTTCTGGCGATACAGGACGCTTGCGCAAAGCCAAGGACATCGAAGCCAACAATTTGGCTCGATCGTATTCTGAACGCACGCCGCCACGCTTCACAATAGTCGGGATCGCCAAATGGGCACGTTCAAATGTCGTAAAGCGCTTTTCACACTTTGGACAGCGACGTCGACGACGGATTACATATCCCTCTTCCGGCGCACGAGAATCAATTACTTGTGTGTCCGGATTTTGACAAAAGGGACAACGCATATTCATCACTCCTAAAACTGATCACAGGGATAACCCTGCCTAGATTGAAGTGATGTTGAGTTTAGCGCCTCTTTATATAAAAGATCAAGGGTTTACATACAAAATATGGGCTGATGCTTTATAGAAAACATCAGCCCTAGTATGTCTAAACGTGCTTTTTAAGCTTTTGCTTAGTCAGAGTAGACCGGGAAAGCCTTCGTGAGCTTTTCGACCTCAGCCTTGACACGCTCAAACACAGCCTGATCTTCAGGAGCTTCGAGCAAATCAACGATCAAATTAGCCACCTTACGAGCTTCGGCTTCACCGAAACCACGCGTCGTCATGGCTGGCGACCCTAAGCGGATACCAGACGTGACAAAGGGCTTTTCTGGGTCATTCGGAATCGCATTCTTGTTGACAGTGATATGAGCAGCATTGAGCAACGCTTCAGCTGCCTTACCCGTAATCTTCAAAGAACGAAGGTCAACAAGCATGACATGACTTTCTGTGTGACCCGACACAATGCGAAGACCGCGCTTAATCAATTCGTCGGCCATCGCAGCTGCGTTCTTAATGCACTGTTCACCATAGACCTTAAAGGACGGATCCAGAGCTTCCTTGAGCGCCACAGCCTTTGCGGCAATCACGTGCATCAAAGGACCACCCTGCATCCCCGGGAAGACTGCGGAATTGATCTTCTTTTCAAGATCGGGACGAACAAAGATCAAACCACCACGCGGACCACGCAACGTCTTATGCGTTGTCGTCGTCACAATGTCAGCATGACCAAACGGCGTGGGATACACACCAGCTGCGATCAAACCAGCATAGTGAGCCATGTCGACCATCAACAATGCGCCAACACTATGAGCAATGTCAGCAAAGCGCTTGAAGTCAATGCGGAGCGAGTAAGCAGAGGCACCCGTCACAATGATCTTCGGCTTATGTTCCTTAGCCAAAGCTTCAACGCGGTCGTAATCAATGGCTTCGTTTTCATCGAGACCATAGGGAACCACCTTGAAGTAACGACCCGAATAATTGAGATGCATACCATGGGTCAAGTGACCACCTTCGGCAAGCGAAAGACCCATAATCGTATCGCCCGGCTCAAGCAAACCGAAATAAACGGCAGAGTTAGCCTGTGCACCAGAATGCGGCTGCACGTTCACAGCCATTTCGACGCCAGCGGGCTCACAAAAGAGCTTCTTAGCACGTTCGATCGCGAGACTTTCAGCCACGTCGACATGTTCGCAACCACCGTAGTAGCGCTTACCAGGATAGCCTTCAGCATACTTGTTGGTAAGGCAAGACCCCTGAGCCTGCATAACTGCTGGAGAGGCATAGTTTTCACTCGCGATCAGCTCAATGTGATCTTCCTGACGGGTAGATTCGTGGCAGACAACATCCCAAAGTTCAGGATCGACCACAGCGATAGTATTGGAGCGTTTGAACACGACTTCAGTTCCTTAGAAAAGCTAGCGCTTCGAAACACAACGCATCGAATGTGCTAGCGGGTGAATAACAAAAACTATTCAGTAGCAAGACGCGAATTGAGCGTATAGCGACCAACTAATTCTGCCGACGTAATGATGTGGCCCTTCATGGCTACTTCAACATCCTGCCAAGTAAACTCTGCTGGTAAAGCGAGTTTTTCGACATCTAATGCGAACACCATAAAGCGGTAGTAATGCCAACGGGCATCAAAAAATGGCGGACAAGGTCCATCATATCCTGTCCCCGTTTCACCGGGCACAGGACGAGCACCACGACTGTAATCGTTGATACCCAAATCGCCAAACCCAGAGGTACACTTTTTCGTTTCCGCCAAAGCGCCTTCAGGAATTTCGCGCACAGTCACTGGACAATTGGGCTGAACCCAATGTACAAATCGGCGTCGAGGTTGAGACACAGGAAGCTCACCTGAAAGATCTCGCTCCTCTAACTGAGTTGGCACATCATCATCGAGACAAGCCAATACAAAAGAAGCTGTTCCTTCGGGCACATCAGACCAAGCCAGATGCGGGTTCAGATTGGCAGAACGCACCGTCCCTTCTGAACCAATACGCCCCCAAGCAAACGCTTCAGGAATCAATTCACCTTGAGCAAAATTTTCTGAAATCAGCTTCAAGTGACACCTCCATGTCTTTTGAGAAGACGCTTGACATATTCGTCGAGCGTCTTCCTTTATAGCATCAGATTGCGTTGATCAACCTTTGATCGATTTTGCTTATCCAAACTCCTCTGCGTTCAAACAAACCACATGAGGAAAAGGACTTACTTTTGGCTCACAACTGAAGCCAAAATGTGGCAGGGCCATCATTAACGAGCGAGACTTTCATCTCTGCGCCAAACTGACCTGTCGGGCACGAAAGTCCTTGCGCACGTAAAGCCGTCACAAACGCCTCATAAGCCAGTCGCCCTTCTTCAGGGGATGCCGCTTTAGAAAAGCTCGGTCGATTACCTGAGCGCGTATCTGCCGCGAGTGTAAATTGCGACACACAAAGCACGTCACCACCCACGTCACCAACACTCAAATTCATCTTGCCTGAGTCATCCGAAAAGATGCGCAATTTCGCCACTTTACGCGCCAACTTTTCAATCGTTTCAGGCGTATCGCCGGGTTCCCCACAAATGAATGCGAGGAGCCCTTTTTGAACCGCGCCAATGATCTCGTCGTTGACCTGCACGCTTGCTTGGGTCACACGTTGCACAAGCACAATCATGGGTAAACCTCAATTAAGCGACCGTGATTTTGGCCCACTTACGCTTACCCACCTGAACCGTGATCACATCGCCAGTGTGAAGCTTGAGACCGCGATCAGACACCTTCTGACCATCAATCTTGACACCACCCTGATCAATGTTGCGGTTTGCTTCGCTCGTAGAAGCGACCAAACCTGTCGTCTTCAACAATTGACCAATGCCGATTTCACCTTCAGAGGCTGTCACGGTCATTTCTGGAATATCGCTCGGCATCGCACCTGCACGGAAGCGTGCATTAAATTCTTCTTCGGCAGCCGTCGCAGCGGCATCCGAGTGGAAGCGCCCCACGATCTCCTTCGCAAGCAACACTTTCGCATCACGGGGGTTGCGACCTTCAGCACACTCCTTCTTAAGCTGAGCAATTTCAGCATTGCCACGCAAGCTTAAGAGGTCATACCAATCCCACATCAAGGCATCAGAGATCGACATCACCTTGCCAAACATATCGTTCGGAGCATCCGTAATGCCGATGTAGTTATGCTTACTCTTGCTCATCTTGACTTGGCCATCAAGGCCCACCAACAACGGCATCGTCAAAATGCACTGCGGTTCCTGACCATACTGACGCTGGAGTTCACGACCCACCAAGAGGTTGAAACGCTGGTCAGAGCCACCCAACTCAAGGTCAGCCTTGAGTGCCACAGAGTCATATCCCTGCATCAAAGGATAGATCAGTTCATGCATAGCGATCGGAGCTTGTTCAGCATAGCGCTTAGCGAAGTCGTCGCGTTCGAGCAAACGAGCCAACGTATAACGCGAAGCCAACTGAATCAGGCCTACCGAACCAAGGTCGTTACACCATTCAGAGTTGTAACGCACTTCTGTTCGTTCAAGATCAAGCACCAAACCCGCCTGGTTCAAGTAGGTCTGTGCATTTTCGACAATCTGTTCATGCGACAACGGCGGACGCGTCACGTTACGGCCAGAGGGATCGCCGATCGCGGCCGTAAAGTCGCCCACCAAGAAAATCACGGTATGCCCCAAGTCTTGTAACTGACGCAACTTATTGAGCACCACCGTATGACCTATATGAATATCAGGTGCCGTCGGGTCAAGACCTAACTTGCAACGCAACGGGGTACCCGTCATTTTGGCTCGTGCGAGCTTCTGTTCGAATTCTTCTTCGATCAAAAACGTATCCGTCCCACGACGAATCAACGCCATGGCTTCACGGATCTCATCCGTCACGGGCAGCTTCTTTTCCGCCTGAGCTTTGTCTAACTCAACAGTCATCAGTATCCCTTTGCTATTACTAAAAATTGGCTCAAATCCCTTTTCAGCTTTGTAGGCTCAATCTGTAACCATTTTGAGTCCCGTTTTCTAAAGGCCGATTGGGTGATCTGTTTTAAAATATCAGATTTGTTATTGTTCCCTTTTTTCCCGCCTTTCGCAACTCTATACCCCTCATGACTGCACCCTCTCTTATTGCAAGGCAATTACGCTCCGCAGGCAAAGCGTTTCGTTCTTGGTTACGCTCGCGTGCAAATACTCGGTTGCGTCACCCTAACAAACGCTTGACTCAGGCCGCCACCGTTGGACTGGCATCCTGTGTTGTGCTAGGGAGTACGGGGGGGCTACTTGGCGTCGCGCCTACGTTGGCACAAGAAAAGCCTCGAGTAACATACGTAACACAGAGTGTTGACGATAACGTTCTCAAAGAAGCCCTAGAGGCATTGCGTCGAGGCGGTTCGGTCACGCCGAAGAGTTTAACGGCACGTACTGGGGAAACATTAGGTTCTTTATTGGCTCGCCTGGAAATCCACGATCCCAAGGCCGTCGCTTACATTCGATCAGAGCCACATCTTCGTCCCTTTGTCTTGCCGCAACCCGGCCAGTACGTTACCGCTGGAATTTTGCCTGACGGACGCTTAGCTTACTTACATCTTTATCTTGAAGGACCACACCCTCAAGATAGCCGCCGCATCGAAGTCACTCGTGCTGGTGAACTCTTTGCAAGCGCAGAATTCGCCGTCGCTTTTGATACGCTAGAAGAAAGTATTTCTGGCCTAGCATCTAATGGCTTCAAAGCAACTGTTGACGCACTCAATATTCCAGCAGACATCGCTAGTCAACTTAAAGTTGTCTGGGACGGAGCAGATAATCCACTTCGTTCCATCAAAAATGGCGACGCCTTACGTTTGATCTATGAACGCAAATTTGCTGGTGGAAACTTCATTCGAAATGGTCAGCTTTTAGCTGTTCAAGTTGTTGCAAACGATGAAGTTCACGAAGCCTACTGGTTTAACAATGACGATCGTGTCGGCGGCTTTTATACCCTTGAAGGGCGAGCCTCTCAACAAACCTTTATCCGTGTACCACTTGACGTTCAAGACGTCAGCAGTGAATTCTCACCGTTACGTCGCCATCCTGTTACAGGCGTTCTTCGTCCGCATAACGGTACTGATTTCCGCGCTCCTTCAGGCTCTCGCATCTTTGCGGCAGCAGATGGAACCATTAGCTATGTCGGCTATGAACGCAAAGGCTATGGTCGCTACGTCAAAATTGATCACGGCTTGGGTCGCACCACTTTATACGCACATATGTCTCGCATCACAAAGGGACTCAAAAAAGGTCAGCGTGTACAACGTGGTGATGTGATTGGGTATGTGGGTCGCTCCGGACTTGCTACGGGACCACATCTTCATTACGAATTGATGTTTAACGGCGTCCAGATCAACCCACGCACGGCTGATCTACCAGACACCGAGAACCTCTCAGCTTTCCAGTTAGCACAATTAAAGACACTAGCCTATCCAATCCAGGCACGTTTTGACTTACTCGCCGAAAGTGAAGCACTTCCTTTGCCCACTTTTATTAAAACCCATCATCGTGAAGCGTCAACTGTTACAACGCAGTTGCTCAATCACCCTGATAACGAAGACGAAACACCTTCAGCTAAACTAACACAACACGCAGCTTCAGCTTCGAAGTAATTCTGAATAAGCCGACCACGTGGTCGGCTTCTTTTTTGGTAGCTTTCGCAATGAACAGAACAATTACGTTTGGCCTGATGTCCGGCACGAGTTTAGATGGCACTGATGTGGTGGCCATGGCTTTTGAAAAGGATACGATGAGCTATCTGGGTCATATTTCACTACCCTTTCCAAACGACTTACGTACACAACTCGCAGCTTTAACGCTTCCTGGTGATAATGAGATTGACCGTATGGGCGAAGCCTCCGTTGCTCTTGTACATCACTATGCTGAAGCTGTTCGATTGCTCTTAACTAAAACCCAGCTGACCTCTAATGAGGTCGACGCCATTGGCGTTCATGGTCAAACGATCCGCCATCGTCCAGAACGAGGCTTTACATTACAGCTTAATCATCCTGCACTTCTAGCAGAACTGACAGCCATTGATGTCATCTGCGACTTTCGGAATCGGGACATTGCCGCAGGAGGCGAGGGAGCGCCATTGGTTCCCGCTTTTCATGCCAGAACCTTTTCAGGTCACGAGGCGCGTGTCATTTTGAATTTAGGTGGTATTGCAAACATTTCCATTTTGCCTGCTAATGCAACGAAATCTGACCAACCAATCTTAGGCGGTGACACAGGGCCCGCTAATATGTTGATCGACACCTGGACTCAACGCATTCTCCACGCACCCTATGACAAGAATGGTGCATGGGCTGCTACAGGCAAAGTCATTCCTAAACTGCTTGACGACTTTCTGGGCGACCCCTATTTTGCAAAACCATTTCCAAAGTCCACGGGACGCGAGCTTTTTTCACCTGCTTGGCTTGATCAACACCTCGCCCGCCATCGGGGTCTAGCACCAGAAGACGTTGCCAGAACCCTTGTCGAACTGACTGCGCGTTCAGTTATTGACGCTGTCGAACGCTTTGCGCCAGAAGCTAAAGCTTTAATTTTGTGTGGCGGTGGCACCTACAACTATACTCTACGACAAGCCTTAACCCAGCACTTCACAGGAAAAGTCTTCGATACATCCTCGCTTGGCGTGCATCCCATGCAAGTTGAAGCAGCAGCCTTTGCATGGCTTGCTGAACGCTTTATTCACCGTCAACCAGGTAATTTACCCACCGTAACTCGTGCCACCGGCCCACGCATTCTCGGGGCACTCTATCCCTATCAATAAATCCACCAAAAGAAAAGGGGGTTGCGAAAATCAGGCCATCCTGATCTTTACAACACCCCTTTTCTGGATTTTGTCGAACGTGCTTAGCGTTTAAACACTAAACGAAGAACCACAACCACACGTCGTCACAGCATTCGGATTATCAATCACAAACTGTGCCCCTGTCAGGTCGTCCTTGAAGTCGATCTTCGCGCCAACTAAATACTGATAGCTCATCGAGTCGATCAAGAGTGTCACACCGCCCTTTTCCATCACAGCGTCGTCGGGATTCTGAACTTCGTCAAACGTAAAGCCGTACTGAAAACCAGCGCAACCACCGCCTTGAATAAAGACACGTAGCTTGAGTTCTGGGTTACCTTCTTCGTCCACCAATTCTTTAACCTTAGCCACAGCAGCATCGGTAAAGTTAATTGGATCAGGCATCAACGCCGGCATGTCTTCCTGAACTGTGTCAATCTTTTCTTCGGTCATTGAAATATTCGCTGCAACCAAACGTGCAACGCTCCGTAAATGAAGTTTCCGTCGCTCTCATCGATCCCAACATGACGTTGCGACCTCAGCCAACGGATAGAAAATGATCACCTATCCTACACGAAAACTCAAGAAAACGACACTAGCGACGAACAGAATTTCTTATTTGAAAACACTTCATACACAAAAAAGGCCGCACTGCAAACAGCAGGCGACCTTTTCTTGGTAACTGCAGGAGAAAACTCCTGCAGTCTTTGCAAAGCAATTAACGCTTGGAGAACTGCTTGGCACGGCGGGCCTTACGGAGACCAACCTTCTTACGTTCGACTTCGCGAGCGTCACGGGTCACGAGACCAGCGTTGGAGAGAACGCTCTTGAGGCCAGCGTCGTAATCGACGAGGGCACGGGTGATACCGTGACGGATGGCGCCGGCCTGGCCGGATTCGCCACCACCAGAAACGTTAACCATGATGTCAAACGTTTCGGTGTTTTCCGTGAGCTGAAGCGGCTGCATGACGATCATGCGACCGGTTTCACGGTGGAAGTACTGTTCCAGCGGGCGGCCATTGATCACAATCTTGCCTTCGCCGCGCTTGATGAAAACACGAGCGACCGAGCTCTTGCGGCGGCCGGTGCCGTAGTTGTAGTTACCGATCATCTTTCAAGCCTTTCGGAAATTAGAGGTCAAGAACCTGGGGTTGCTGGGCGGAGTGCGGGTGTTCGGCGCCGGCATAGATCTTGAGCTTCTTGATCATGGCGTAGCCGAGCGGGCCCTTCGGAAGCATACCCTTAACAGCGATTTCCAAAGCGCGGCCCGGGTGCTTGTTCTGCATTTCACGGAACGTCGTTTCGTAGATGCCACCAGGATAGCCCGTGTGACGGTAGTACATCTTCTTACCGTCCTTTTCAGCGGACAACTTCAACTTGTCAGCATTGATAACGACGATATAGTCACCCGTGTCGACATGGGGCGTGAATTCGGGCTTGTGCTTGCCACGAAGGCGCAGAGCGATTTCGCTGGCAAGACGGCCGAGCACCTTATCACTGGCATCGACCACGAACCAGTCGCGCTTAACCTCAAGCGGCTTGGCCGAGAAGGTCTTCATTGCGTTTCACCTAATAAGTAAGGCATCTGTTGAGGTACTTAACGGATGGCGCCGCGGCATCGTATCTTTAACATGCCCACACCAACAACAGAATGCTAAATAAAAACAAAAGCGAACCGAGACCCAATTCAAAATGAGATGGTCAGTGGGTTCGCCCTATTAAAAATGGCGTTTCCAACTCTGCGTAAATTCACGGCGCCAGTGGAAAAAGATGGGGTAAGCAATCCGTGAAGCAAAGTCAGGACGGCGATTTTACCCTACGAATAGGGTTTTGTCTACCCCAAGACACCACTTTTTTTATTCGCTCTTATGTAAGAGCATTCAACACAGTATAGGGGTGTAAGAACACACCCCTATGCCGTTTGATCGTCAGAAGACGAAACTTTTTTCAACGTCGTGACGTTTACTTCAGATCGTCCGCCTTCTTTTCTTCGACCTGCACCTCAACTGGCTCAGCGTCGACTTTATCGAGCGTTGCCGTTTCGCACTTAGGCTCGTCGCAAACCTCGACGTTGCAGGTCTCCACAGGAGTAGCGACTTCCTTAACTTCAGGCATAGGTAAACCAAAAGCTTCAGCAATCTTCGGAATCAAGGCTTCGGTACGAGCCGAATTCATTTGACCTAAACGCAAACGGCGGAAGAGCACATCTTCAGGAGTGCGCGCGAATTCATTGTCGCGAGCATAAAGCGCAAACTGCACAACCTTATCATCTGCAGCCTCAGAACCTTCGGCTTCCACTTCGAGCGAAGCATGATCCCAATTAGGATCACGGAAGATAGGAAGATCCTTCGTCACACAGAGACGCGGCGGAATCAAGTGACGCAACGTAGCCACTAACATGGCATGTTCGGCCATCTTACGATAAGCCGTCCACTTGCCACCCGTCACGGTGATCATGTTACCGAACTCAGGAATCACTGCATGCTCACGAGAAACCTTGGCCGTCGAACCAGCGGAACCCGTGGCCTGCGGATTGAAGAGCGGACGCAGACCAGCAAAAGAAGCCTTCACATCGGCACGCGTAATCGGCTTTTCGAGGTACCCAGAAGCCGTTTCAATCATGAAGTTGATTTCTTCTTCGCTTACCTGCGGATCAAAATCAGCATCCTTTTGTTCAACATCTGTTGTACCAACGAGCAACATACCATGCCAAGGAATAGCAAAGAGCACGCGACCGTCACGCGTCTTCGGGATCAACATCCCCGTGTCACCCGGCATAAAGGACTTGTCGAGAAGGATGTGAGAACCACGAGACACACGCACAAGGGTCGAAGCTTCAGGATCAACCATGCGGCGAATCGGATCGACCCAGGCACCTGCAGCATTAAAGACCATCTTCGTGCGAATGACAAATTCTTCGCCCGTTTCCTTATCTTGAGCCGTAACGGAACGGATCATACCGCCTTCGCGACAGATCGCCGTCACAGGCATATAGTTCAACGGAACAGCACCATGCTCAAAGGCCGTACGCACCAAAGCCACGTCCAAACGAGCGTCGTCAAACTGGCCATCAAAGAACTGTACGCCACCCATCAACCCTTCTGGTTTCACCCCAGGCAAACGCATCAGAGTGTCTTCACGAGAAAGACTCGACGTGCGACCAATGTTATAGCCGCCATACGTCATGGCCGAGTAGATACCGAGACCGATCGTATAGAATTCGCGTTCACCTTTCTTGTAGCAAGGCAAGATGAAAGGCTTCGAATGCACGAGATGCGGCGCATTCTTAATCAAAATACGACGTTCTTTCAGCGCTTCGCGAACAAGACCCCAGTCACGCGGATTCTTCATATAGCGAACGCCGCCGTGGATCAACTTCGTCGAACGAGAAGACGTGCCCGAAGAAAAGTCCTGTGCTTCCAAAAGAACAGTCTTCAAACCGCGAGAAGCAGCATCGAGAGCGATACCAGCCCCCGTTGCACCGCCACCGATAACGACGACGTCCCAAACGGTATCTTCACGAAGTTGCGCAAGCAACGCTTCACGATTGGTTGATTTCACTTCAGCCATGGTTATTTATTCCAGTTACGGGCTCGGCCTACGGCACGAACCCATTGGTTCATCAAATAGTCTCTCCTGTCTGCGCTCATCGCGGGTTCAAATACCCGATCAACACGCCACAGAGATGAAATTTCTTCACAAGAAGCCCACACACCCGAAGAAAGTCCCGCTAAAAAAGCAGCCCCAAGAGCAGTAGTTTCTGTAATTGCAGGTCGAATCACAGGCACGCCAGAAAGGTCGGCCTGGAATTGCATCAACAAATTGTTGCGAGAAGCCCCACCATCCACGCGAAGCTCTTTAAGCTGAGTCCCTGCATCTAACTGCATAGCCTCCAACACTTCAGCACATTGAAAAGCAATCCCTTCAAGTGCAGCACGCGCAATGTGAGCTCGCGTCGTACCACGAGTCAACCCGATCATTAAACCTCGTGCCTCGCTATCCCAATGAGGCGCCCCTAGCCCCACAAATGCCGGCACTAAATAGACACCTCCATTATCAGGCACTGTCTGAGCAAGGGTTTCAATTTCTTCAGCAGACTTGAAAAACTGCAAGCCATCACGTAGCCACTGCACAACAGCTCCAGCTACAAAAACAGAACCCTCTAACGCATATTGAATACGATCATCACCGAGTTGCCAAGCTGTCGTACCAATTAAACGATGCTGACTCATATGCGGTTCATCACCCACGTTCATGAGCAAAAAACCACCCGTGCCGTAGGTATTTTTAGCACAACCTGGTTCAAAGCAAGCTTGACCAAATGTCGCGGCTTGTTGGTCGCCGGCCACGCCACCAATAGGGATCTCGCCCCCCAATAGCTCTGAACTTGTTTTACCAATCAAAGCAGAGCTCGGAACGATTTCTGGCAAGAGAGAAGCGGGAACACCAAAAATATCTAGTAGCTCATCATCCCACTGCCCCGTAGCCAAGTTACAAAGCATCGTACGAGATGCATTGGTAATATCCGTTGCATGCACACGACCGCCAGTTAACTTCCAAATTAACCACGTATCGATAGTGCCAAAAGCCAGTTCTCCCTTTTCCGCACGTTGCATCAAACCTGGATGATGATCAAGGATCCAACGAATTTTGGTGGCTGAAAAATATGGGTCGATACGTAAACCTGTTTTTTCACGCACCAAGACTTCTACACCACGGCGTTGCAACTCTGTACAAAATGGTGCAGTTCGTCGATCCTGCCAAACAATCGCTGGCGCCACTGGTTCGCCCGTACGACGATCCCAAATCACCGTTGTTTCACGCTGATTGGTCACGCCAATCGCAGCCACTTCTTTGGCCGTCACTCCTGCCTTACGCAAACAATTTTGCGCACAAGTTATCTGCGTGTTCCAAATATCAGTCGCATCATGCTCAACCCACCCCGATTGCGGATAATGTTGTGCAAACTCCATCTGCTCCATTGAGACAATTTGAGCTCGATGGTTCAGCAATACTGCACGAGAACTCGTTGTGCCCTGATCTAAAGAGAGAATGTATTTCATTGGTAGATAGATGCCGCGTTATCTGACACTTGACAGGATCTTATTAGGACTGATGGAGTGTATCTAAAAATAGGCTTACTGCCTAGAGGATATTCCCTGCCACACATTTATCATTGTACGAAGTGAACTTGCATCGTAACTTAAGACTGAAAATAAAAAAGCCCCAAATCCATGGTAGATTCGAGGCTTGTCTTATCTCATTCAAACGAGAGGCTTGATCAAAAGAGACTTATTCAGCCTTCTTTTCACTGCCATCATCGTCGGACTGAGGCATTTCGTCTTCAAAGTCATCTTCGGAGAACATGGCTTCGCTAGTGGTATCGACCACTTCGACTTCTTCTGTGACTTCTTCATCTTGAGTAGCCACATCAGTCGCCTTTTCTTCAGTCTTCGTCGAAACCGGCTTCTTGGCAATCTGAGCCAACTGAACAACCATGCGAAGCGCCTTATTCACAGCTTCAGCGCTATCAAAGTAATCAGCCAAATCTGCATCAAGCTTCACGATCGCGTTCTTAGCAAAATCTGAACGTTCAGAGAAACGACGAGTTTCAAGGGCGCGAGCGCGCGGGCCAGAACGCACACCAAACTCTTCGCGACGACGCGGACCACCAAAAGCGGGACGACGATCTCGATCAGCGAAATTACGACGTTCACCACCGAATTCACGACGCTCGCCACCAAACGAGCGACGCTCACCTTCGCGGCGACCAGCAAATTCACGACGTTCGCCAAAACCGCGACGGTCACCAAACTCACGACGATCACCGAATTCACGGCGTTCACCACGACCAAAGCCGCGGTCGCCAGCGCCTTCACGACGGTCACTACGACCGCCTTCACGGCGATCTGCACCAAAAGGAGCCCGATGCGGGCCATTATTCTGCCAAGGTTTGCGATCCATGTTCTTTTCTCAAAAAAAATGCTCGCTCTTGTTCATCATGAACAAGCTAGCGAACCATATAAGGGGTCTGCGTACAGCCACTGACACACGCATTCACTCTGAATAACGTTATTACGTGTTGCGCACATTCTAAGTGATAACCAGTGCAATTTGTGCAAAGTGAACGGTTTGGATATAGACTTGAAGTACAGACTGAGTCAGTCTGAAGAAAAAGCCACAACAAAAAGAGAGGTGTTATATGCCCCAATCTCTGCAAATCGTTTTCCACGGCATCAATCGCTCGCCAGCTGTCGAGGCTGCCATTGGCGAAAAAGTTGAAGCGCTCCGCCGCTTTGACAACCAACTCGGTGCCTGCAAGGTTACAGTCAGCCAGGAAGGTCACCAAACGATGGGAGCTTTTACGATTCGCGTCGACTTAAAGGCTTCTGGTCAGGACGTCATCGTCAACCGTACGAACATGGACGTCATGCTCGCACTCAATGAAGCTTTTGATACCGTTCGCCGTTCAGTCAAGGAAGAGGCTGAAAAACGTCGTCATCATTAAGACTTCATCGTTCCATCTCTGATGGATAAATCATGAATCAGCGCTGAACACTTCGGAGTTCAGCGCTTTTCTTTTATCCAATGACCTTTTTTCAAATAGCCAAAAGCCCGGCAGGCGCTAACCTGTCGGGCTTTGTATCTTGGCGTCCCCACGGGGATTCGAACCCCGGTACCGACCGTGAAAGGGTCGTGTCCTAGGCCTCTAGACGATAGGGACCTTATCTTGGTGGAGGATAGCGGGATCGAACCGCTGACCTCTTGCATGCCATGCAAGCGCTCTCCCAGCTGAGCTAATCCCCCCTAGAAGCGGAGAAGCAAAACTATACCATAAATTTTCAACTTGTGTTGAGTTATATGTAACAATTTGTAATTATACTTTTTTTCTAATTCTTTGGGTAAGGAATCCTAACTTGATGTAGGCTTTCAACTCGCCTATCAAACCATCCACTTCTACTAATTTAAATGCCAGACTCTATCCCCCCAAACATGAGTGAAGATTCTGTTATTCGTATTTTTGGCGCAAGACAAAACAACTTAAAGAACCTCGATCTTACCTTGCGTCACGGTGAATTCACCGTGGTTACTGGGCCATCAGGCTCGGGTAAAAGTTCTCTTGTTTTCGGCACACTCTACGCCGAAGGGCAACGTCGTTATGTTGAAACGTTTAGCCCCTATGCCCGCCAGTTTCTTGATCGCATGGATCGACCTCAAGTGGATCGCATCGAAGGTGTTCCTCCGGCCATTGCAATTGACCAAAACTGCACAATTCGCTCTCCACGGTCAACCGTCGGTACCATGACGGAATTAAATGACCATATCAAACTTTTATTTGCCCACCATGCTGAACTCTATTGCCCTCAGTGTGGTCAATTGGTCACTGAGCACACACCTCAAACCATTTGGGCGAGCATCTGCGACAAACTTCAACAAACACCTGACGGAATAGAGAGTCGTGTATACATCACCTTTACACTTTCGATTCCTAACAGTCTTCCCATAGAAACCGCTGAAGCAGGATTATCTGCACAAGGGTTTACCCACATTATCGATCGCCAGTCTACCCCCTCTAACACCCTATTGACTGTGGCAAGTGACCGTTTTAAACCTTCGTCAGTTGAACGCATTCGCGCCATTGAGGCTATCGAGCAAGCCCTAGAAAAAGGTGCTGGCGCAATGGAAGTCTATGTTAAAACTCAGGAAGGTTTTCAACGCTTGGCGAAATACCAAAAAGGTTTCGTTTGCGCTGATTGTAATCTCAGTTTTCAGCATCCCTCAGCCTCGCTTTTTAGCTTCAACTCAGCCGTGGGAGCTTGTGAGCATTGTAAAGGGTTTGGGCGCATTATCAGCGTGGATCCAGATCTAGTCATACCTGATCCAAGTAAGACTCTTGAAGAAGGT
Source organism: uncultured Sutterella sp. (assembly GCA_937943605.1). Classification (GTDB taxonomy): domain Bacteria; phylum Pseudomonadota; class Gammaproteobacteria; order Burkholderiales; family Burkholderiaceae_F; genus Sutterella. The sequence continues at coordinate 11,099 of CALEAW010000003.1, read as the reverse complement.
GCTATCAAACCGTGGACGACCGAAGCTTTCCAAAGTTGGAAGACTGATTTACTGCACTTCGCCAAGCTACATGGCATCTCTACAACAACCCCATACGAAGACCTTTCCGAAGAAGCGAAGACATGGCTTTGGGAGGGAGATCCTGATTGGAAGGGTTATTGGAAAACACAGTGGTTTGGCATTTCTCGCTTTTTTGAGTGGCTTGACACCAAAGCCTACAAAATGCATGTTCGTGTGCTTTTGTCTCGTTACCGCTCTTATACGCTCTGCCCAACATGTCAAGGTGCTCGCCTTAAGCAAGATTCTTTACTTTGGCGTTATGGAACCATCAAAGACCGCAAACAAATCTTTGATAAGCAAACGCAAACGCCGCTCTTCAAGCCACTCACCTCTAGCGTGAGTAATGATCGTTATTTGTCCTTGCCTGGCTTCCATTTCCATGAATTAGCCTCACTATCTCTTGAACGACTACTAGCGTTCTTTACATTACGCCAGAAACAAGCAAATGCCGCGGAACGACTTATCCTGGATGAAATTTGTAGCCGACTTCAATACCTTTGTGATGTCGGACTTAGCTACCTAACTCTAGACCGTCAAAGCCGCACGCTTTCGGGTGGTGAAGTTCAACGTGTCAGTCTGACAACCGCACTAGGTACGGCATTAGTTAACACGCTTTTTGTGCTCGACGAACCCAGTATTGGACTTCATCCACGTGACATGCACCGCGTTAATCAGATCATGCGTCGCCTGACAGAGGCTGGCAACACTTTGGTTGTTGTAGAACACGATCCTCAAGTCATGCTCGCAGCGGATCGATTGATCGACATGGGACCAGGTGCAGGTACACAGGGTGGTCAAGTCGTCTTTGACGGCGCTACACGCAACGTACTCCAATCTCATACGCTTACAGCCAGCTATCTCTCAGGGCAACGTATCATCACGCGTCGTTCGCCACAACTAGTCACGCCGCAAACCCCTCGGCTGACCATCAAAGATGCGTCTGAGCATAATCTCAAACATATTGATGTGGCATTTCCTCTTGGAACCCTGACGGTCATCGTTGGCGTATCTGGCTCTGGTAAATCAACATTAATTGCTGACATTCTTGTGCCAGCGCTTGAGCGTCGTTTGGGTAAATCAACCCAAACCCCAGGTAAGTTTCAATCACTTGAAGGATCGTTACCCCAAGATATTCTCTTCGTTGATCAAAGTCCGATTGGGCACACCACACGTTCTAATCCTGTCAGCTACGTTGGTAGTTTTGAAGGCATTCGTCGATTATTTGCAAAGAGTCCTGCTGCCCAATATTCAGGACTGGGCTACAGTGATTTTTCCTTTAATCAAGGCAAAGGGCGATGCCAGACTTGCGGTGGGTCAGGTCATGAACACGTCGAGATGCAATTCTTGTCCGATGTTTATTTACCCTGCCCGACGTGTCACGGCAAGCGCTATAACGATCATGTGCTCAGCATCACTATCCGTCTTTCAGATGGTCGTGACTACAACATTGCAGACATTCTCGATTTAACAGCAACGGAAGCCGTAACCCTCTTCGCGTCTCATCCTCAGATCACCTTAGGACTTAAAGACCTTTGTCTCGTCGGCTTAGGGTACCTGAAATTAGGTCAACCATTGACCACACTTTCAGGTGGGGAACGACAACGTTTGAAACTCGCAAGTGCGCTATCAAGCGGTTCTGGGCATATGCGCCACGGCGACGGCAAACTATTTGTTTTTGACGAACCTACGACCGGGCTTCATTTTTCTGATACCGAAGACTTTGTCAAAATCCTGGATGCACTAGTGGCTAATGGTCATAGTGTCATCGTCATTGAACACAATCTTGACGTGATCAGTACAGCAGACTGGATCATCGAATTGGGACCTGAAGGGGGTGACAATGGCGGAACCGTTGTTTTTGAGGGAAGTCCCAGCGATCTTATCGCTAGTCCGAAATCTCTCACCGGTCAAGCTTTAGCTGCATGGAAAAAAGCACAAGCTGGTCATTATTCACGTACAACATTCTTTGATTTACCCAAAAAAATCAAAACGGCAACACAGAATACCCAACCTCAAATTGAAGTGATAGGCGCCCGTGAGCATAACCTAAAGAATCTCTCGGTCAATGTGCCACGAAATCAATTTTCTGTGGTCACGGGTCCTTCAGGATCTGGAAAATCAACGCTCGCCTTTGACCTTATTTTTGCAGAAGGACAGCGACGATACTTAGAGTCGCTCAATGCCTATGCGCGTAGTATGGTTCAACCTGCGCCGATTCCAGACGTTGATTCGATACGTGGCATTCCCCCAACGGTCGCCATTGAACAACGTACCTCTCGTGGTGGTTTACGTTCAACAGTCGCAACCATGACGGAATTACTCCATTTCTTGCGTCTTCTTTTTGTTAAGCTCGGAACGCAATATTGCCCAGACTGTCATATTCCAGCTAAACCGTTAGATAAGGAACAAATTCTAAAAGCCATTCGGCGCGATTATGAAAATCAAACAATTGCCGTTTTAGCGCCTATCGTTCGACGTCAGAAAGGAATCTTTCGTGCCGAACTACAAACTGCTAGAAACAAAGGTTTTTGGATCGTTCGCATAGATGGACAATATGTCTCTACTACAGGAACGATTCCGTCCTTGTCGCGCTATAGCGAACACGACATTGAACTGCCATTAGGCACTTGTAAAGCCAGCGACGAAGCCTTACGGAATTTGGTCGAAAACGCTTTAATTCATGGTCATGGCCGTATATTGGTCACCACTGACTTACCTAGCAATGAGACGTTTACACTTCAAGATGGCATCATGCGGTTTTACTCAACGCTAGTTGCTTGTCCGTCGTGCTTGAAGAGCTTCCAAAACTTAGATCCAAAACTATTCTCGTACAACTCCAAAGCAGGGGCTTGCCCAACATGTTCTGGATACGGCATCATCACGGCTGCACTCAAAAAAGCACAAAAGGATGACGAAGCATTCAATACCGATTTCAAAGGCGATGAAACCTCTGAACTTTGTCCAACATGCAAAGGGGCTCGACTTAACCCCATTGCACGTGCTGTCTATTGGCAAAACAAGACTATTGCCGACTTTGGTGCAATGACCATCGATGAAGTAACACAGTTTTTCAATGAACTGACGCTCGTTGGCCGTGAAGCCATCATTGCTAAAGACCCCATCGCTGAAATTCGATCACGCTTAGCATTCTTACGTTCGGTAGGTCTAGGATACTTAACACTCGATCGTAGCGCACCGACCCTTTCAGGGGGCGAAGCACAACGCATTCGATTGGCAGCTCAGTTAGGTAGTAATTTACGAGGTGTTTGTTACGTCCTGGATGAGCCTACAATCGGCTTGCACCCTAGAGATAACTCAATTCTCCTTAACGCCATCGAACAGCTGACCCACCAAGGCAACACCTTGGTGGTCGTAGAGCATGACGAAGATACCATTCGTCGAGCAGATCACATCATTGACATAGGTCCAGGTTCCGGAATACGAGGCGGCGAGTTGGTCGCTCAGGGCACACTAAAGGATATTCTCAATAACGAGCGCTCACTTACAGGTAAGTATCTTCAATGCTCTATCGTTGACAATATCGTTGAAAAAATACCCTTTGATGCGACACGAGACCCCAAGATTAGAATTATCAATCCAACTTTACACAATCTGAAAGGTCAAACGATTGATATTCCTCTCAATCGTCTAACGGTCGTTACAGGTGTATCGGGATCAGGTAAATCAACATTGACACGTGACATCTTGTTTGAGAACTTGTCGCGTAATCTCAAAGCAAAAGCTGTTAGTAACCATTGGATAGGCTGTGATGAAATCCAATATGACAGTTGTCTTGCCCGTATCCTTGAAGTTGATCAAACACCCATTGGCTCAACGCCAAGATCGTGTCCTGCAACTTATGTTGGCTTCTTTGACAAAATTCGAAAACTCTTTGCCGAAACGACAGAAGGTAAAGCACGTGGTTATACCATCAGCCGCTTTTCCTTTAACAACACAGGTGGACGATGTGAAGCATGCTCTGGTCAAGGCATGAGAACCATAGAAATGTCTTTCTTACCAGACGTCAAAGTGCCATGCGAAGTTTGTCACGGTGCTCGATTTAATCCAGAAACCTTGGCAGTTACATGGAAAGACCACAACATTGGCGATATCCTGCAGCTTCAGGTAGATGATGCACTAGCATTCTTCGAAAGCATGCCAAGCATTCGTCACCCTTTACAACTACTTCAAGATATTGGTTTAGGTTACTTAACCCTTGGACAACCATCGCCAACACTTTCTGGAGGTGAGGCACAACGCATCAAACTGATTGCCGAACTCAGTAAAGTAAAAGAAAACGTTGGTCCTCGCGGTAAATCGAGCCCGCATACGCTTTACGTATTGGACGAACCAACAGTTGGTCTACATATGGCCGACGTAGCCAAATTGATTAAAGTACTACAACGTCTTGTTAAAGCGGGCAATACAGTTGTCGTTGTCGAACACAATTTGGATCTTATTGCTTGTGCTGATTGGATCATCGATATGGGACCAGAAGCTGGCTCACAAGGTGGTCAGGTTGTCGCTGAGGGCACGCCTCAAAGCATCATTAAGTCCTGTACCTATACCGGACAGGCTCTCAAAGCACACCTAGACAATCACTAAGCCATAAATACAAAAAACCCTCGTTAGCAAAAATTTTGCTGACGAGGGCTTTTTTATTACTTATCGTCTTTCAACCCAATACATAGCAACTGCTGCAATGACTAGCATGAATATCGTTGGCACTAGACAAACAATAATCGGTGACCACGTATTCAAGACACCTAGGTAAGAGAACAGATTATTCATGGCATAGAACACAATACCGATCATAACGCCGATAAACATCTTGATAGCAAGGCCACCGGAGCGTGCATTCATATACGCAAAAGGCATCGACAAGGCCAACATCACTAACGTCGCCAATGGATAGAAAGCTTTCTTCCAAAATGCCACTTCATAGTGTTCGGTCTGCTGATTGTTTTTCTTCAAATGCGAAATATAACGATCCAAATCTTGCATAGACATCGTATCGGGCTTCGCTGTCATCACGCCTAAAATATCAGGCCCTAAAGAAGACGGCAAAAGAAATTCCTTCATTGTTTGCATCTCAATACGAGCGCTCAAGGGACGATTGTCTTTACCATCGAACTGAGGATATTGATAGCGAACAACATCTTGCAAAAGCCAACCTCGCCCTGCTTCATAGCGGGCTGATTTAGATTCAATAAAAATCTGTAATTTGCCGGCCTTATCAAATTCGAACAAGCGCCAACCACCCGTTTCACCTTGATTGGTAGCCTTGATGTACTTCACATTGATGTAGCGGTCAACTTCAAGTCCAGCATCAGAGTGCGTGCTATCGCGTACCCAAACCCCAGAAGAATAGCCACGAGCCGTTAAGTTTGTTTGCTTTTTCGCTAGCGTCTTTACTTCAACGCCGTAACGTTCGGCAGGCGGCGCGACAACCTCACCAAAGAAGTAAGTGATCGCCACCAACATAAGACCAGGTAAAAGTAAAGACAAGGCCAGACTCACAGGTGACATCCCTGCGACACGCAATACCGTAAATTCAGATGTAGCAGCCCAGCGTGACATCGTATAAACCGATGCTAATAACGCAGCTAGAGGCATCACCTCATAAATACGGGAGGGCAATGTCATCGCCGTCAACGTGAAGGCTTCGCTCATCGTGCGATTATTCGTACCAACATCGTCGAGCTGACCAATCAGATCGAAAAAGGCGAACAGAGCAACTAATGCAACCAATACGAAACTCGTCGAAATCAGAATTTCTTTGGTGAACTGTCGAGTAATGACACGCATATTATTTCTCCTCATTCGAGATAAAACGGCGACGCCAATACCAAAGATCACACCAGACAGGTAACCAACGCATCATATACACACGACGAATGTAAAAAATGGCGCATAACAAGAAGACAAGACCATGAAGCACAATTAATCCTGTCAAGTAATTGAATTTCTCCTGTTCAATCCAGGTCTGCATCACTGAAATACCATTCAAGTACAAAATAAATACGAGAGCGGCAATCACGACATTCAAACTACGTCCAGCGCGAGGACTAGTTGCAGACAATGGAATAGCGAAAAGGGAAAGTAATAAAGCTGCAATCGGCCATGAAAAACGCCAAAAAATTTCCCCCTGTTGTTCAGGAGTCATACCAGCAAACAAAACTGTCATTGGCAAGGCTGATGTTTTGCCTGATTCAAGATGGGAATCAATCTTGATGTCGAGTCGAACACCATAGTCATCGAACTCAACAACACGGGTAGCGGGAGAACCATAGGCAGTTTCATAACGCCGACCATTGTGGAGCACAATATACCGATCCCCTTCTGCGTTAATTTCCACAGTACCACTATCAGCTGTGACGGTCGATTCACCACGAGAGGTTCTTTCGGACATAAAGATTCGACCAACTTCATTCGGATTATCACCAGCCGACTCAATAAAGAAAACGCGCTTACCACCTAAAGACTCAATAAAACGTCCAGGAGCAAGTTTATTGACTTCGTCTCTTTGAGCAAATTGATTTCGAGTAATTTCTGTTTGTGAGCGCGCCCAAGGCGAAATCACAACCGACAATACGCCCACCGCAATAACTAGAGGTAAAGCAAAACGTAAAACTGGCCCTACCCAGGAAAAAAGAGAACGACCACCCGACGAAAACCACACAACCATTTCGTTGTCTTGCCACCAACGCATCATCGTCATCAACACAGCAACAAACAACGAAAGAGCTAAGAGAGGTGGCAAATTGGTTAAGGCGTTATACAACACCATCTGTAGCACCATGCCACTATCTATACGTCCCCCAGCAGCTAAACTGAGGATGCGAACCATACCAACCGCTAAAACGATCGTAAAAAGAACAGTAAAGACGCCGCCAGCACTATTAGCTAGCTCTGAAACCATGGAACGTTTAAAGATCATGGATAAAGGATCCAGATGAGAAAATTAGGACTACAGGAACACAACGACAAGCTTTAGCCAGTACAAAAACATCTGTAGTAAAAAAAGGCAGTGCCTTGATTTTAGACGAAAACCTTAGGTATCGAAAAAGAAATAAAGGAATCCAGAACAAAACTCAGTCAAGAGCTTTTCCACAAAGAAGGAATTTACTGTGGATAACGTAAGATTAAACAACTCCAATTACACTAATATCACCTGTAATGCAGAGATTATCGATTCAATGAATTGAAACTAAAAACCTTTAACTTCTGTGGAAAACTTTTAGAAAAATTACCAAGCCTGTGGATAACTAAGAAGTGTCCTTATGAACCAGTTGACGACGAAACCGCCAGAAAAAAAAACAGAGTGTCAATCCAGGCTAGTAGGCTATGTGGATAACCTTATCCACAGAAAAATCTCTGTGGATAAATAGCAAAAACCCCCGGCTTCTTTCGAAACCAGGGGTTTTTAATTTGTGAGCCTGACGATGTCCTACTTTCACTGGAAATACAACCAACTATCATCGGCGATAAGGTGTTTCACTGTCCTGTTCGGAATGGGAAGGAGTGGGGCCACCTCTCTATGGTCATCAGGCAAAGGCTTTGTCCACGAGGGACGAATTCTTTACTTTGGTTAGAAATGAAGCGAGAGCTGTGTGCTTCTCGACTCATGAAATTCTCTTCTTCGACATTCAGCCAAAAAAGCTTCACGGTTATAGGATCAAGCTGCACGAGCAATTAGTATTGGTTAGCTTAGTGCCTCACAGCACTTACACACCCAACCTATCAACGTCCTGGTCTCGAACGACTCTTTAGGGAGGTCTAGCCTCCAGGAAGACTTATCTTCAGGCAAGTTTCCCGCTTAGATGCTTTCAGCGGTTATCTCTTCCCCACATAGCTACCCAGCGATGCCACTGGCGTGACAACTGGTACACCAGAGGTGAGTTCACTCCGGTCCTCTCGTACTAGGAGCAACCCCCGTCAATCTTCCAACGCCCACGGCAGATAGGGACAAAACTGTCTCACGACGTTTTAAACCCAGCTCACGTACCTCTTTAAATGGCGAACAGCCATACCCTTGGGACCGGCTACAGCCCCAGGATGAGATGAGCCGACATCGAGGTGCCAAACACCGCCGTCGATATGAACTCTTGGGCGGTATCAGCCTGTTATCCCCAGAGTACCTTTTATCCGTTGAGCGATGGCCCTTCCATACAGAGCCACCGGATCACTATGACCTACTTTCGTATCTGCTCGACTTGTGGGTCTCGCAGTCAAGCACGCTTTTGCCATTGCACTATCAGCACGATTTCCGACCGTACCTAGCGTACCTTCGCACTCCTCCGTTACCCTTTAGGAGGAGACCGCCCCAGTCAAACTGCCTACCATGCACGGTCCCCGGACAGGATAACTGTCCTAGGTTAGAACCTCAAACAAATCAGGGTGGTATTTCAAGGACGCCTCCACTGTGACTAGCGTCACAGTTTCACAGGCTCCCACCTATCCTACACAGATCGGTTCAAAGTCCAATGCAAAGCTACAGTAAAGGTTCATGGGGTCTTTCCGTCTAGCCGCGGGGAGATTGCATCATCACAAACACTTCAACTTCACTGAGTCTCAGGAGGAGACAGTGTGGCCATCGTTATGCCATTCGTGCAGGTCGGAACTTGCCCGACAAGGAATTTCGCTACCTTAGGACCGTTATAGTTACGGCCGCCGTTTACTGGGACTTCGATCAGGAGCTTTCACCCCATCAATTAATCTTCCAGCACCGGGCAGGCATCACACCCTATACGTCGACTTTCGTCTTTGCAGAGTGCTGTGTTTTTAGTAAACAGTCGCAGCCACCAATTATCTGAGACCTCTTCACGCTAGGGGTGTTTCTCCCTTCACGCTACAAAGGCACACCTTATCCCGAAGTTACGGTGTCAATTTGCCGAGTTCCTTCTCCTGAGTTCTCTCAAGCGCCTGAGCATATTCAGCTCGCCCACCAGTGTCGGTTTGCGGTACGGTCCCGCTGAACTGGAGCTTAGAGGCTTTTCCTGGAAGCACATCCAATCACTTCGCTCAAAAAAGAGCTCGATGCTTTGTCTCGGAGATCCGTTGACGGATTTGCCTGTCAACCTCCTACACGCACAAACCGGGACATCCAACACCCGGATGATCTTCAATACTCCGTCCCCCCTTCGCATTCAGCGGCGGTCAAGGAATATTAACCTTGTTCCCATCAGTTACGCTTCTCAGCCTCACCTTAGGGGCCGACTCACCCTGCTCCGATGAACGTAGAGCAGGAAACCTTGGGCTTTCGGCGAGCGGGCTTTTCACCCGCTTTAACGTTACTCATGTCAGCATTCGCACTTCTGATACCTCCAGCAACCCTTACGAGTCACCTTCGCAGGCTTACAGAACGCTCCCCTACCACTCACACATACGTGTGAATCCGCGGCTTCGGTTATTGACTTAGCCCCGTTACATCTTCCGCGCAGGAAGACTCGATCAGTGAGCTATTACGCTTTCTTTGAAGGATGGCTGCTTCTAAGCCAACTTCCTGACTGTCTTAGCCTTCCCACTTCGTTTTCCACTTAGTCAATATTAGGGACCTTAGCCGGCGGTCTGGGTTGTTTCCCTCTTGAGTCCGGACGTTAGCACCCGGTGCTCTGTCTCCCGTGCTCAAACTTCCAAGTATTCGGAGTTTGCCATGGTTTGGTAAGACGCCATGTCCCCCTAGCCATAACAGTGCTCTACCCCCTGGAGTCATACACGAGGCACTACCTCAATAGTTTTCGGGGAGAACCAGCTATCTCCAGATTTGTTTAGCCTTTCACCCCTATCCACAGCTCATCCGCTAATTTTGCAACACTAGTCGGTTCGGTCCTCCAGTGTGTGTTACCACACCTTCAACCTGGCCATGGATAGATCATCTGGTTTCGGGTCTACGCCTAACGACTAAATCGCTCTATTCGAACTCGCTTTCGCTGCGCCTCCCCTATACGGTTAAGCTCGCCATTAAACGTAAGTCGCTGACCCATTATGCAAAAGGTACGCAGTCACCCCTTACGAGGCTCCTACTGTTTGTATGTATGCGGTTTCAGGATCTATTTCACTCCCCTCCCGGGGTTCTTTTAACCTTTCCTTCACAGTACTGGTACGCTATCGGTCGATCACGAGTATTTAGCCTTGGAGGATGGTCCCCCCATCTTCAAACAGGATGTCACGTGTCCCGCTCTACTTATCGCACACTTAGTACCACAGCCAGATTTTCTTGTAAGGGGCTATCACCCTCTATGGCCAGACTTTCCAGACTGTTCCAATAATCGTGCTGCTATCGAGTGCTAGGCTGTTCCGATTTCGCTCGCCGCTACTTTCGGAATCTCGGTTGATTTCTTTTCCTGAAGTTACTTAGATGTTTCAGTTCACTTCGTTCGCCTTCCAACCCTATATATTCAGATTGGAATACCTACTAAAGTAGGTGAGTTCCCTCATTCGGAGACCTGTGGATCAAAGCTTATTTGCCAGCTCCCCACAGCTTTTCGCAGGCTGTCACGTCCTTCATCGCCTGTGATCGCCAAGGCATCCACCACATACACTTAGTCACTTGATCCTATAACCCTGAGGCCTTTTGCCCTCAAAGTCACAAGCAACCTATAACGTATACGCTGATTTCTCTGATTATGTCGGTTCTTGAGAACTTCAATGAATCAATGAATGCAATCACAACCCTCAGTTCATTCATCCGTCATCATCTCATCACGACAACGTTTCATGAACTGAACGCTTCATTTCTTTCCAAATTTTTAAAGAGCAATCAAGTTCAACGACCTGATAAGTGTGAACACCAAGTCAACTTCGAGTGCTTTAATGCATCTCTCTGTAAAGGAGGTGATCCAGCCGCACCTTCCGGTACGGCTACCTTGTTACGACTTCACCCCAGTCATGAAACCCACCGTGGACGCCGTCCTCCTTGCGGTTAGACAAACGTCTTCTGGTGAACCCCACTCCCATGGTGTGACGGGCGGTGTGTACAAGACCCGGGAACGTATTCACCGCGGCATGCTGATCCGCGATTACTAGCGATTCCGACT
>CALEAW010000002.1 GCA_937943605.1 uncultured Sutterella sp. | reverse complement strand
AAAAAGGGGGTGTTGCAAAGTTCAGGAGAACCTGACTTTTGCAACACCCCCTTTTGTGTTTTGGTGTGGGGCATTTAGGATCGTAAGCCTTCAATTACTCGAAAAGTTGATCAACTGCCTTCGCTTGTGCCTCTCTGGCTTTCTTTTCTTCTAGCAACTGATCCCACTTCGCTTCAGCTTTCTTGACCCCGTCAATCCCAGCATAAAATTCCAACGTCCCTTCGTCTTGCGTGCCGTCTGCGGTCTTTTTGTAGGGCGTCACACGAATCGTTGGTAGCCAAATATTACGGGCTGGGGCATCGCCCACTTCAAATTCACCTTCACGAAGCGTAGGCTTATAGCGCTTTTGAAGGGCTGGCAACACAGAGGCAAAACCTACCGCATCGCCACGACTTTGAATAAAAAGACGCGTGAGCCGACCATTATCGGCCGCAAGCCATGCCAAGGACTGGTATTCACCAGGAATCCCAAAGCATTTCCCAGTCAAAGCATACGTATTGGATCCGTCCTTTTGAAGGCTGGGGCCTAAGATACGGCAACGCTTCCCATCAGCTTTCGCTTGAATGTCTTTGGCGGTGGAAATCCCGATCGTGAGTCCCGCAAAGCGAGGGGCGCGGTGTTCAGGATCGGCTTCAATCCAAGCGCGCGTTTCTCGCACCTGACGAGCGGTTGCCCCATATTCGACAGAAAAATCTTTACCTTTGGCTGCGCCGATGACGAGTTCGGCTGTCTTGGTGCGCCAAATATCTCGATCACCCTCTTTCGACCACAAGCCATCAGGACTCATGTCGTCAGCCATTTTTTTGAGCTGCTCTAAGACCTGAGGACGACGCTCTGACGGGATACGCAAAAAAACATCCGACAATAAGCCTTGATCGGTGTAATAGACCAAAATGCTTGTCACACCCAAATCAAAGTCTTGACCTGTGATAATGTGACGTTTGCCAAAGCGCCCGTCTTCATAGAGGCGTGCGGATTGACCAAACACTTCTTCAACGTCTTTGAGACTCGTGACGTACGGCATAAAGTCTAAAAAGGGTGGCACGATCGCTAAGGGCGACACGCTATCGGCGCGTCGTAACGCTTTGTCGTCAGACAAGTCGTCCGATGTTTCGTCATCCGCTTGCTCATCTAAAACCGTAGTCGCCTCTGACAACTTTGCTTCGTCGTCAGCCGTTGTTGGCGACTTCATCGTATTCGCCTCTATCGCCTCATCAGGCGCACTTGTTTCGTCACTGTCACTTGATTGAGGGGCTTCAGACGTCTTTGACAACCCCTCAACCACCGCATTTAAGCGACCCTCATTGGTCGTCTCAACAGGGTTGAGTGAAGGTTGGGCATTAGGCGTTTGTGTCGCAACGGTCGAAGGTGACGCGAGCGTACCGTCCTCGTAGGCAGATGCAAAGGCACCTGACGACAATCCAACGCCTAAAGAGGCGATCATTAGTGAAAGCAACGTTTTTTGCATGGCGGGCGGATCCCGTAAAGCCAAAAGATTCTCTTCATCTTAACGGGCTTCACGTAAAGTCGCAAAACTTTACGCAGTCTCTTGAGAGGACTACGCTCTCGCTGGGTTAAAGGCGCTCTATATCTGATATGAATCTCGGGTTTTTTCGACATTATTTACGGATATTTACAAGCGCCTCGCGTAGAATACGTCCGTTTTCTTAATTAAGCTCCCGCTTTTGTTTGCGTTTTTATGTTGTCGAGTCGCCTTGTTGTCCTCAGTATCGTTGCCCTTTTTATGCCGCTCACGGGTTGCGTGGAGACGAAGGCGCCTTCAATCTATACGGCCTGTCAAACCGCGCCTCAAGTGTCTGAAGCCACCAAGGTCGAAAATCCTGCGCCACTCGCTTGTACGTATAGCGTCCCAAAACTTCGTCCCCACTTTCATCGTATCCAGAAAAGCACCACGGTCGGGACGTTAAAAATTCAATATGGCACCGAGGCCATGCAAGCGGGCGCGCCACAAAACCTTCCGACCTTTGACCTCAACCTTCAGATCAAAGGCGACTCGATTGACTTAGGGCTTTTCACGCAACAAGTCTCTATTTGGCGTATCCACGCCGCGCCCAACACCATTCAAGAGTCTCGTCATCCGTTATTAGATACGCACCTCTCTGCCAAAGCATTGATTCGTGACATCACGTTTATGTATTGGCCCACCGATACGTTGACAACACTCGTGACCGCCCTCTGTCGAGATTGCAAAGTCACCGTGCGAGGAAAGCAACGTCTCTTAACGCGCGGCGGCTACACGTTGCTTGAGATGACCGAAGATGACAAAACGATGACACTCAGGAACTTCCCTGAGGGCTATACTTTGACCATACAAAAAGCCTCCAGCTAGTCACGCGCTTGATAACGATTCTCAGAGAGCCACCCACCTTTGGGTGGCTCTTTTTTTCAGGACACTTTTGGCCTCTCAAAACACCTCAATCCGTTATCGTGATGTCATACAAACGTCATGGCAACCTTTCAAAAAATAGAGGACAATTAATATATCGTATCGAGTTGCTTTGCGACTCAAAGGAAGAGATATGTCAGAGACCAAAGAAAACACTGTCCAATCCCCAAACCCCACGATCGACAAAGCTGCTGACCCTGCTGTTGAGACGCCCGCCGTTGAGACCAAAGCGGCTACGGCGCCCAAGCCCGTACGTCGCACGACGACGCGACGCGCACCGCGTAAACCTGCCGCCACATCGCCAGTCGTGGCTGAGCCGACCCCAACAGTCGCTAAGCCGTTGCCTGATGTGGACGATCCGGCGCTTTATATCAATCGCGAAATCAGTTGGATTGAATTTGACCGTAAGGTGCTTGAAACGGCCGCAGACCCGACGGTGCCGTTACTTGAACGTGTGAAATTCTTGTCGATCTTCTTTAATAACCTCGACGAATTCTACATGGTGCGTGTGATGAACCTGCAGCGCCAGGCGCGTAGCGGGGCCGAATCCACGGGTGCTGACAAGATGCCACCCACGCAGCAGCTCGCTGAAATTCGTCGCAAAGTCACCGAAATGCTCGACGTCGCTGAAAAGCTTTGGCTCAAGACGTTAAAGCCTGCACTTGAAGAAAAAGACATCAAGTTCGGTCGTTATGCGGATTTACCAAAGAAGCGTCGCACAGCACTCGATCGCTATTTCGACTCTGAAATCTTCCCGATCCTGACGCCCCAAGCGGTGGACGCTGGTCACCCGTTCCCGATGATTTCGAACACTAGCATTAACTTTGTGGTCGAACTCGAAAGCATTCACACGGATGCCCCGGGCAAAAAGCGCTTTGGTCGTGTCAAGTGCCCGAACAATGTGCCTCGCTTCCTCTTCTTGCCTGAAGACGCTGACGAAACCACGGTGCTTGACCTTCATGTCCGTGAGGGCACGATCATCATGGTCGAAGACCTCATCATGCAGCGCATGGAAAAACTCTTCCCAGGCTACCGCGTAACATCTCAGGGTCTCTTCCGCATTACGCGTAATACCGACGGCGAAATCGAAGAAGACGAAGCCGACGACTTGCTCGTGGCCGTGCGTGACTATGTTGAACAGCGTCGCTTTGGCTCGATTGTGCGTCTTGAAATGGTGGGCGACATGCCGCAATGCCTCGAGGACTTCCTTGTGAAGCATCTTGGCACTAAGCCCTATCAGATCTACAAGTCGAAGATGCCGTTGGCCTTCTCCGAATTCATGGGGCTCGGTAGCATTAACCGCCCTGCCCTCAAGTATCCGCCGTCACACCCTACCCTGCCGCCGGCACTTGAACCCGATGCCGATACGTTTGCTGCCATTCGTCAGCGTGACTTGATGCTTTACCATCCGTACGAAACGTTTGGTGGCATTTTGAATTTCTTGCAAAAGGCAGCCACCGACCCGAACGTCGTGGCCATCAAGCAAACGCTTTATCGCTGCGGCAGTGATTCACCTGTGGTACGTAGCCTTCTTGAAGCGCGTCGTCTGGGTAAACAAGTGACCGCCGTCGTTGAACTCAAGGCTCGTTTTGACGAAGCCCAAAATATTAACTGGGCTGAAGAACTCGAAGCCGCTGGCGTCAATGTGGTTTACGGCTTTGCTGGTCTCAAGATTCACGCCAAGCTTTGCTTAGTCGTTCGTCGTGAAAAAGAAGGCTTACGCCGTTATGTCCATGTGGGCACTGGTAACTACAACGCTGGCTCTGCCAAGATCTACACTGACCTGGGCATCTTGACGGCTGACAACGCCATTTGTGATGACGTGCAAGACCTCTTCAACGTGATGACGGGTTGCGGCATTATTGACCATTACCGTAGTCTCTTCGTCTCGCCCAAGGGCATGCGTCCGAACATCTCTCGCTTGATTGAAGAAGAAATCGAACTCCACAAGAAATCGGGCAATGGTCACATCATTTTGAAGTGCAACCAGTTGGTCGACCCGGGTATTGTTCGTCTCCTTTATAAGGCTAGCCAAGCGGGTGTCCGTATTGAATGTATCGTGCGCGGGATTTGCGCGATCCGTCCAGGCGTTCCTGGTGTCTCTGAAACGATCAGTGTTCGTTCGATCGTCGGTCGCCTCCTTGAACACGCACGCGTTTACTACTTCCGCCACGGTGGTGACGAACGCATGTATGTCGGTAGTGCTGACTTGATGCCGCGTAACTTGAATGGTCGTATTGAAGTCTTGGCGCCAGTCACGCACCCTGACCTTCGTGCCAACATTCTCGATCAGATCGTTCGTCCGCAATTAAACGACAACATTCACGCTTGGGAGCTGCAGTCTGACGGCAGTTATATCAAGCTTCAGCCTAAAGAAGGTGAAGCCGTGTATAACTCGCAAGAAGAGATCACGAAGGTCCTCAACCTTATGAAAACGCGTGATTAAACGACATCCATAGCGACGAATGATCGTCAGTTTGATCGTGCTTTTATTCGGCCTATCTTTCATTGCAAAGGTAGGCCGATCTCGTTTTTGAGAGCAAAAACTTTGCACGGTGAGGCTTACTTTCGGCCTCAAACAAGGTTTTATGCTTCGTTTTGGTGCATCAAACTAGGTTAGAATGTTCGGTTAATTATTGAACAACGACATGTCACCTTAGACAAATCCCCGTGCTTAAGTTTTGAGTAGCCGTCAATCTGCTCACAGAAATCCTAAGCCATGCCTAATGGTGATACCCCCCTTAGTTATGAAATATTTAATTGTTGATGATCATGCGCTCGTCACTAGCGCACTTTCCCTCATGCTGATGGACCGCGAACCCGATGCGCAGGTACATACCGCTGGAAATGTGCAAGATGCTCTGACGCTCATCGACCGTGAAGGCGAAACCGCCGACCTTCTCATTTTGGATCTCACGATGCCAGGTGTGACAGGGACCGAACTGATGGAAGAAATCGTTCGTCGTCAGCCGATGCTTAAGATCCTTGTTCTCTCTGGACTCACTGACCGTAACAGCATCATGCGTGTGCTTCAGTTGGGCGCAGCGGGCTTTGTACCTAAGTCTTTAGATACCGACATGCTCACGGGAGCCATTGACTTTGTGCTTCGCGGCGGCGTCTTTATTCCGTCCAAGTTGCTGTCTGAAAGCCAACGTGCAGGGTTCTTCTCAGAAACCGCTCGTAATATTGCGTCGCCCTCGAATGCACCTCGCTTGACGGAACGTCAGCAAGACGTCTTGATGCTTCTTGCGCAAGGTGCTCCGATTAAGCGTATTTGTCTTGACCTCAATCTCTCTGAAGGCACTGTCAAGACACACGTTGCTGCCATTTATCGTACGTTTGGTGCCAGTAACCGTACGGAAGCCTTGTTAGCTGCCCGTCGTGCGGGTTATAACATCGAGCTTTGATCACTAAGTGCGATGCACCAAAATGGAAGGCCGCTGAAACCCGTTCAGTGGCCTTTTTTGCCAGAATGCTAGATTGTACCGTATATGGATAAAGCTTCAAAGACATTGAGAAAGAGCATGTCTGGTGAAAGCCACACGACATCAAGTTAACCACGTGATTTTTAGCGAGACGGTGTATGATGGCCGAATCTAACCATAAGCAAAAGTCAAAAATCATGAAAGCCAATATTCCAGGGCGCCTATCTAAACTTCGCAATATTACGAGCTACAAAGAAGCCTTACTAGAGGCGGTAGCCAATTCACTTCAATCCTGTGCGATTAGTGGAAAGCAAGACGCTGAAATATTCATTGAAATTAAGACGAAGGATCGAGAAGAGAGTGCTCGCAAAGGGAGCTCAAAATTCTATTTCCCTATTGACTCCATCAAGATTATTGACAATGGAGAGGGGTTTACAGAAGAGAATTTTGAATCTTTCGGAACGATGGATTCTGTGCATAAAGCCAGTCGTTTCGGTTGCAAGGGCATCGGTAGGTTTTTGTGGTTGAAGGCTTTCAAAAAAGTCTCCGTCGATAGCGTATATCTTACGAAGAGCGGTGAGAAATATCATCGACACTTTGATTTTTCGATCAACGATATCGAACATCAAAGTATTAAGAAAGCTGACGAAAAGGATGCGTTAAAAACGACAATTTTGTTGCAGTCTTTAGTTGATGGAATGCAGCCAAAGCGAGATGTGACAGCTGAAGAAATTGTGTTTCTTCTTATCGCACATTTTCTTTTGGATTTTGTTAATGGCAACGTTCCAACAATCAAGGTTCTTTGTTCTGGGGAGTGCTTGTCTGCAAATGATGTATTTAGCAGAATGGGTATGACTGAGACCAAGAAACAAACCTTTAAAATAGAAGACTACGAGTTTGAGTTTATTCAGTAAAAGAACCGCAATTCTTCCAACTATAGCGAGTTAGCAATTCACTTACGAGGTC
>CALEAW010000001.1 GCA_937943605.1 uncultured Sutterella sp. | reverse complement strand
CTGGGATTGATCTACACGCGTAGCGTGATAGATATGGAAGATTTTAAACAACGGTGGCTCAAACCACCACCAGACTTCAACATGTCGCTATACATGAGGTCGGCCGAGTCCTTAATGCCGTCCTTCTTTTGCATGTCGGTACCCGCGGCAGCGACCACACCACCGTTAATAATGGAGTTACCACCCGGCGTCGGCATCTTGTCGACGAGCATAATGTCGCCCTTCTTGGCACCGAGGTAGTGCGCTTCAAGCGCAGCAGCGCAACCAGCAAAACCCGTACCGATAATCAAGAGACCGGTCGTTTCATCTCACTTTTGCGGCATTTCGCCAGAGAATGCAGGGGCGGAAACCGCGGCAGCAGCGGTAGCGGCACCAAAGAGGGCGCTGCGGCTTAAAAACTGACGACGAGATTGATTGGACATAACACACTCCTTTCGTGATGGCGAGTTCGTCATGAGGCTGTTGGTCAATGGTCATGGCGAACTCAACAATCGAGACTCAATCGGTGTTGAGCCTTTTAAGATACCCTTAACAATCGGTTAGGGCACCTTGAAGTCGAACTGATGGCACTGAGCGCAGAAGTCAACGCTTTCTTCGTGCTGCATATGGCAGTTCGTGCAGTCAAGCTGATCTTGATAGTGAGGAGACGTATGAGGATTAGCACCCTTAACGTTTTTCGTCTTTTCAACGAGGTCCTTGGTGTTGTGGCACTGTGTACACGTTTCGATCGTCACTTCCTTCGGGTTAGCCTTGTCAGGACCGTGACAGACTTCACATGTGAGTCCCAATGCTTGATGGCGATCAGCCCCAAACTTCTGGTCAGCTGCCTGTGCTGACGAGAGGATCAGAGAGGAGCCCAAAAGAAGGATGGCATAAGGTAGTAATTTCATAACATCTCCTTTAAGACTGGTTGTGCGGCAGTGGAGTCTCATACACATACCAGTGCTTTAGGTCAGTATGACGAGTTATGAATAGGAGTTCAATCAGGGCACGGGTTAACGATTAGGCGCTTCGTCGTACATGGCAAGCGCCTTCTTATTCGGTCGTTTAGAAATAAATCGCGGCGAGAGGCGTTTTATTATGAAAAAGGCAATTTTGGTCTTAAAACAAACGTTCTCTTCGCGTTTCAGAGGATGACTGGTTGCGTCAGTTGGTGCTTCGAAATCTGGCCATTCAAATGGGCTTCAGAGGCCTGACTGTCGATAAATAGACGCACGGCAATCTGTGAGGTGAAAAGCTTCTTTGAGATTTTTCAAACGAGATAGATTTTTCTTTGATCGCACGAATACGCACGAGGACGGCTTGAGACCAATAGCCGTCTTCGTGTTTGTCCATGGATTGTCGTGTCCCAAAAGGTCTGCGGGCGTAGGTAGCTCTCATTAGTGGTGTGACGTTAGCTAGGGCGTAGGGTCATTTGGCGTGTCGCACCGAGGGTCAATGATCGTGGCGTCCGAAGCGTGCTGAAGCTCAGGGTGGGAAATCTTGACCGTTGTCGTGCTTCTTTGTCGAATTCGGCACCGTAGCCAGGGAAAACTTTTCTGAAATAGGCGTGTGGGTTTCGACAACTTCAAAGAGGTCCGAAGAGCCATATCCTGAGCTAGGAAGATACTCTTCATTCCAAACAACGCGTCCCACTTTTTAACGACGGCCTTAAAAAGTTCGACATGTCGAACTTTGAGGTCTCAATGCTGTCGAGTGGTTTCACAATTCGACAAGGGATGCGAGACTCAAACGTCCACGTTTGGTTAGGTAGCTACAGACTCTCAGTGGTTAGTAATGATGCTTGTTTGGTAGGTAGTTATGGTTTCAAAAATTCGACATGTCGAATTTTTTCTCGAAAACGAACGGTAACTGGACGCGAAGGTCGAAGTGTTGTCGGTCTGACATCGTCGTCCTTTAAAACAACTATGGCCAGGAAAGTCTTCGTTCTCGCCGACACCTTGGTAGCCCCCCTCGGCAAGGGAAGGTGGAAGGGTTTCAATGTGCTGTGAATTGTCCAAAAATTCGACATGTCGAACTTATTCGACCTTGACGAAGACAAGTTACATTACTTGATGGGATAACGCTTTTATGGTTCCTGCTGAAATATCCACCTTAGCCAGTTTGTTAATTTAAAAGATTGGTCAATTTGCGCAATGAAGTTTGGCTCAAGGTTAATGGATATTTCAATAGGGAATGTGTTAATATTTATATGGTTTCATTTAACTTCCGTACAGACGAGGCTAGTTACCGACAACGCCTAAAGTTTTTAGGCTTCCTTAAGGAAGGCATATGAAATCTTACAAGCTACGATCCATTCTTTATTGACTAGTCGGAGGGTGGATGGTAGCTTTCTTTGTTTGAAGACGTTGCGGTTAGGGACAACGGTCCAAGCATTTTTATTTTTGGCTCGAATGTTTAACTTTGAGCCCTCGTGCATAAGTATGGGTAAAAAAATTAAGCCCTTGCACGGGTACGCCTGATTTTCGCGCCAATGAGCGCGACATTAGACCAAATAAGTCTACCTGATGAAAAACTGTAGGGCCTTGTAATCGGAGCGAGCCTCGAGACTAGTCAAGACCAGTCGGGTATAGAGGAGGCCTAAGCCGAGCATATGCCCCGAGTCACGTGACGGCGAACGCGGGGTTTGGGGCTGGCCCCATATCTAGAAATGCAAATAGCCATGGAATTGGGTATTGTTAAGTTTCCACACAAAAACAACCCACCAAAACCATGGCTACATTCGGTACTGTAATTAAGCAATTCCTTTCTGTCAATAGCATCGTTCTCGAAGACATCGAAATAGAGGGACACCCCTCAGATGGTCAACCATGTCTGGTGCTCAAAGTCAAACCTTACAAGCTGTAAGGTTACGAGTGTAAGCTTACGAATAGTAATAATTAAGCAGGAACCACAAAGGACTCCCCAAAGAACTGGATTTAGCTCGTCAGCGAATGAGAGAGAAAAAAGCAATGCTCCAACTTTCTAAGAAAACGCACAATGATTTGTTAAATCAATGGCAAACAAATCCAGAGTTTGTCAAAGCTTATGATGAATTAGCCGATGAGATCGCTTTACTTGATGAGGCTATCAAGTTACGTAAACAGCAAAATCTTACTCAGACTGAAATTGCTTCGAGAATGGGATTGCCACGAAGCGCGGTATGTCGGTTAGAAAATGGGCTTGAGTCTGGCAAAATGCCAACGTTGTCTATGCTTCGGCGCTACGCCCGAGCACTTGGCAAGCGCGTCGAAATTCGTTTGGTTTGATTTAGCATCAGATGCCAAACGGATCGTGGTTATGTGCCAATACATGTTGAAATTGGGTTACTTTCTCTCATATTTTTTCACTGCTCTCTAAAAACCGATCTGAGAATGGTTCTAGGACAGCAGTGACTTCGCGGACTGTTATAGGGTTTATTGGTAACAGGCATATGCGGCCGATGGTGTTGATATAAGACACAGCACAAGCTGAGCTTTACTTATTTTTTATTGTTTTTTTCGAAGCCCAAGACTAGGATATATCAGTGGTACGCCAAAATCTCTCACGTAGAGAGGTGATTTTGATGCATCGAGGTATGAACGCAGGTCGTTCATGGCTCGGTGAAACTGAGCGACCTTTGACCTCTAAGGAGAAATCGTATGAATTGCACGCGACGAACTGCATTGACAGCTGCTTTGGGAACTGGACTGATTAATCTTTCTTCACCCGTCTTTGCGAAAAAGCGTTCAGATGACCTAAAGCCCGAAAAGATAACCGATGTCATAGTTGTTGGTTTTGGGGGTGCTGGTGCAACGACTGCGATTACGGCTGCGGATGCGGGAGCTAAGGTGCTTGTACTTGAACGCCAACCCAAGGCGACTTTGCGCTCCAATACTCGTTTGTCGGCGGGTATCTTCCATTGTCCTGGGAAAGACGGTAATGCTGATGCCTTGGCCGAATATGCGACTGCCATGTTTGCGGGACCTAATGGTCCAACAGTATCCGCAGGTGAGCATGATGACATTTCCGCTGAACTTGGCAAGGGCTTTGCTCAATATGCAACAGGTTTGGTGGATTTTATGAAAAAGTGTGATCCTTCCTTTAATCCGTTGCCATTGCCAGGGTGGGGCGCTTCATCTCTTTACCCACGTGGGTCTGAAACGGCGTATGCCATGGTTCGCGCTTCATACACAAAACGCGTTGTAAGCCCTAGCAAATCAACATATAACCTTCCGAAAGAACAGACCTGTGGTGGCGAGGCTTTTTGGCGTTGTCTAGAAACAGGGGTCGAATCTCGCGCTGACAAGATTGAAGTGGCTTATGAAATGCGTGCCATTCGCTTGACACAAGACACAGCTGGTGCAGTGACAGGCGTTGTCGCGGTCGATTCGTCTGGCAATGAACATTATTTCCGTGCTCGCCGAGGCGTTGTTCTTTGCAGTGGTGGCTATGAATTCCATCCTGGAATGCGTAAAGCGTTTTTACCCGGGCAGGGCGGTGAAGGCTGGGCATTCTATGGTACGCCTTATAACGAAGGTGATGGCATCGCTATGGGACTTTCCGCTGGTGCAGGGATGCACCGTGCTAGCTCAGTCGCAGGTGCTGTGATTATGGCTTCGCCTATTCGACATAACGGATTGCGCATTGGCATGATGACATCAACTACCAGTTCTGGTCATTCCATCATTGTCAATAATTTTGGCCGTCGCTATGCGTCAGAATATAAAACGCAGAATGGAGCGGGGGAAAATAGCTTCCACGTACTTTCTTCGGCTTTAAATGTAGACACCCTTGCCTACGATGCATCGCCGTCATGGCTCATTTTCGATGAGACGCTACGTCTACAAAAACCCATCGTGAATCTTGGCTCAGCCAGTGTTGGTTATGGCTTTGTTGATTGGGGAGCCAAGGACAACTCTACGGCCATTCAAAAGGGGTGGATATTGAAGGGTGACACGATCGAAGAACTCGCACAAAAAATCGCAGCGACTAAAGATAATGCAGGTCGGATGCGTCCGGAAACACTTCGTGCGACCGTCGATGCATTTAATGCCGCATGCGCACGTGGAAAAGATGACGAGTTTGGGCGCTCTAAAGAAACCCTGACACCGGTAGCCAAAGCCCCATACTATGCCGTTTTGCTATGTTCTGGCGGTCCAAACACCAAAGGTGGGTTGGCAGCTAACGGCAAAAAAGAAGTTTTGGACTGGAACGACAAGCCAATACCCCGTC
Organism: uncultured Sutterella sp.; assembly: GCA_937943605.1. Taxonomy (GTDB): domain Bacteria; phylum Pseudomonadota; class Gammaproteobacteria; order Burkholderiales; family Burkholderiaceae_F; genus Sutterella. The sequence goes on along the minus strand of CALEAW010000001.1, from coordinate 12,097 downwards.
TATATGCCGTCGGAGAAATTTCTTGTGGGCTTGAGCAAGGGGGAGCAATGTTGACCGATCTATTGGTGTTCGGACAAATTGCTGGTAAGGAAGTTGCCAATCTAAAACCATTGACTTAATTCCAAAGGGATCAATCTGATGCATCCTGTTTTTAAACCATTAGTGGTTACAGCAATGCTCGTAGCCATAGCTCCGATGGCGAATGCTGCATTTTTAGCAGATAGACACGTAAGCAAAGGTATGGATTGTACGATCTGTCACGTCTCCAGCCAAGACCATGCCATCAAGATGAATGCCAATGATGAAGAGTCATGTGTTGAGTGTCATGGAGGGTATGACAAACTTGTGAAATTAACTGCCCCTAAAGAAGAAGGAGCGGGGAATCCTCATGCACAGCATGATGGCAATCTACCCTGCACAGAGTGTCACAAAGGCCATCAGCAAGGCGTGAACTATTGCATAGAATGCCACTCCTGGGAATTCAAAGTTCCATAAGACGTTGATGCTGTCAAAGCTTTCAATAAGCTAGGCTCAATCCGTGCGGCTGTCCAAGAGCCATTTTCAACTCGGCTTTTGGACAGCTTTGCGGAGTAGGGTTCTTACCTCCTTTTTTCGCACTCACAATACTTGGTAGACAAGTGATAGCCCATGCGTCGGTTATTCGAAGAAGACCACGCAAGGGTTGATCAAGTTTATCAAGGCGCAAGCCTCCAGGCGCTCCATTTTGAGCGCCTTTTTCCAATCAATGCGGCCCAAAGCCGCGCAACATTACTAAGAGATAAAGTCAAAACGCTTAAAGACAAAAAGACTCTGCCATGTGTATGACGCTGTCTAACGCAGCTCCATTGTTATGAAGCGAAATGCGTCAAGTGATTGGGCTGAATGAGTACAACCTTCAACGACAAACAGAAAATTGACACAAAGCCAATAAGCATCGCGGTTGTGTTCGATTGAGATTTCAGGCTTAAATCGTTTAACTGCCAAGCCACAAAAGAAAGACAGCACAGCCCAAAAAGATACTACCGAAGATAGCAAGCTGATCGCTCGGATCGTCTCCTCAAGTTATGCAGCTTGATACAAGTTCGCTTGTTTGTTTTTACTTTTAGAAGCACGAACCTTACACCCGTAATCTTACAAGCTGTAAGTTTACGGGTGTAATCTTACAGGCTGTAATAATTACAGTGGAAACTTACAATGAGATGGACAATTAGGTTTACCTGGGACTCAAATTAAAAATTAATCTCAGTAATCAAATGCCTGAAATACGAGGGGCTGCCCTTTTGGAGTTTATTGCATGCTCAAGTTTTATGGCCGCGAAAATGAAATTGCGCTTCTACAACGTTACCAAAAGCTTTCACAAACCAAATCTAGCCAAATGGTCGTTGTGACCGGTAGACGCCGGGTCGGTAAATCCAGACTGATTAATGAGGCACTCAATTCGTCATCTTCAGAGACACCGTTCCTTTACTTTTTTGTCAACGGTGATAAAACCGAAAAAGGCAATATCGAAGCTTTTTTGCAATTACACGCAGCTCCCTTGGGACTGACGGATCTACCTGTGCAATTTTCGGACATTCGCTCATTGTACGAATACATATTAAAGCGCTCCCAAACGCAGCCGCTAACATTTTTTATTGATGAGTTTCAGAATCTTGAAACGGTTGCACCATCATTTTTTGGGGACTTACAGGCGCTTTGGGATCGATATGCAGGTAAATCCCATTTAATGCTTGTCACAGCGGGCTCAGTCGCAAGTACAATGCGAGAAATCACTGAAAATCCCAAAGCACCACTCTACGGTCGTCCAAGTGCTTTTATCCGCTTGCAACCATTGCCACTAAAAATCCTTCATCAAATTCTCGAGGAATACTCGGGTGGTACTGCGACAGCGGATGATCATCTCGCACTTTGGATGATGACTGGCGGTGTCGCGAAGTACGTTGAACTTTTTATGGACTCAGGATGCGTGACAAAGGAAAGCATGATAGAACTTGCCACATCCTCGAGTTCGTTCTTTTTGATGGAGGGTGAGAATCTTTTAAAAACAGCGTTTAAACGGGATTACGGCACCTATTTTGCCATAATGCAAAAAGTTGCAGAAGGCATCACAGAAAGAGCAAAGCTAGCAACACTTTTCGAAAAGGATATTGATATTAGTGGGCATCTAAAAAAACTAGAAGAACACTACGCCTTGTTGACCAAAGAAATGCCTTTTGCTTCTCAGACAAAAAAAGGACGCAACTACCGTTTGGTGATGAACGATACTTTCCTTCAGTTCTGGTTTCGTTATCTATTTACCAACAAAAGCTTGCTTGAGATGAGTCATGAGGGTTCAAAACTTTTAACGCAAGCCATTTTAAAAGACTTCCCTGAATATACAGGCAGATCGGTGTTAGAACAGTACTTCCGTCGTGACCTGATGGAAACAGGCACTGTTTCAGAATGTGCCCCTTGGTGGAATCGTAAAGGCGGTGACGAAATCGACATCATTGCGTATCAACCTTTTGATAAACGACTACTTTTCATCGAAGTGAAAAGAGAATCTCGCAAAATCAGCTTTCAAAAGTTAAAGGAAAAAAGTTTTGCTTTCCTAGCTGCTAATCCGTCTTATGCAAATTGTGAAATCGTCTACGAAGGCCGCTCTTTGGAAAACTAAGGTATCGTAACTAGCCTTGTCAAACATGATATTAAAAGCCACCGTACCTTATAATTCTGATATTAAAAAAGCGATCTTGCAGAGCCGACTGAGGTCGCCCGATTAACTCTCTAAGTAGGAATCCTTACATGACTGTGCGAACTTCGACCGATCTTCGCTTTATCTGTCTTGACACCGAAACCACGGGCTTGAGTGACCATTATGACCGCATCTGTGAAATTGCAGCGGTTGAGTTTGATCCGCGTACGTTGTCGGTCATAGGTCGTTATCAGACGTACCTCAATCCGCAGCGTCGTATGCCTTATGGCGCATATCGCGTCCATGGCTTGAGTGACGACTTTTTGGCGAATAAACCGCTTTTTGCTGACGTTGCACCTGATTTCTTAGATTTTGTGGCGGGCGCACGTGTCTATATTCATAACGCCAACTATGACGCAAAGATGCTCAACGCTGAATTGGCGCGTGCAGGCTATCCGTTACTCACGTCGGTTTGTGACGACATTGTCTGTACATTAAGAACTGCTGTTAAAGTGCGCGGTCGGGGACGTAATCGCCTTGATCATTTGTGTGACGACTATGGTGTGAATCGTGCGCGTCGTACGCACCATGGCGCTTTGTTGGATTGTGAACTGCTTCTTGAAGTGATGCGTGCCATGCGCTTTAGAGGCGTGCATTTCGATGGCTTGCCGTCAGGGTTTTGATTGATGGATGGGGCGTACCTGGCTTGGGCAGCAAGGGGCATTGAGCCAACCGCGTCCAATATTGCCGATTTCGTATATGTGACAGTCTTTTGGTAGGGTTGATCTAACGAGGTTTAAAGCCCATCAATGACGGTGGTTAATCACGTCAACGAACGTGTACCTATTGAGGAATGTGAGATGCAGACAAAGGAAAACAAAATCATAAAGACAGTCCTAAGCCGCGAATTTGGCTTAACCATCCTGCAAAATATCGGCAATCCTGTGGGCTTTGGCGGCGCAGCCTGGTTTGGCTATCATGTGGTGCAAGAGCCGGTATCGACATTCAATGTGGTGGCTGGTATTGCGGTGATGTTTTTCGGCTTAACTCTCAAAGCCTGGGCAACCTATCAGCTTAAGCACCGTTAACGGACTGCCACAGAAGTGGTGACTGGCTTCAAGGGTTTGATAAATGAGTTTTAAAATGGCGCTTCACTATCGCACGTTGCCTGATGGCATTTCGAGAAAGGTTTTTATTGAAGATGCTGACGGAAAAAGGTGCTTGGCCGTAGCCACAGTGTCTCAAACGACTGGTCGTTATGATCCGCAATGGCATGACGTCCGTGACGAAGAAAAAGCGCAAGTTGAAGCGTTTGTCGCAGCCATGACGGTTGGTTCGAGGCGTGGCACATCCAAAGAGAAAGCTCAAAAACCTAAGGCTAAACTTCAAGACGCGACGTTAGCAAAGAACGTCAGCGCTGAACCTGCGGAGGCGCTCGTGCGTGTGACGAGTGATGACGCTGATGATGCGATGGAAGCAAAGGCAGAGACCAAGGATCGAATAGCTGAGCCTAAAACGATGCCAAAGATCGCCATCTTTTGTGAGGGCGAAACGGAACTTGAGTATCTCAAGGCCTTTGTAGCGTATTTAAGCCTAGAAGATCGTGTTGATCTGCACTGTTCGACCGTTAAGGATCCAGGTTCGGCCTTTAAGAGCATTGCGAGCAAGGTGCTTTGGGACCGTCAGCTTGGATCGTGCCCTTGGTCAGATGTTTGGATGGTCTTTGACCGCGATTCTCATGCACGTTATCACGAAGCCTATGACCTAGTGCAACATTTTCCGTTTATGCATTTGGCCAATACAAATCCGTGCTTTGAGTATTGGTTACTCCTACATCAGCCAAATTTTAAAGACGATTTGCCACTTGACCAAGAATTGATCATCAGTCGTCAAGTAGAGACTGAGATCATCAGCCAATGGCAAAAACGTGTCGTCACTGAAGAAGTGTTTGAACTGACGACCAAGGCTGAAACGTGCTATGACACCCTCAAAGCCATGGTGCCTGAATATAAGAAAGCTGCAGCAACGAATTTTGATGTCTTTGCCTCTCGCATGGCTTTGGCTTATGAGCGTGCGCGTGAGCATGTGGAACCTCAGGTGGGACCAGGTTCAACGCTCCCTGATTTGATTGATTCTCTTTGCGAGATGGCCGGACGAACACCACAAGCCGTGATGGCAGACCTGAAAGCGGTGGCCGAAGCGGCGATACTCGATGAAACTTTGCCGCCAGAAAAGGCGATGCTGGTGATTTTCACGACGGCGCAACAACTCCTTCAAGGTCAAGAAGAAGAGAAGAGTGACTGGACTGATGCGGAGCTTGACGCACTCAATCAGGCTATCCGTGACGTCAAACATTGGCTTCAAGAGCACGCGCCTATGGTGCTTAAGCAGGCAATCAAGAAGGCTTCTTTCAAAGATCAGTTGTCTTTTTTGGTCGGGTTTAAAACGACTTTAACGAACGCACATAAACAGAATCACTCCCGACCGGGTATCAAATCTTGGAAGAAACTCTATGCCGCGCTTGTACGGTTAGAGGTTTGGCTCCTTGAGCGTGAGTCTGAACGTGATGATATGCATGATATGTTGTTAGTGCCTGAAGATGCTACGAGCACCACGGCCTGGGACGTGTTTGAGGACGATGTGCCGTTTTAAAGGTGGTGGGCGGTATTGGCTTTACCTCTTGCTTAACGCCATGTTGATCTCACGAAATTCACTTAAGATCGAATCGATTTCGAGGTCGAGCAGTTGTGCCTTGAGTTTGGCATAGTGGTCGGCCGAGAGGATCACGGCTGCTGGTTTATCGTCTACTTGGATTTGGATGACTTCGGTGGGATTTTCGGTCAAGTCGTCAACGATAGACGTAAGGTGCCTTTGGGCATCTTCGAGCGAGAAGGTTTCCATTATTTACCTGAATGTTTGTCTGAAAAGACCATCATAGCTGATGGCGTGCAAGGGCGTAGGGTGTCGTGCTGTGGCTATGTGGTGTGTGCGCCATTGTTGCGGTACGGTTTGGCTTGATGGAGTCTCGCTACTCTAAGAGGGCGTTCACCGCCATCTGCCCTCAATATTGCCGAATTCAAAGTGTCCTTTGGCTTCTGATAAGGTGATTTTGATCAATCGATCAAAGTTCTTTTTTAGGAGCAAAAAGTGACTGAAAACACAAGTACTCACACGACTTCGTTTAACGTAGATTTGGATCAACCAATCCCGACCAAGGTCGTGGGTGTCGGGGAAGCCGGGGCACGTATGGTGGCGCAGTTAGCCTTGCGTCCGCTCAATTATCTCGTCTTGGAGACCGTCGATATGGGGGCGGCCACCTATAAGGCGGAGAGTGTTAAGCATCTTAATTTGGCGGACGTCAGACCTCAAGAGGTCGATGCGACGTTGGCCCTGATGCTTGATAACGAAAAGCTCGTATGGGTGATGGCTGAGCTAGGTGACGAAGCAACCGACGCGTTGATCCTTCGTTTGGTTTCTAAGGTTGAACGCGTGAATACAAACATCGTGGCCTTGGTGAGTATGCCGTCCAATAAGGATGTTGAGCGTTTTACCCGTGCGGAAGCGACTGCTACTGCGTTACGTGAATTGGTCTATGGTTTGATGGCTTTAAATGCCGATGACTTTGAACCCACGCGCGAAGGTGCACCGATGTCGGGCGCTGAAGATTATTTGGTGAATAGCTGCCATATCGTTTCGCGCATGCTCGATCAGTCAAATACGATCGGGATTGGAGTAGAAGATCTTCTGACTATTTTGAGTGAAGGTCCTTCGGTGTTGATTGGTATGGCCAAAGGAACTGGCGAGCATCGTGCGCTTGAAGCGACTAACCAGGTGATGGCATCGCCCTTATTTAAGGTTATTGAGCCAGATGTGACAAGAGGGCTCCTTTGGTTCTGTTTTGGCCCTAACTCGTTGGAACTTGGGGAAATGCGTGAAGCGTTACTAAGCTTTGCGAAGTGGCATCACAAGTCCGCCATTGTGTTTTTTGGCTGTAACACAGTTGAGACTCAAACCGAAGAAGTGGAAGTACTTATGGTGTGCAGTGGTGTTGATGGGCAAAGCCGTTGGAAGAAGTGGCATGAAGAAAAGGATAAGAAAGGAGAATCGCCTGAATGGATGCAAAATTTGGTGGTGCCGACATTTGTTAATTAAGGCCGAATAACGAAAGGGCGGGTGCGTTGCTAGAGGTTGCGTGCCTGAAACTAACGGGGCAATCTCTTGATGGAGACTGCCCCGTTAGGTTAGAGGAGAATGAAGTTAAGTTGGTTTAGAAGGCGTAGCGGACACCAGCATTAACGACCCAGCTCTTGTCTAGACTATTACCGAAGCGATATTCCATGTCAACGAAGCCATAGGACGCATCAGACAACTTCGCTTGAGCACCAAAGCCTACGTCATACCAACTACCCTTATTGTCGATCGAAGCATCGAACCCAGAGCGACTTGTGGTGACGTCATAAACCTTGATCTTTTGGTCGCCAGCCCATTCGTGCATCCAGTCAGCCTTGGCGTAAACCGTATGTTCCTTAGCTTGACCAAATGACATGCCACTTCTCAAGCCAACACGGCTGATCACAGAGTCAAAGTCTTCGTGCACCATACGTGTGCCCTGAGAGGTGCTGTAGTTGGCATCCGTGACACGCAAATACTGGAGTTGCATTTGTGGTTCGGCAAAGAAGCCATTCGCTAATGTGAATCGATGACCGGTTTCAGCAGAAACGCCCATGATGTGGTTGTCGTAGTCCGCTTTAATCTTTTCCCCAAGACCATTCACAATGTCGAATTTGTTCGAGAGATTGCCCCAGATTGCGTTGACGTCGACATACGCACCGTTGTCACCAAGCCAAGTGCCGTAGACCTTGAGGCCTAAACGGTCAGTGCTACCTTCACCAGTGATCGACTTGTAATCAACATCAGCATCCTTGTAGTCGACTGCACCACCAACAATCCAACGACCGTTGTTGCGCTTGAAGGCATGATCAAACCCTAACTGATAGGTAACTGCATCACTTTCAAAGTCACCGTAGCCAGAATTCGTGCCATTCGATTCATAGCGCATACGTAACCAAACACCATCATCGCCATTAGCGTAGCGAGCGTCACCTAAACGTTTGTTGAGGCGATCCATTTCAACCGCTGTCCAGTAATTGCTGCGAGCTGTAGCTAACAGGGTGCTGCCGACAGTCGAAAGTTCAGGTTGGGGCTGAGGCTGTGGCTGAGGCTGTGGCTGTGGGTCTGGTTGTGGCTGCGGTTCAGGTTTCGGATCTGGTTTGGGTGTTGGAGTGAGCCCATCAGTTTGAATGACCCAATTCGTACCACCGTTTTGGAAAATGTCGTCAATGACTGCATCACCCGGCTTTTCACTGTCACCATTGCCGTGACCGTTATAGGCTTCGTTAATAGCGCTATTAGGATCGTAGGACTCACTGGTGACAGGGAGGTTAAGATCGAGAAAACCTTGATCCTGCAAAACGACATTAAATTGTCCACCGTTAGTCTTATTAGTCGTCGCAAAATGAAGCCCGTTCAGGTCTTCTAAAGACGTGACAGAATCATCTGGGTGGGCGTAGATCGTGAGCTTGGCATTTTCATCCAAGTTCTGAACATAGAGCATATCCGTATGAATCAAACCTCCAGCGTCTTGCTCATTCGTGCCAAAGAGCATGTGGACTTGACCGTTGCCCTTTAAGTTTTTAACCAAAACGTCATAGTGACCTTTGGAGCGCAAATCCAATGTACCGGCTTGATCGCCAAAGGTTAGGTTGGTGACGAAGCTTTCGCCTGTGGCGTGCCAAGTGCCGCCGTTGAGTGTGAGGTTAGCTGTGCCGGAAGATGATATTGTAATTTTTTCTGGCTCTAGTTTTTCTGAATCCTCATAAAATTGTCCTGGAGAATATAAATGATAATCACGAGAACTGTGGTCGTTCCAATAGTCGTCAATTACACCTTCTAAGTATGATTTTTTTCCCAATGCAATATTAGCTTTTGCGTTGTTGGTGACATAAATATTTGAAAGGTAATTGCCGATATTTATATTTTCTGTGGTTTTTTTGTCTGTGAATGTATCTGAACCTAGATTTAACGTGGAGGAGTTGTTAATGATGGCATCCCCTGACACATATCCTTTATTAATAGAGACCGTGCTATTGTCAGCGTAAATTGCGACTCCTTTCACTGTTTTTTCTTTATTGATATTGATAGCCGGTAGATTTTGTGAATTAATAATTGCGTTAGCAATACTAACTTCTGAAGAGTTTGTGGCAACTATGTCAGCAGTATATGAATTGCCTACGATACCCGTGGTGCTGAGATTTGAAATAGATAACTCTTTATTTGATAAATAAATTCCGAAGCATTGAGCTTTTGAATTTTGTGTGTTGTCAGCTAATTGATGACTTATGTTTTCTATAGTTAAAAATTCAATTTGAGACTGATTTTGGTTGGGTGTAAGATTAATGGGTGAAAAGTAACCTACGGATAAAAACTTCCCGTTAATATTTTTTATTGTAAGATTGTTTGATTTTAAATGCTTTGAGCTGTTGTTTTTGTCTTTATTGATTTCTATTATTCCGAATGATGTGTTATGGCTTGAAATGTCATTTATCATTGCGTTGTTGATTGTAACTTGCGAATCTGTAAGTAAAAGACCTGTTGTCTCTAAATCATTGCTGAAATCATCATAAACATGAAAATTTTTAATGGATGAAGTTGAAATTGAGTTTATGTGGAGGTTGTTGGAGTTGTTGATTTTTATGGCGCAAAAGTGATGGTCGTCTTGGGAGTCTTCAAAGTTAATATTCGAGGCATTAATTGAAGAAATTATAGATTTATAATTATGATTACTTTTTCTTTGTTCGATATGAACGATACTTTTAGGATCGTAATCGTGGCGCGAGTCTTGAATAAATGAAATGTTGTCAACGTTAATCTCGCCTACATCAAAATATTCACCGCTAATCCCTACGATATGTCTTGCTCTACGGTCGATCAGGTTTATAGTCTTTACATTAATGTCGCTAGCTTTTACGGACTTTCCAGCCAGGATAACAACATCTCCTGAGCCGACAGAGTTAGAGACATTGATGTAACCTGTTTTGATTTTTCCATTTGAACTTGTTAAAAGGATGATATCTCCGATTTCAGAGCCTGTGTTATCTTTAACGTAAACATTATCTATATTTATGTCGCCTGTATTAATATCACCGTCGGCTCGTACATCTAATAATACACTGGCGCTTGTCGTAAATGATTTGTTGTTTTCTAAGTTTGTGGGTTGTCCTTTGATTGTGATGTTCTTGGATGAAAATGATGGTGTATCGTATATACAAAATAACTTTTCTCTAACCTTTGTGTCTTCAATATGAATATTTAAAAAATTTATACTTGAATCTTTATTCGTGTATTCGTTTGGACTGTAAAGGTATATGCCATATTCGTCTGAAGTCGAATTTTTAATTGATAGATCGCCGGTTATATTAAAATAGCCTTTACCTGCATACCAATAATGACTGCCATAATTTGGTTCTTTATTATACCTACCCAATATAAAACCTGAATAAATTCCATTTGAATGTGCGTTCTCAATGGTTAAATTCCCGTCAATAGAAATCCCAAGTTCATCGTTGGTTCCATAGGCTTGTATCAGCGAACCATTAACTTCTAAAGGTTTATTATTGTTTACAGGTCCAAAAAATAATGTCCCTTTGCCATCTTCTCCTACTTTGATAGTCCAATTTTTTTTATTTATTTCACTCGACTCATCGTTCACTGATATATGTTCAAGATGAGTACCATCATCAAGATAGTCTTTCCACTGGTTTGAACCGTTAAAGTCGATAGTAGGATTGGCTTGGAGAGATGTACACACCAAAGCCGTTGCGATCACAATTGGTAAACGGTGAAATCTACGATCTAACGAAGATTGCCAGGCCGGTAATTTATTGAATGTCATCATAATGTCCTTTTAATATGTCTCGAACTACGTATCGTTTAGTAAGCTAGCGTTTCTTCTAGAAAGGCAAGTCGCGTTCTTTGACTTCTTTATTTACCGTACAACTACCTAGAACGAATAACAACCTGAGATGCAAAGGTTGCCGTTTCTCCTCCTTGACTTTTTTGTTAAGGTTTTCCTACTTCTCTCAAGGGAATGACTGTGGGATGGAAGAAGTTCTGAGAACTAGCATCTAGAAACGGCTAAAAAGTACAGTTGCTAAAAAACAACGATATATCACTGTCTTATTGCTTAGACCCACTTTTTAAAATTAAAGAATCCATCTAAAGCTATCTCAAACTATCTGGGCTGATTTTGATTTGTGAGATAGGTGAATTTATTTTGAAGTGTCTTAATACTGATTAGGGAATACAGCGAAGTGGAATTTCATGAAGCTAGTTCTTTGATGATTGGCATACGAAATAAAGAAGGGAATGTAGTATTAGTTCGCGTTTGAAAGTGCTGACACTCCCAGATGTATGTCGTGGCCTAAAGTGAGATGCCTAATGAAGATTTAATCAAATCTTCGCTCTTTAATGCTCCACAGTGAAGGTATGGTTCAGAGAGTGTCTGTTAGGACGAGATTTGCCGATTTCTATGACTGCTTTCGAGATGAGTCGAATCAATAAGTAGGTACGCCCTCGTAGTTAGAGTCGCTGATAAGCTGAAATCTTCGGATATTTGTGTGACGTTGCGTAGTGGCAACGTATAGGCGTTAGTGAATGGTGCATCTTTAGCGATAAGTTCCATTCGTAAATTGAATCTTGAAGATTAACGGATTTGCATGATATGAAAATCATCAGGCGCAATGCAGAGATGTTCAGTGACTGAGTTTATTTAAAGACGCAAAAGGGCTCGAGTGGCAGTGATAAATAAGTAGAACCTATACGTAGAAACCCGTGGTTTGACATAAGGCGATCGGTTCACACTTTTTAATAGCTCGATTAAAGAAAGAATTCAAAGCGACTAATCGAATGGGTTCGAGTCAGATCAGTTAACCATGGTTGGAACTGTATGTCTATAACAATGACAATGGATGTCGCAAAGTTACGGCTTGTTCGAGAAGAGATGAAGTTGAATTCTTTTGACTGAGAGTTTTCAAGAAAACAAGGAATCGGTTGTTATGAAACACGCCTCATACTCACTCATTCATATTGCCGTGATTGCTGCTGTGGCCGCAACAGTTGCGCCGGCGCATGCAAAGTTCGTTCTTGAAGGTCAGAACATTGATTTGACGAAGACGACCTACAACGATGACATCATTGGTGGTCAGTACATTTATGGTAGCGAGCCTTCAAAAGAGAGCTATTTTGGACCGAATGGTGAAAAGCTGTACGACACGCTAAAGGATTTTGAGTCCACAACCATTTATCTCGGGCGTTAACTTCCAGCGATTTTTTACTCTCGACGCTCAGGAGTGAGTTAACGACCTA